>CACZCD010000234.1 GCA_902779565.1 uncultured bacterium | reverse complement strand
TTCGCGCGGCGGTGGGTCTCCTACACGGCCGACCTGACGGCCGCCGGCTCGGAGAAAACGGCGGCGGCATTCGTCGAAAGGGCGGCGAAGATGGGGTACACCGGCGTGTGCCTCGATGCGTTCGCAGGTTGCGCGGCGTGGGGTGAGGCGGAGACGGCGCGCCTCAATGCGGTGAAGGGGGCGGCAGGGCTTGAACTCGTGCCGGTGTTGCATCAGGCTCCTGACGAGGCGTTTGCGCGCGAGGCCGCCGCCGTCGAGCGGCTCCTCCATCCCGCCCGATGGATGGTGGTGACGAACGGACTCGCCTATGCGGACAGAAAGCAGCTGAAGGAAGCGGTGATGCGCCAGCTTGAGACGATTGGGCGGCTCCATCCGGGCGCGGAGCGGATCCTGAACATGAAGTCGCTCTCCGGCTACGGCGGAGGCATCCCGCGCGACGTGATGATGGTTGAGTCTGGGACCGATTCCTACTTTCGTTCGAAGGGCTGGCCGATCGCCGTGCTCGGCGAGATCAACGACCCGCTCTACAGTCTCCACTATACCGCCAAGGCGATGCGCGAGAGGCGTGACGACGAGACGGACACCGCAATCTACTGGACGGATATCGGCGACTACCGTCTCATGGAGGACTTTACCCGACTCGCCCTGAAACGCGAATGACCCGAATGAGCAGAGTCCCTTCATACATGGCCGCCCTCGTTGCGGTGCTGTTCTTCGCCGTGGATGCCGTCGGCGAAGGCGGGGAGGGGTGCAGCGAAACAGCGTCTGTCCTGTGGCGGGAATTCGTCGATCCGCCGCCGCAGGCAAAGCCCTGGTGCTACTGGTGGTGGATAAACGGGCATGTGGACCGTCCGACGATCACGGCCGATCTCGAGGCGATCCGACGCCTCGGGTTCGGTGGGGTGCTGATGTTTGACTCGCGCGGCTATCGGGACGACGTGGAGCATGTGATCAACCCGAAGGCGGAGCTTGAATGGGGCTCCGCGGAATGGCAGGAGTTCGTGGTGTTCTCCATCCGCGAATGCGCCCGCCTCGGTCTTAGGTTCACCATGAACGCTTCCGCGTCCGGAGGCACCTTGAACGGATTTCGGGAGGGGCGCGAGTACGAGGTGGACATAACGGACAGGCGTGAGGTGGCCGCGCATCTCGACCGTGCCATCGGTCCCATTCTCAAGCGCGTATCCGACCTGACCGGACGGGTTTTCACCCACCTCTATTCCGTGAGCTATGAGGGGAACATCAAACAGGGCGCAGGCTGGAGCACCATAAAGGACAGCTTCTACGCGGAGATGTCGCAGTGGGCGCATCAGCATGGACTGAAGGTCTATTCCGAATCGGGCGGGCCGTGGTTCTGGGGCGCCGAGACCGCCAAGCTCGACTGCGACCAGCTGGATCTGCTGGCCCATAACGACATGCCGCAGGGAGAGTTCTGGCCGCATGAAAGGTCGTTCGCGGCGGGTTCGGGCAGCGGACACGCCAACAAGAGCGGGCGGTTCTTCATCCGCGCCCCGGTCCTCGCCGCCCGTCGCGGCGGACAGAAGCTCGTCTCGATGGAAGCCTTCACGCACATGCAGAGACACTATTCGGTGGATCCGGCATTCCTCAAGCCTCTGGCGGACATGGCCTACGCCGATGGCGTGAACCATCTTGTGTGGCACACCTTCACCTGCTCGCCGAAGAGGTTCGGCGTTCCGGGCGGGGAGTATTTCGCCGGTTCGCACATCAACCGGAACGTCACGTGGCACGAGGACGCATCGGCGTTCGTGGGATACCTCGGTCGGTGCCAGGCGCTGCTTCAGCGTGGAGAGCCGGTGGACGACGGCGAATTCAAGAGCATCTCCACGAACTACTATGGATGGGGGCGGTATCGCGTGAAGTCCAACGCGCAGTTTACCACCACCCACAGGCGGGACGGGCAAGTGGATTTCTTCTTCGTCGCGGGAGAAGGGTCGGGAACCGTTGTGCTGAATGCCGGACTGGACGGGCGCGTCGCCGAGATATGGGATGCCGTCACGGTGACACGGAAGCCGGCGGACGCCACGAGCGACGGAAATGGGAAGACGCGCGTAAAGCTGGATCTCCCTGTTGGTGGCAGCTGTTTCGTGGTGCTGGCGGCGGCGGATCGGGAGGGTTCTCCGCCAACCGCCTCGCAGGAACGCCGCGTTCAGGCGGAACGGCGAATCGAAGGACAGTGGCGAGTGGAGTTCCGTTATCGGGAGGGCGTGGAGGCGCCCCCGCCGGCGCCGATGGCGATGGCCGAACTGCGGGACTTCTCTTCGTTCGGCGAGGAAGGGGATGCCGGCAGCCGGGCGCTGCGCTATTTCTCTGGGACGGCGATCTACCGCACCACGGTGACGCTTTCCGCCTCGGAGGTTGGGCGGTTCAGGGAACTTTCCCTCGGTTGTGTGCCGAGCGGACTTGCCCATGTGTTCGTGAATGGCGTGGATTGCGGTACTGTGTGGTGTCCTCCGTGGACGGCAGACGTGTCTGCGGCCGTACGTGAGGGAGAGAATGCTGTGGAGATCCGATATGTGAACAATTGGTACAACCGCCTCGTGGGCGATTGCTTTCTGCCGAAAGGGGAGCGAGTGACGAAATCCACGCTGCGCTATTGGAAGGTGCGCCGGGGACGGACGGATCCGAAACGCCCGGGGAAGCTGCTTCCGACAAACTGCTCCGGACCGTCGATGTTCGACGCGCTCCAGCCTTCGGGCTTGCTGGGCCCCGTCCGCCTGACGGCAACCGAACCGCTTTCAACTGACCAATGCAACAGGAGATGAAAATGAAAAGCAAAATCGCGATTGGATTGGCTGCCGCCCTGACGGTGGCGGTGACAGGCTGCTGCGGCGACAGCGGCAAGGACTGGGAGGCGCAGCGCAAGGACGCGCTCGACCAGATGCGCACGTTCGTGTACAACACCGACGGGTGCGACATCCTGTACTGGCCCACAAACCAGCCGGTCAGCGTGGCGGCATTCACGGACAGGCGCCTGAAGTATGCGCTCAACTCGCGCATCGCCGTGGTGTCGTACTGCCCGCAGAGCGCGGGGTTCGGCCACTTCACCTGCCGCAAGGCCGGCGAACCGCTTACGAATACGGTCACGGTCATCCACCACGGCAACCCGTCCGCACAAAACGCTGCGGCAGACTTCTTCGCCCTCGGCACGGATCCGCTTGAGATGGCGAGCGACTTCTGCCGCACGAACAGCCTCGGCATATTCGTCTCGATCCGTGTGAACGACCAGCATGACGCCAGTTCAACCCTCGAGAAGGGCTACAGCGCGCTCTTTCCGCCCTTCAAGAAGGCGCACCCGGAATACCTGATGGGCAGCATCGACCGGTCGAAGAACAAGCATCTCTTCTGTGGCGGGGTCAGCTGGAGCTGCGTGGACTTCACGCATCGCGAGGTGAGGGAGCGGATGAAGACGTTCGTGAAGCAGTTCTTCGACAACTATGATGTGGACGGCATCGAGTACGACTTCAACAGGCACTTCATCCTGTTCAAGAGCGTGGCCGCGGGCGGCGTCGCGTCGGAAGAGGAGAAGGCGATGATGACGGAGCTGATGCGCGACCTCCGGAAGATAACCGAAGCGGCGGGCCGGAAGCGCGGCAAGCCCATCGTGGTGTGCATGCGCGCGCCGGACTCGGTTGGCTACGACAACGCCTGCGGCATCGATCTCGAACGCTGGTTCGCGGAGCGCCTCGTGGATGTGTGGATCGGCGCGGGCTACTTCCACCTCAACCCGTGGGAGGACTCCGTCGCGCTCGCGCACAAGTACGGCATCCGTTTCTACGCCTCGATCGACGAGTCGCGCATCTCGCGCAAGGCGAAGTCCTCCAACGCGCCGTTCATACCCGGACGCGAAAGCAAGGCCGCCTACGCGGCGCGGTTCGCCGAGGCGATGGCGGCGGGCGCCGACGGCGTGTACGTGTTCAACCTTGAAGGGCGCTACCTCAACGAGATCGCACAGATCGACGGCGCGCGCAGCGAGGGTGAGAACAAGATCTACTTCGCGCGCTTCCGCGGCATGGGCGGATACAGGCCCACCCACTGGCTCAAGGACGGCGACAGGTTCGACAACCTCCCGAACATCGACCCCGCGCTCCCGAAGGGCGAGATGCCGACGCACAAGCCGGGCGAGCACTATGCCTTCCACATCACGGTCGGCGACGACCTCGCCTCCGTCAATCCGCCGCCGAAGGTGACGGTGAAGGCGCTCACCAACCTGAAGGCGGGCGATGAGATCGGACTTTCCGTGAACGGGCAGAAGCTCGATGCGGGGACGTGCAAGGATGGACTCTTCACCTGCAAGGCACCGGCAGGCGCGGTCAGAAAGGGCCGGAACGAGTTCGCCGTGACCTTCCCCAGCCGTGACGGGAAGTACACGCTCAACGATTTCGCTGTCGAGATTCGGTATCGGTGATGCGATGCGGCCGCCCCTGTGACGGTTCTATGTGAAAAATGGAGATGCTTACGCGCCATGCTTCGAGTTCCTGATCTGTTGGTTATCGGTGTCTATCTTGCCGCAATGGCGGGATTGGGCTTTGTGTTCATGCGCCGGAACCGGACTAGCGACGCCTATTTCCGCGCCGGTGGCCGGCTCCCCTGGTGGGTCGTGTCGCTTTCCATATACGCCACGATGTTTTCGTCCATCACGTTCCTGTCGGTCCCCGCGATGAGCTATTCGGGCGACATGCGCTATTTCGTGATCTCGTTCGGAATCCTCCTCCTGGCCCCCGTCGTGGTGAAGTGGTATCTGCCGTTTTTCCGCCGTC
>CACZCD010000233.1 GCA_902779565.1 uncultured bacterium | reverse complement strand
TGGCCGCGATAGCAGCCGATCTCGCTCAGGCGCTTGATGTCAAGCGCGGTCTGGCGGCGCAGGTCGCCCTCGACGATGTAGCCGTGGTCGATGACCTCGCGCAGCTTCGCTTCCTCCGCGTCGGTCAGATCCTTGACGCGGGTGTCGGGGTTGATGCCAGCCTTTTCGAGGATGTCGCAGGCGCTCTTTCTGCCAATGCCGTAGATGTAAGTCAAACCGATCTCGATTCGCTTGTCCTTCGGCAGGTCAATACCGGCAATACGTGCCATTCTTGTTTTACCTCCAATTCATTCTCAGCCCTGGCGCTGCTTGTGCTTCGGATTTTCGCAGATGACCATAACACGGCCTTTGCGGCGAATGATCTTGCACTTTTCGCACATGGGCTTCACGGACGGTCTTACTTTCATGCTTGAACCTCCATTTATCCTTCCTTACTTGGTACGCCATGTGATCCGGCCGCGGGTCAGGTCGTAGGGGGACATCTCCACCGTGACCTTGTCACCGGGCAGGATCCGGATGAAATTCATTCTGAGCTTGCCGGAAATGTGGGCAAGGATCGTGTGCCCGTTTCCGATATCTACCTGGAATGTGGTGTTGGGCAGGGATTCGACCACCGTGCCCTCCACTTCGATCATGTCGGATTTTGCCAAGTGTTATCCCTCCTGGTCGGAATTGTCTGCTCCGTTGAACGAAGCAATGGCCTTGCGAAGCTCGCTGTTGGTAATTCGCTCGTTCTCTCTGATCTTTTCCGCGACGCGGCCGCCCGGATCGGCGATGAAGCGCGCGTGTCTGCGCTTTTTGCGCTTCGGCGCCTCGACCCGGCGGCTTTTGCCGTCCGCGAGGAGCAGATACTCCCCCTCCGTTTCCAGCACGTAGAAGAGCTTGCCCTTCTCGCGGCCGGCCGTCGCTTCGACCAGATGCGCTCTCGTAATCTCCATCGCACAAGCCTCAGGGCGCGGGAACCGTCAGAAGCTCCGGCTCGCCGGACGTGATGAGGATCGTGTTTTCATAGTGCGCGGCGTATTTGCCGTCCGCCGTTTTGACGGTCCAGCCGTCCGGCATCTGCCGGATCGCCGCCGCGCCCATGTTGACCATCGGCTCCACGGCGATGGTCATGCCGCGCAGGAGCTTGGGGCCGTGGCCCGGCGCGCCGTAGTTCGGCACCTCGGGCGACTCGTGCATCTGTCTGCCGACGCCGTGGCCGACATACTCGCGCACGACGGAGAAGCCGTTTGCCTCCACATACTCCTGCACCGCGTGGCCGATGTCCGAGATGCGCATTCCCTCGCGGGCGTTTTTGATGCCCTCGAAAAAGCTCTGGCGCGTGACGTCGATCAGGCGCTGCGCCTCCTCGGAGATGCTGCCGCAGGCATAGGTCGCCGCGCAGTCGCCGTGAAACCCGCCGATATACGCGCCCACGTCGACGCTGACGATGTCGCCCTCTTGCAGCACCCGTTTGCCCGGAATGCCGTGGATGATCTCGTCGTTGACCGAGATGCAGACGCTGGCGGGATAGCCGTTGTAATTCAGGAACGACGGCTCGGCTCCCTGCGACTTGATGAACTGGTACACTGCTTTGTCGATTTCTCGGGTTGTCACGCCGGGCTTTACCATTTCCCCTGCCAAGGCACGGGCAGCCGCGGTAATTTTTCCCGCCCGGCGCATCAGTTCGATCTCGCGCGCCGATCTGAGCGTAATCATGCGTTCCGCTCCTTCAGCGCGTCGAGGATCGCCGTGGAGGTGGCCTCGACGGAGCCTTGATCCTCCACCGGATACAGAACGCCGCGGGAGCGGTAGAACTCCTTGAGCGGTTCCGTTTCCTTGTGATAGACCGCAAGGCGCGCCTTGACGGTCTCCGGGGCATCATCCTTGCGGGTGATCAGCTCGCTGCCGCACTCGTCGCACACGCCCTCCTTCTTCGGGGGGACCGCGACGACGTGGTAGCTCGCGCCGCACTTCGGGCAGACGCGGCGCCCGCTCATGCGGGTAAGGATCGTTTCGTCCGAGATCTCCATGGAGATCACATGGTCGAAGCGGATGCCGTTCGCCTCCAGCGCCTCCGCCTGGCCGATCGTGCGGGGCACACCGTCGAGGATGTAGCCCTTCGCGCAATCCGGCTCGGCGAGGCGGCTGCGGATGATGCCGATGATGATCTCATCGGATACCAGCGCGCCGCTATCCATGCAGGCCTTCGCCTGCCGGCCCAGCTCGCTGCCGCTCGCGACCGCGGCGCGCAGGATGTTGCCGGTGGAGATCGTCGGAATGCCCAGCTCCCGGGCAAGGATCGCCGCCTGCGTGCCCTTGCCCGCGCCGGGAGCGCCCAATAAAATCACATTCATCTCGTTCTCCTTATTCAAGGAACCCCTTGTACTGGCGCATCAGCATCTGGGACTCCAGCGCCTGCACCGTTTCCAGCGCGACGCCGACCACGATGATGACCGACGTGCCGCCGATGGCGAGCGCGTTGTTGCCCAGCGCCTTGCCGACGATCAGCGGCGCGATGGCGACGATGCCGAGGTAGATGGCGCCGAACAGCGTGATCTTGCCGAGCACCTTCGCGATGAAGTCGCTGGTGGGCTTGCCCGGACGGAAGCCGGGGATGAAGCCGCCCTGCCGCTTGAGATTGTTGGAAATCTCAACGGGGTTGAACTGAATGGTGGCATAGAAATAGCTGAAACCGATGATCATCAGGAAATAGAAGATCAGGTACAGCACGGACTTGGTGTCGATCGCGTTGAGGAAGGACGCGCCGAAGCTTCCCTCCGCGGGCCGGGGCAGGAACGCCGCGATCGTCGCGGGCAGGGAGGCGATGCTCTGCGCGAAGATGACGGGCAGAACGCCGGACATGTTGACCTTCATCGGAAGGGTGGACGCCTGGCCGCCGTACATCTTGCGGCCGACCTGCCGCTTCGCGTACTGGACGGGGATGCGGCGCTCCGCCGCGCTGACGTGGACGATCAGCATGAACAACAGCAGAATGCCGATCACCAGCAGGATCATGTGCAGCCAGCCGGCGCCGCCCTTCTGCGCGATATACGCGCCGCCCTGCTGGATCATCGTCGGCACGCGGGAGACGATGCCCGCGAACAGGATGATCGAAATACCGTTGCCGATACCGAACTCGTTCACCTGCTCGCCCAGCCACATCACGAAGCTGGAGCCCGCCACGAAGGAGACGATGATCACGATCGCCTGCCACACGCCGGACTGCTCCAGAATGCCGTAGTTGCGCATCAGCATATAGTAGCCGAAGCCCTGGAGCAGCGCGATGGCGACCGTGGCGTAGCGCGTGATGGACGCGATCTTCTTCTTGCCGGCCTCGCCGCCGTCCCGGGCAAGACGCTCAAGGGCGGGGATGGCGATGGTCAGCAGCTGGATGATAATGGAGCTGTTGATATACGGCTGGACGCCGAGGGCGAAGACGGTCGCCTCCGCGAACGCGCCGCCGGACATCACGTTGTACAGGCCCAGCACCGTCGTGCTCATGTTGTTGAGGTAATTCTGGAGCAGCGCGGTGTTGACATAGGGAACCGGGATCGCATTGCCGAGGCGGAAGATCAGCAGGATCAAGATCGTGAAGATGATCTTCTTGCGAAGCTCCGGAACGCCCCATGCCTTACGAATCGTCTGGATCACTTAGACCACCTCTGCCTTTCCGCCAGCCGCCTCGATGGCTTCCTTCGCGGACTGGGAAAACGCAGACGCCTGTACGGTGACCTTTTTCTTCACGGAACCGTTACCGAGCACCTTGTAGCCGTACTCGCACTTGCTGAGGATGCCCTTGGCAAGCAGCGCCTCTGCGGTGACAGTCTCGCCGTCGTCAAACTTGTTCAGCGCGCTGAGGTTGATGATCTCATAGGGCTTGGCGAAGATGTTGTGGAACCCGCGCTTCGGCGTGGTACGCGCCAGAGGCATCTGGCCGCCTTCAAAGCCGATGCGCACGCCGCCGCCGCTGCGCGCCTTCTGGCCCTTGTGGCCGCGGCCGCCGGTCTTGCCGTTGCCGCTGCCGTTGCCGCGGCCCTTGCGGTATGCTTCCTTGTTGGACCCGGCGGCAGGAGACAGTTCATGAAGTTTCATTTCGCATCTCCTCCTTACTTCACTTCGGTGACCTTGAGCAGATAGCCGATCTGGGCGATCTTGCCGCGGGTCTGGTCATTGTCGGGCTGCACGCTCGTGTCGCCGATGCGGCGCAGTCCCATGGAATTGGCAGTGGCGATGTGCTTCGCGTGTCTGCCGTTCAAGCTCTTGACGAGCTCTACGTTCAACTTAGCCATTTCGCCGCCTCCTTATCCTACGATCTCTTCCGCGCTCTTGCCGCGGGTCCTGGCGACCTGCTCGGCGTTGCGCATGGACTTGAGGCCCTCGAACGCCGCGCCGACAACGTTGTTGGGGTTGTTGGAGCGCAGGCACTTCGTGCGGATGTCCTTGATGCCGGCCGCCTCGACGACCGCGCGCACCGCGCCGCCGGCGATCACGCCGGTACCGGGGGCGGCGGGCTTGAGCAGCACGCGGCCCGCGCCGAACTCGCCGATGGTCTCGTGCGGGATCGTGGTCCCCTCCAGCGTGACGGTGATCATGTTCTTCTTCGCCGCCTCAAGGCCCTTGCGGATCGCCTCGGGCACCTCGGCCGCCTTGCCGAGGCCGTAGCCGACCTTGCCCTTGCCGTCGCCGACGACCATCAGCGCGGAGAACTTCGCCACGCGGCCGCCCTTCACGGTCTTGGAAACGCGGTTGAGGAAAACGAGCTTCTCCATGTATTCGCTTTGTTCTCTTTCAAATCTG
>CACZCD010000232.1 GCA_902779565.1 uncultured bacterium | reverse complement strand
TATCCCAACACCTATTGGGCAGGAACGGTCGGATAGAATATCACATCACGTTAGACAAGGGACCCAAAAACAGGCAACCGCGCAGCGACCGGCTCCTCATCTGCCCGTTCTGTGATATAATCTGCGCTTTGAATGGAGATTAAAAAAATGGATCTGAACAGACGACAGTTTTTCTTTCTGGGTGCGGGTGCGTTCGCGGCGCGGGCGCTCGGCGCTTACAACGTGTACACCACCGGCATCGCCAATGAGACGGTGCTCAAGGTGAAGCCGCTCGAGATCGACCTCGGGATCGGCAAGGCGTTCAAGGCGTTCCATTTCTCCGATACGCACCTCAACTTCTTCGACGCCGTCGACTTTGCGGCCGTGGACGAAAAGAAGCAGAAGCATTTCCAGAGCCGGTGGTGCCGGTTCCCGCAGGCGCTCGAGTCATTCTACGCATCGATCGACTACGCCCGCGAACACCGGCTAACGCTGCTCCATACGGGCGATCTCATCGACTTCGTCACGGAGGGCAATGAACGCGTCCTGCGGCATAATGTGCAGGGACTCGATCTGTTCTACGCCATCGGCAACCATGAGTACCAGAGCCGCGCGCCGGAGCATTACGATTCCGACGCGGCGGGCATGCGCGCGCGCCTCCGGCCGATTTTCGGCAACGACCTCACGGTGGCCTCCCGCGTGATCGGCGGCGCGAACTTTGTCGCGTTCGACAACGCGCGCCACCAGCTCCGGGCGGAGACCATCGCCCGCGTGAAGGCCGAGTTCGAAAAGGGGATGCCCGTCGTGCTGATGTGCCACATCCCGCCCACGTACACGCTGAAGTTCCGCGAGAACTCGCGCCGGGCGAAGAAGATCATCGGCGTGGGCATGGGCGGAGATCCGGCGAGCTACGACAAGGCACCCTTGCCCGGCAACCCGGCGGATTCCCACAACGAACAGACGCGCGCGTTCTACGATTGGCTGCGCGCACGCAAGGATCTCAAGGCCATCCTGTGCGGACACACCCACTATGCCGAGATCGACGACTTCTCCGAGACGGCAAAGATGTATGTCGCCGGCGGCAACTATGAAGGCCACGCCTACGAGATCACCTTCACCTGATGGCCGATTCCGGGCATCGTGTCCACAAGCCGGGGGAATATGATGAAATCGATTGTGACGTGCGCTGTCGGGCTGCTCTCGCTCGGCGCGTTTTGCGGAGACGCCCAGACGGTGCGGATGACGCCGTGCGGCGGCGCGCAGGTGTCTGTCGTGCAGGCGCCGCCGAGCTACAACTCGTGGCCGATGGTGCAGACGCTGGGAGACAAGGTCGTCTGCGCCTACAGCCGCGGCTCGGCGCACACGATTGACGAGGGGAAGCGCGGCGTCTTCGCGCGCACGTCTGTTGACGGCGGCCGGACGTGGGGGGCGGAGGTCTGCGTGACGGATGATCCCGCCATCGGCGAGGTGACGATCGGCAAGGGCCTGGACGACGGCGGCGCCATGCTCCTCTGGGTGCGCAGATGGGGCCGAAAAAAAGGCCACGACCTCTATCGGACGACGGACGGGAAGTCGTTTGAGAAGATTGCCTCGCCAACATTCTCGCCGATGCCGATGCAGGTGACGGACGCGTTCAAGGTGCCGGGCGGCGGATTGATGTCGCTCTGGTTCGCGGGCGCGTACCGCAACAAGGAAGGCGGGCATTCATGGGGCACGCTGACGAGCGCGGATAACGGCCGCACATGGAAACAGCATGTCGTCGAGGACGATCTTCCGAAGTCGGAATGGCCAACGGAGCAGAGCGCCGTGCATCTGGGCGGCGGGAAGATCCTCGCCCTTGCGCGTTCGGAGGGCGGAAGCGGCGCGCAGTTCCAGATCACCTCCACCGATGGCGGCAAAACGTGGAAGCGGGCTCGGACGAACATTGACGACGTGAAGGAGTCCACGCCCTCGCTCATTTATGACGCGACGAAGGGGCTTATCTCCAACTACTACTATCAGCGCGGAGCGAAAAAGCTCAAGCGGCGCGTGGTGCGCGCGGACTTCATCTTCGAGCATCCAACGGAATGGCCTGCCCCGGAGATTCTGGCCGAAGGCGCGGAGGCGCGTGCGTACGATGCCGGAAATGTCAATGCCACCGTGTGCGGCGACAAGCATCTGCTGGCCACCTATTCGGGCACCGACTGCGACTGCGCGGTGTTCCTCGTCTCGGTCGCCGCGCCCTGATTCCGGAAGGGCGCGCTTTACCTGTGCATTTGGCCGTTTTTGACATCAATGCGCGTTTTGTGCTATAATTGCGCCTCTTTTTTGTGGAGAAATACTGTGAAAGAAGTTAACGGAAATCTTGAAGCGAAGGGTTTGAAGATTGCGCTGGTCGCCAGCCGGTTCAATTCCTTCTTGGTGGAACAGCTCGTCAAGGGCGCGGTCGATGCGTTCGTCCGTCATGGCGGGAACGAGAAGGATCTCACGCTCGTGCGCGTTCCGGGCGCCTATGAGTTGCCTGTTGTTGCGAAAACGCTTGCGAAATCCAAGAAACAGGATGCCATCGTGGCGCTGGGCGCGGTCGTTCAGGGCGCCACGCCCCATGCGGCGCTCATCAACGAGACGACGGCGCGCGCTTTCACGGAGATTGCCCTCGAGACGGGTGTGCCGGTGGCGGACGGCGTCGTGAACGCGGAGAACCTCGAGCAGGCCGTCGAGCGTTGCGGCACGAAGCAGGGGAACAAAGGATTTTCGGCCATGCAGGCCGCGATCGAAACAGTTAATGTAATGAAAGGACTCAAATAGAAATGGCGAAGAAAGTTAAGAAAGTAGCATTCCTCACGGCTGGCGGTTTGGCACCTTGCCTCTCCAGCTCAATTGGCTTCCTGATTGCCGAATACACGCGGAAAGCGCCGGAGGTTGAACTCATCGGTTATCTTGATGGCTATATGGGGCTTCTCAAGGGACAGTCCGTGAAGGTCACGGATGAGGTCCGCAAGAATGCGCTCAAGCTCACGAAGCACGGCGGCAGCCCGATCGGCAACAGCCGCGTGAAGCTCACGAACGTCAAGGACTGCGTGAAGCGCGGTCTGGTCAAGGAGGGCGAGGATCCGCTCAAGGTCGCCGCCGACCAGCTGGTGAAGGACGGCGTGGACGTGCTGCACACCATCGGTGGCGACGACACGAACACCACCGCCGCCGATCTCGCCGCCTACCTCGCGAAGAACGGCTATGAGCTGACGGTGGTCGGTCTGCCCAAGACCGTCGATAACGACGTGTATCCGATCAAGCAGTCCCTCGGCGCCTACACGGCGGCGGAGGAGGGCGCCCGGTATTTCTGGAACGTCGTCAAGGAGGATAGTGCCTCGCCCCGTTCCCTCGTGATCCACGAGGTGATGGGGCGCAACTGCGGTTGGCTCACGGCGTTCACGGGCATCTACTACCGCCGCATGTTCAAGTCCAAGAAGGCGAACCTCGTGCCGTCGTTCGGCTGGTCGAAGGAGAATCTCGACATCAACGCCGTGTACGTGCCGGAGGCGAAGATCGACTTCGCGGCTGAAGGTCGCCGCCTGAAAGCGGTCATGGACAAGCTCGGCCACGTGAACATCTTCGTCTCCGAAGGTGCGTGCGTGAAGGAGATCATCAAGGAGATGAAGAAGCGCGGCGAGGAGGTGCCCGTCGATGCGTTCGGCCATCCGCGGCTCGACAAGGTGAACGTGGGCCAGTACTTCGCGAAGCGCTTCGGCGAACTGCTCGGCGCGGAGAAGACGCAGGTGTTCAAGAGCGGCTATTTCGCCCGCTCGGCGGCGCCGTGCAAGAAGGACCTCGAGCTGATCCAGAAGTGCTGCGCGCTCGCCGTCGATTCCGCGCTCAAGGGCGTGGGCGGCGTGGTCGGCAAGGATGAGGATGCCTCGAACGAGCTGCGCGCCTGCGAGTTCTCGCGTGTGAAGGGCGGTAAGCCGTTCAATGTGCGCAACAGCCGCTTCCGCAAGATGCTGCGCGAGATCGGGCAGCCGCGGATGCGCAAGACGCGCACGGTGAAGAAGTAAGATCAAAAAAGGTTAGGAGCGTCAAATGGCTAAGATGAGCAAGGGCGTAATCGTTGAGTTCGACTTCACGGTCTTGAACGGTGCGGAGATTCTTTTCGACACCGCCAAGAAGCTGCTCAAGGGAGCGGGCGTGGAGCTGAACACGCGTCTCGAGGCCCTGCACCTCGCGGGCGGCAACTATCAGGGCGGCCTCGCCGAACTGTTCGAGGCGACCGGCCGCAACGGAGATGCTGCCGCGCTGGCGCGCGAGCTGAACACCGCGTTCAACAGCGCCGTTGCCGCGAAGGCCGCCGACGCCGTCACGCCGGCGTTCAAGAACTTCCTCAAGGCGCTCGCCGACAAGGGTCTGAAGGTCGTGGTCGCCACGCGTGGTGATGCCGCCGCGCTGGCCGAGGCCATCGGTGACGACCGTGTGGTGGCGTACGCCGAGACCTCCTCCACCTACGGCAGCTGCAAGTGGGACGTCTGGAAGCGCGCGTGCCGGGCGAATGGCCTCCACGAGATGCTCACCACCGCCGTCACCGGCTCCGGCTTCGGCGTGCGTGCCGCGCTTATCGCCGGCATGAGCGCGCTCGGCGTCACGAACGAGCGCGTCGCCTGGCAGGACTTCGGTGGTGCGGACAAGGTTGTCGAGACGCTCGACAAGAAGGCCGCCGACGCGGTGCTGCAGATGCTGAAGGTCTCCTGATGACCGGCATCGAGAGATTGCACGACATCATGACCCGTCTCCGGAATCCGGAGACGGGTTGTCCATGGGATCGTGTCCAGACGCTTGAGACGCTGAAGCCCTGCGTGCTGG
>CACZCD010000231.1 GCA_902779565.1 uncultured bacterium | reverse complement strand
GGACGATCCGTACCGCATGGGGCCGAAGCCCGGCATGACCAAGGCCGAGATCAAGGCGGCGGGCTACGTGGCGGCGCACAAGAACAGCCGCTTCACGGCCCCGGCCGTCAACTGCCCGGTTCTCGACAAGGCCGGCTTCGCGGGCAAGTTCAACAACAAGCCGACCGGCGTGCCGATCGACGCGATCCTCTTCGGCGGACGCCGTCCTTCGACGATCCCGCTGGTGAACGAGGCGAAGAGCTGGACGCATGGCGTGTTCATGGGCTCCGCCGCCGGCTCCGAGGTGACGGCCGCCGTCATTTCCGACCAGATCGGCCAGGTGCGCCGCGACCCGATGGCGATGCTGCCGTTCTTCGGCTACAACGTGTGCGACTACTTCCAGCACTGGCTGGAGATGGAGCGCACGAGCGCCGACGCGACGAAGCTCCCGAAGATCTACTTCGTGAACTGGTTCCGCAAGGGCGCGGACGGCCGCTTCATGTGGCCGGGCTTCGGCGACAACAGCCGCGTCCTCAAGTGGATCTGCCAGCGCATCGAGGGCAAGGTGAAAGCCAACGAGACGGCGATCGGCAACATCCCGTTCGCAAAGGACATCGACCTCGCCAACAACGACCTCAAGGCGAAGTTCCACGTCGTCAAGGCCGATCTCGAGGAGATCCTCAAGGTGGACGTCGAGGGCTGGAAGAAGGAGATCGCCACGGTCGGCGCCTCCTACGACGAGTACGACAAGAAGCCGTCGAAGGACTCGAAGGAGGCGAATCTCGCCGCCCATCGCGTGCCGAAGGCGCTCCGTCAGGTGCTTGCCGACGTCTCGGCGGCTCTCGCCAAGTAAACGTTTGAGTCAAGAAAGGAGTCAACAAAAATGAAGATTAATTTCGGCGGCGTCACCGAAGAGATCGTGACGCGCAAGGAATTCCCGCTCAAGAAGGCGCAGAAAGTCCTCAAGGGCAAGACGATCGCCGTGCTGGGCTACGGCATCCAGGGGCCGGCTCAGGCGCTCAACATGCGCGACAACGGCATCAAGGTGATCGTGGGCCAGCGCAAGGGCAAGGGTGCGAACTCGAGCTGGGGTCGCGCGCTCAAGGACGGCTGGGTGCCGGGCAAGACGCTCTTCTCCATCGAGGAGGCCGCCGCCAAGGGTGATGTGATCATGATGCTCACCTCCGACGGTTCGGTGAGCACGGTCTGGAAGCAGATCGAGAAGTTCGTCACGCCGGGCAAGGCGCTCTACTTCTCGCACGGCTTCGCCTACGTGTACAACAAGATCACGGGCGTCAAGCCGAGCAAGGACGTGGATGTGATCATGGTCGCGCCGAAGGGTTCGGGCACGAACGTGCGCCGCAACTTCCTCAACGGCGCGGGCATCAACTCCTCCTACGCGGTTGCGCAGGATGCGACGGGCAAGGCGCTTGAGCTGACGATCGCGATCGGCATCGCCGTCGGTTCCGGCTACCTCTTCCCGACCACGTTCGAGAACGAGGTCACCTCCGATCTCGTCGGCGAGCGCGGCATCCTGATGGGTGCGCTCTGCGGCGTGATGGAAGCCCAGTACTACACTCTCCGCGCGAACGGCCACAGCCCGAGCGAGGCGTTCAACGAGACGTGCGAGGAGCTCACGCAGTCGCTCGCCCGCCTGGTCGATGAAAACGGCATGGACTGGATGTACTCCAACTGCTCGCAGACGGCGCAGCACGGCGCGCTCAAGTGGCGTCCGTTCTTCCGCAAGGCGACGGAGCCGGTGTTCAAGAAGCTCTACAAGAGCGTGAAGAGCATGACCGAGGCCAAGGAGGTCATCCGCGACACGGGCCGTCCGGACTACAAGGAGTTCATGGCCGCGAAGCTTCAGGCGATGCACGACAGCGAGATGTGGAAGGCCGGCGAGGCCGTCCGCGCGCTGCGTCCGCACGAGAAGGCGAAGGCGAATGCGGCGACCGCCGCTGGCGTGAAGGGCCGCAAGGTCACCAAGTGACACGCGGATCCTTCGTGAGGAAGGGCCTCTTCCTTTCGGAAGGGGCTCTTTTTTTGTCCCGAGACTTCGTGATCTGAAAAGATTGACTGACTTAAAAAAAGGAAACCTGAAATGAAGAAGAGAAGTTCAATCCTCGTCCTTGCCTCGGCGGTCGTGTTCACCGTCGCGGCGGCGGAATCCGTCTGCCCCCAGAAGGGCGGCGTAACGAAAGCGGAGTATCTCGACCTGATGGAAGCGGCGGTCGCCTCCTATTCGGACGATCACATTCGACAGTACATCGACAGGTGCGCGCGTGAAGGTGTGACGGAGCATGGCTTCCCGCGTTTGGCGGCGAATCTCGCCTGTCTCGTGTCGAATGGACGCATGTCGGAGAAGCGCGAGTCCCTGAAGCAGATGATGTCCATCTGTTGCAGCTGCGCGCCCAAGGGTTTGATGAAGCGTGAAGGAAACGAATTCTCCGTGAAGGAGCTTGCGGCGGCGATCTGCGAGCTTGAGCGGGCGAAGGTGTTCGACAAATCCGTGACGGAGGCGTGGCGCGCGGATATCCGCGCGGTCGATGCCGCGAAATGCTACAAGGTGCAGCTGCGCACGGACGGGAAACGGGTGAACAACTGGCTCGTGTTCGGTTGCGCGAGCGAACAGGCGCGGATTGCGCTGGGGATGGGCGGCGATGCCGCGCGCGTGGAGAAGTGCGTCGCCGACCAGCTGCGCTGGTTCGATCCGAACGGCATGTACCGTGATCCGAACCAGCCGGCCGTGTATGACATCGTGACGCGTCTGCAGTTCATGCTCGCACTGCACTACGGCTACGACGGCCCCTCCCGCGCGAAGCTTGAGGAGCTGCTCGACCGTTCCGCCGAGCCCACGCTTGCCATGCTCTCCGCGGCTGGCGAGATACCGTATGGCGGCCGCAGCAACCAGTTCCTGCACAACCACACGTTCTACGCGGCGGTGTGCGAATGGTACGCGGCGCGCTACAAGGCGCGCGGTGACGTCCAGAAGGGCGCGCGCTTCCGCCGTGCCGCGCGCGCGACAGTGGATGCGCTCAAGGAATGGCTTGCCGTGCGTCCGATGCGGCATGTCAAGAACTTCTACCCGAGAGGATCCGGCGAGCGTGGGTCTGGGATGGGATGCGAAGGGTACGCCTATTTCGACAAGTACATGGTGACGATGGGCTCCTGGGCGATGCTCGGCTACCTGTTCGCCGACGAAACCATACCGGCCGCCGCCGAACCGGCCGGCGGCAGCGCCCCGTCCTCGTTCGTGACCACGCCCGACTTCCACTGGGTGTTGCTGAAGGCCGGCGACTATTCCGCGCAGTTCGACTACAACGCAGACCTCCACTACGACTGCGACGGTCTCGGCCGGATCCAGCGCAAAGGCGCGCCCAGCACGATCTGCCTGTCGGTTCCGTGTGCGCTGAAACCGGGCTACCGCACGGAAGTGCCGAATCAATCGTCACTTGCGGTTGTGCCGGCCGTGGACGCCCCGCTCGTTCTGGCGGGTAGCGGAAGCAACGGGGATGCCGCGTGGGCAGACTGGACCATCGGCGGTCTTTCGTGGAAATGTCGTCTCGCTTCAGACGGGCTTTCCATGATGCTCTCCGGTCCGGGAAATGTTGCAATGAAGCTCCCGGCGTTCGAGTTTGACGGCGAGCAGGCCACCGAAATCGCCTGCGACGGCAAGTCGCTCTCCGTCAGCTACCATGGCTGGACGTGCACCTACACCACGGATGGCGAGATTGTCGATTGCGGTAAGATCTGCTGCAACCGCAACGGGCGTTACCGTACGTTCGAGGCGCGTGGCAAGGAGCGTCTGTCCGTGAAGGTCGTTATTGAAGTGAGGAAATGAGGGGTTTGAGGGGTTTGAGAGGTTTGAGGGGTTTGAGGGGTTTGAGAGGTTTGAGAGGTTTGAGGGGTTTGAAATGTTGAAATGGACGGGGAAATATGGTAAACTTTACCCGTTTTCTTATGGTGGACAGTGTCCTCGACATGCTGACGCAACAACCAAGGAAGTGAGGTAGAGATTTATGAAAGCTAAAAACGTGCTTTTGCTGGCTTTTGCGATGGCCGCCGCAAGCGCTTGCGCCGAGACGTACTGGCTGGACACTTCCGTGAGCTACAACAGTAAGCCATTATACCTGAATGCGCTGACGAACGCCTACAACTGGCTGGCGGCTGACGGCGTGACGCACGCCGGCGCGGCTGGCGCGCCGCTCTCTGCCTCCGACATCTACTATCTGCGAGGCAATAAAGCGAGTCCTGGCAACGAGGGGAAGGTCCGGCTTGCGGCGGGTACGTCTTCGTACACCTTCGGCGAACTGCATATCGGCGATCTTTCCGCTTCGCGCGGCGGTCAGATTCTTGACTACAACAAATCGACAATCACCTTCAACGGCATCGTGTATTTCGAGAAAGGGAGCTTCGTGTGCAATCAGGGGCATGGGGGCATCTACACGATGGCAGGGGATTTCCGCGTCAATTCTCCGGATTCGGCCCCGTTCTTTATGGCTGTGGGGTACACTGGTAGCACGTTGCTTCTCAATGGATCCCTTTCCTGCGATGCCGGATGCACCTTGAACATCGGAGGAAACAATGGATATTCAGGTGCTGATCCCGACAGTTCCATTTATCGCTTCGCCGCCGATCTGTCAGGATACTGCGGCACTCTCAACCTGAACAACGACGACACCACGCCGCGCGATGACACCATCATTCCGCAGACGTTCCAGTTTGAGCGCTCCGCTGCGTTCCCCGGCACCGTGACGGTTGCGCACGATACGAAGTTTGCCCTGACCGCCGGCACGGTGATGCAGGTGAAGGATCTTTCGTTCGGCGCGAATGTGCTTTTGCAGTTTACCGCCACCGATGCCGCAACG
>CACZCD010000230.1 GCA_902779565.1 uncultured bacterium | reverse complement strand
GTAGCTCGTGCGGCATCCGCGCTCGCTCCCCGCGCCAAAATACTGCGCGACAAAGGTCCCCGAGTAGGCGACCACCGACTGGAAAAAGCAGACGAACACACCGGCCAGCACCGACGCGGGAAGCACCGCCTCTAAAGAAGCCGTCGATTCCTGCGACAGAAACACGCGATCGACGAACTGCATAAGCGCGTTGTTCGCCATCCCCAACGCGATCGGCCACGTGAGCCGAAACACGTCAAGGTACGGCGCAAACCTTTCGCGCCATTTCATCGGCGGCGCCTTTCGGACGTGGCGGGGATGTCGAGCATCCCGCGATACTTGGCGACCGTGCGACGCGCCACGGGATAGCCCTGCTCCTTCAGCTTCGCCGCCAACGCATCGTCGGAGAGCGGATGGCGCTTGTCCTCGGCGTCCACAAGCGCCCGCAGCGCGTCATGCACGGCCTCCTTCGTGACCACCTCGCCACCGGTTGTCTCGATCCCCTGCGTAAAGAAGCGGCGCAGTTCAACCGTCCCGCGCGGCGTGGAGACGTACTTGTCGTTCACGGTGCGCGACACCGTGGTGGGATGCACGCCCACCTTCTCCGCGACCTCCAGCATGGTGAGGGGCTGAAGCCCCTTCAGCCCGTGCGTGAAGAAGCCGGGTTGCCGGTCGAAGATCTCCTGCGCGATGCTGCGCACGGTCTCCTCGCGATGCTCCACGGCCTCGACGAGCGCATGCGCCGAGGCGAGGCGTTCGCGCAGGTAGTCCTTCACCTCCTTCGCGACAGAAGGATCCTCCAGCATTTTGATGTATTTCGGCGAGATGTGCACGTCGGGAAGCGCCAAATCGTCCACCTCCGCGATCCAACGTCCGTTCTCGCGGACGGCATGCACCTCCGGCTTCACGATTCGGTTCTGTTCGCCGGTTGATTCGAAGGCGCGCCCCGGCCGAGGGTCAAGTGTCTGGAGTTGACGCAGGACCTGGACATATTCGTCATGCGTCAGGTTCAGGCGCTTCAGGATCACGCTCTCCCTTCCGGCGGCGATATCTTCGAGGTGGTGCTCGATCAGCCCCCGCACCTCATCCTCCCAGGGCGAATCGTCGAACTTCTCCATCTGCGCGAGCAGACACTCCTTAAGGTTGCGCGCGCCGCAGCCGGGCGGATCAAACCGGCGGATCGCTGCCAGCACGCCGAGCACATGCGCCTCACTTTCGCCGGAGACCATCTCGATGTCGGGCAGCGAACCGATGAAGTAGCCGTCATCGTTCAGGTTGCCGATCAGCATTTCGGCCAGCGGGAAGTCGGCGGCGGGGAGGCCGGAAAGCGGAATCTGGCTTTCCAGATGCTCCTGCAGCGTCTCCCTCTTGACCTGACTGTCGAAAAAACGCTGGCGCCGTTCGGCGGAATCCTCGTCAGGGTTGACGGAGGGCGCGGCCTCATCTTCGGGCTGGGCGTACGAGGCCAACTCCTCCCGCGCCTCACGCCGTGACGCGACGGACTCCATCGGCAATTCAAGCGGATGGTCGATATCCTCGATGACAGGGTTGGCCGCGATCTCCTGCGCAATCTCCTGCCGAAGCTCCTGCAGGTTCATGGCAAGCACCTTGATGGACTGGCGCAACGCTGGCGCCAGCTGCTGCGAAAGGTGCTGTCCCTGCTGGAGCGAGATCATGTGGCATCAGGCCGTCTGCGCAAGGAATCGCAGATCGTTCTCGTAGAGCCAGCGGATGTCCGGGATGCCATACTTGATCATGGCGATGCGCTCCACGCCGAAGCCGAACGCATAGCCCGAAACCTCCTCGGGGTTCCAGCCGACATGCCCGAACACGCGCGGATCGACCATCCCCGCGCCGGCGATCTCGATCCAGCCGGACTGCTTGCACACCTTGCAGCCCGCGCCCTTGCAGACGTGGCAGCGGAAATCCACCTCCACGCTCGGCTCGGTGAACGGGAAAAAGTGCGGACGGAACCGCACGCCGCCATCGCCCATCATCTCTTTCGCGAAATACGACAGCACGCTCTTCAGATCCGCGAGCGAAACGGGCTTCGTGTCCACGTACAGACCTTCGATCTGGTGGAAGTTGGCGGAATGGGTGGCGTCCGTCGTATCGCGGCGATAGGTGCGACCGGGGCAGATCACACGCACCGGCGGCTTGTTCGCCATCATCGTACGGATCTGCACGGGCGAGGTCTGCGTGCGCAGCAACGCGTCCGCCGCCAGCCAGAACGTATCGGAGCGGTCCTGCGACGGATGGTGGGGCGGCGTGTTGAGCGCCGTGAAGTTGTTGAACGGACTCTCGATGTCGGGGCCGTCCGCCACAGTGAAGCCGAGCCGCGAGAAGATGCGGGCGGATTCGGCGATCACCTTCGAGATCGGATGCGCCACGCCCAGCTCCGGCCAGAGTCCCGGACGCGTGACGTCCACGTTCCCGACAGCGCCCGCGCCGGGCTTCGCACCGCCCGCGCCCTTGGCGGCCAGCGCCTCCTCGACCTCCCGCCGCCATTCCTGCACGGCCTTGCCGAAAGCCGGCCGCTCCTCTTTCGGAACGTCCTTCATGGCCTTGATGAGGGCCGGTATCGAACCGTTGCGGCCGACATACTTCACGCGGAGCGCCTCAACGGCCTCCGCATCCGCCGCCGCCGCGATCTCGGCCAGCGAAACCTTCTTTCCTTCTGCGAGTTCTGCAAGTGTCATGGTTTTCTCTCAATTAAATGTGCGGATTATACCACAAAGCGGCGGCGGGGAAAATGGGACGCGCGGCGAAAACTTGTCCGCCGACAAAAAAAGAAGAGCGCGGCTTGCACCGCGCTCCCCTCATGACCACGAAGGTCCGGATTAGCCGAGGATGGCGTCCTTGGCGGCCTTGCAAAGACGGAATTTCGCCTTCGTGCGGGCCGGGATCTTGATCGCCGCGCCGGTCGCGGGATTGCGGCCCATGCGCGCTTTGGACTTCGCCTTCAGGACCTTGCCGAGACCCGGGAGCATGATGCCCTTCGGACCCTTGGCGCCTTCGTACGCGATCGCGAGAAGCTTCTAGTACGCGGCAACTGCCTGCTTCTTGGAGATGCCCGCCGCTTCAGCGAGGGCAGCCATGATTTCACTCTTGGTGGCCGGAACTTTCTTTGCCATTTTGTTTTTTTCCTTATAAGGTGTTCAGGGGTGAATCCCGAGAACGAAAGATAAGATACCCTATTCGGCCTTTATTTGCAAGGGTTTTTTTAAAAAATTTTCACGGCGCCGTTTGCCGTCAAAGAGCCGCCCGCGACTTCAATGATCGGCCTTGAACGGAACCTTCATGCCCTGTGCGCGGTCGCACGCCTCATGCCAGGCTTTCTTTGCGGCGAAGAAGGCGCTTCCCGCCGCGTTCTCGGTCTGGATGAAGAACACCCGCGAATGGCCCGTCTTGATGTTGGCGCGCTGATCGGTGCGCATCGCGCCTTCATGCCCGAACCAGTCACCGTAAATCCACGCGCCGACAGTGTACGGCTGCTCGATGCCCTCGGGCGTCTGCTTCTTCGTCCACACCTCGTCGAACGTCCGACGCGAAACGATGCGCACGCCGTCCCGCTCGCCATGGTGCGCCAGCATCTGCGAGAAGCGGATCATGTCGCGCGGCGTTGAGAACAAACCGGCGGCCGGCGCGGGATAGACCTTCTGTCCCACGGGAAACACAAGCTGCGCGCAGCACCGGTCGTTGCCGGGACGGAACGGTCCGCCCTTCGTCGTGTAAGGCTTCACCATGCGGGCGATCATATCGTCGGTCGGCTCAAACCGCGTATCGTGCATGCCGAGCGGATCGAGCACGTTCTCGCGCAGGAACTGTTCGTACGGCATGCCGCTCGCGACCTCAAGGCACGCACCGGCCGTGTCGATCGGCGAGTTGCTGTAGCGGAAACGCGTGCCGGCCGGCACCTCGCATTTGCCGCCTTGCGCAAAACGCCGCGCCACTTCGCGCAGGGGCACGCTACGCTTGTAGATCGGAACGACGCCCCCCACAATCCCCGTCATGTGACTCATGCAGTCACGGATCGTGATCGGATTCTTCAGCCCCTCGAACTCCGGCAGATACTTGGAGACCGGATCGTCAAGCGACAGGATGCCCTTATCGACCGCGACCATGATCGCGCATCCCGTGAACGTCTTGGTCATCGAAAACACGGCGAAGACGGTATCCATCTCCATCCGCCGTCCGTTCTCGACGTCGGCATAACCGAAGCAATCCACCGAAAGCGTCCCGTCCGGATCCGAGAGGACGCTCACCAATCCGGCAATCTCACCGCGCTCAATGAACGGCCCAATCGCCGCCTGCACTTCGGATGACGAACGTACGCTCGCGCAACCGCAAAGCAGCGCCGCCAGAATCAAAGACATCGCAAACTTCATGACCACCTCCGATCGTTAGCCCACTCCTTGTCCCATTCCTTCGTGGGCGTCCACGGCGGTGGGAAGTCCTTGCATGCCTGCTTCTTGATGAGCTTTTCGTTGAGCTCATCGATGCCAAGTCCCGGCTTCGTCGGCACCTTGATGAACCCGCCCTCGTACGAGAGCGCGGGCTTCACGAGATCGCCCCACCACGGCACATCCACCGAATGCAGCTCCAGCGCCATGAAGTTGCGCGTCGCCGCCGCCACATGCACCGCGGCGAGGCACGCGATCGGAGACTCCGCCATGTGGAGGTTCATCTGCACGCCAAAGTCTTCGGCCATATCGCCGACCTTCTTCGTCTCAAGGATACCGCCCGCCGTCAGCAGATCGGGATGGACCACCGCGAGCGCGCCCGATTCGAGGAGCGGCCGGAAATTCTCCTTGAGGTAGATATCCTCGCCCGTGCCGAGCGGCGTGGAGGTCGCGGCGTGGAGACGCTGCCAC
>CACZCD010000229.1 GCA_902779565.1 uncultured bacterium | reverse complement strand
GTCACCACCGGCACCTTCGCGCCGAACACCTGTCCTAAAAAGTCCGACAGCTCTTTTGCGGCAAACGCCGTCACGCCGGACGACGCGGTCTCCGTCGCCTTCACAACCTCGACGTTCGCCGGCGTGAGCGTAACCGCTCCTGCCGGAAGCGCCATCGCTCCAGCAATCACCGCACTGCAAAACACACACGTCAATCTACTTTCCATATTATCTCCTTTCCGAGAAGTTTCAAGTTTTCAACTAACCACCAATCACTAACCACCAATCACTAGCCACTAACCCCCAATCACTAACCACTAACAACTAGCCACTAACAACTAACAACTAATCACGAATGATCTTCACGTTACGGAACAGCTCCTCGTTCCGGCTCGTCCGGAGCGTCCGCCCGCTCGCGGTCTTCACGTTGCGCAGCACAACCTCCTCCGTCACTGGATAGGGCCGGACCGGCTTGACGTCCATCTTGCGGAACATTCCGAAGATACAGAGGCCCTGCTTTGGATTGTGCTTCGCATCTTCAATGGTAAGCCCCTCCACGACGAACCGACGCGGCATGCAGCAGTCATAGCCGTAGTCGTGCTCCGCCACGTTGAATCCGTTCAGCAGAGGCGGCACGCCGTCACGCGGTGCGTTGCACGGCGCATACGTGCAGTTTCTGATGATGATGTCTCCCTTCCAGGAGCTCCCGTAATCCGAGCGCAGACTCACCAGAGCGTTGCGTGAGCGGATGGTGCTGTTTTCGATGAGGAGCGTACCGAAGCCAATCGCCTGCACGCCCATGTAGCCGAGGGTTGAATTCCGGATTGTCGCGTTCGCCACGCCCATGTGCGCATCGAAGCGCGAAAACACGCAGTCGTCGAAGAGAATGTTCCGGCAGAAGTTCGACCCGAACAGCCCCCAGTAGCGACCATCCACGATATCCGTCGTCTGCCGGCATCCAATGCAGCTGACATTCACGGCGTAGCCAACCGTCAGGCCGTAGGATCCCATGCTCACCGGTTTCCCGGCAGCGCCGATCGTCTCGTAGGTGCGGCGCGCCGTGAAGAGGCATTTGTACAACGTCACGTTGGCGCAGCGCTCAATGCAGACGAACCCAGAGTAGGGCGCGCCATGGTCCAGCTCGCCCGTGACATAGTGCTTCAACCCTTCAAT
Source organism: uncultured bacterium (assembly GCA_902779565.1). Lineage (GTDB taxonomy): Bacteria > Verrucomicrobiota > Kiritimatiellia > RFP12 > UBA1067 > UBA1731. The sequence goes on along the minus strand of CACZCD010000229.1, from coordinate 4,988 downwards.
GCGCACGTTCGACCGATGGACGAGGATGCCGCGCGAATGATAGGTGTACCGGGATTCCGCCTGGTTGGCGATGTTCGTGAACGAGCCGCCCTTCACCGTCAGCAGCTTTTCGTCAATCGGCCACGCGTTAACGGTGGTCACGTGGTCAAAGTCCCAGACGAGAGGCGTAGCGGGATCCACACGCCCTTCACTGTCCGCAATGATCATCTCCCGCTGCGCAACGCCGTTGTTCTGGTTGCGCCCCCACCGTATGAAACGCCTCACTTTGTTGTCGATAAGCTCCAGAAGACATCTCTTCGGAAGCCTTACGCCTAAGGATTCCTGCCCCCGCACAAGCTTCACAAGGCCCGTCACGGCGAATGTGGGCTCGTCCGGCTCAATGCTGAACGCCGCAGACCGGATGTTGGGCTTCGCCACATGCGTATCGTCGATGATGAACGTCGCCGTGCCAAAGTCAACATCCGTGCGGATGATGGCGGTGCCGCCGCCACATCCCATGTAGTAGGTCGCGCCATCCCTCGCGCGCACGGGGAGCCCCTTCTCGTTGGCCGCAGCATGCGCCGCCATGATCGCCTTCCGATCATCGGTCCGTCCGTCGCCCACCGCGCCAAACGCCTCGTAGGTGATGGGCTTCGCGCCGTCGAGCGTCGCGCCGACCACCGTCCAGGCGACCGACGCCGCCACACACAGAACAATTCTTTTTTTCATAAATCCACTCCCAACTCTAAACTGGAAACTCTAAACTCTAAACTTCCAACCCCTTAAGGAATCTCCTCAAGTCGCAACCCATCGACCAGTGCACGCCCTTTCGCATCAAGGAACGAACATTCCAAGACGCAGGAATCCAGTTTCAGATCCTTCGGCGTCTCATACTCGCGCACGACATAGATCCAACCGGTCGTCTCGATGAAACGCGGCGCGCCACGCCCGACGCGCGGAGCCCCCTCATACTTCAGTCGACACGAGAATCGGCTCCAGGTCTCCGTCGTCTTGAGATCCTCAAGCCGCAGGAAATACGAAAGCCTGTACTTCGTGGACGGCTTCAAGTTCACATTGATCCACGTTTTCTGCACATCCGTGCCGTACGCGGTGAGCATCAGCGGGGCATCGGAAAGTGGTCCTTTCTCCGCGGCGCGAGACGGCGCGGGCGCGGCCTTCGGCCATGACGTCCATTTCGAAAGATCACCACCATCATCTGCAAACACAACCTTTCCAGCCTTCTGCGCCTGGCGGCGCGCCTTGCACTTCTCCACATCGAACGATTCGTGCGCGTCCTTCGCCGCCGCCACAAGCGGCTCGAGCATCTCGCTGCGGAACATCGCAATGCGCCGCGCCTCCACGGAGCCGGGCCGCACCGCCGCAGCCGCCGAGTCGAACAGCTTCGCGTATCCGGCGAGCACCTCCGGCGAGTAGATCTTCCCCCACAGCTCGTAGTAGCCCGGCATGATGGACTTCGGACCTTTCGGGCCAAGCGTCGTCTTGGCCATCAACTCGTCACACCATTTCCGCTCCAGGCCTTCGAAGAACGACTTCATCTGTCCGGCCGCCGGGCCGAACATGAGTCGGTAGTGTTCATCGAGGACCGCGTCCAGATCGACATTCACATCCCAGCACACCCGCGAGTAGATGTAGTAGTTCAGGTAGTTGTAGATCCAGCGGTCGCTCTCCGACTCCGCGAAACCGCCGATGATCCACTTCGAAAGGCGCTTGAAGTAGCCGCCCCACGCTTTTGGGCTCATCTGCGGGATGTCCGGGCAAGTCCGCTCGAAGATCTTGTCGGGATACGTCCAGAGCCACACCTTTCCGCCGGTCTTCCCCGCCCATTGCTTCACCAACTCGTCGGGATCCTTTCCGTCCGCCCGGTTCGTCCGCGCCCACGGCCCCTGCTGCGCGACCATCACGAGCACGTTGTCCGGAATGTCGAACGACGGGACATCGGCATACGGGTGGTACGCCATCTGCGTGATGTAGCCCTTCACCCCGTCGGCCTTGAGCCGTTTCGCCACGGAGACGGTGTTGGACCACAGGAGTTCCGTCGCGTAGTTCCGCTTCGAATGGTCGTAGCGCGCCTGGCACGCCGGACAGTAGCACTCGCCGCCACCGTCATGCGGCATCACGTCGTAATACAGGTCGTCTGATCCCGGACCGCGCGAATAGCCCTTGCCGTTCGCCTTCGGGATCTTCCGCACCTCGGGCGGTTGCCCCGTGAGATACGCCTTCGCGTCCAGATAGATCTCGTCCCAGATTCCAGACGAATGGCAGACGTGTTCCTTGTTGTAGAGCGGACGCCCCACGGCCTCGGTCGGATGTCGCTTGCCGTCCTTACCCATCACGAAGTACTCTGGGTGCGTCTTGGCGAAACGCTTGTAGAACCGGGAGTAGAGCTGACCATGGCAGCATGGGATCTTCGCCGTCTCAAGACGCTGCCGCAACTTGTTCAAGCGCTTGAACTCGTCCGCATCCTTGAGACCCGCTGCCGCGAGCACGGCGGCCGGCACCGTTCCGTCCTTCGGTCCGTAGCGGCGCACGGCGTACGACGACTTCACGCGCACCTCGCCCGCCGGCACGCGCACGGCATCCGCCGTCGGCACAATCGTGCCCAGCTCGCCGGGAAAGTACATCCGCACGCCCGCGTAGCGGTAGAGGAACTCGTACACGCCAAAGAGCGTCGCACGCTCATGCTTCCCCTTCAGCATTGAAGCACCGCCCGGCGCGTCGCGCCCGGCAATGTACACCTTACCCCCTACGCTCGACCCGGCGTCCACAACCCGGATCACGAACTCATCCCGTGCCAGCGCGGCCGTATCGATGCCGGCCGCGCGCGACCAGTCGTTCGAGCCAAGCACGATCGATGCCTTGCCCTTCGTCGGCGCGTTCACCACCGGCACCTTCGCGCCGAACACCTGCCCCAAGAAGTCTGACAGCTCCTGGGCGGCAAACTGCACGACACCGCTCTCTGCCGAATCGAGCGCAACGATCTCCGCATTGTCGCGGGACAGCGCAACATCCGCCGAAGCCGTTGCCGCGAACATCGCGGCAGTGGCGCCCAGGAACATAACCATTTTCTCTTTTTTCATAGTTGGTAGTTGGTAGTTGATAGTTGGCAGTTGATAGTTGGCAGTTGATAGTTGGCAGTTGATAGTTGGTAGTTTGTTGAACCTTCATACTCCCCGGCCTCCGGCCACCCCCTCTATCTTAGAGGGGGAATCTATAAACTCTCCCCCTAAAATAGGGGGAGTACCGCGAAGCGGGGAGGGGGTATGCCAAACATCCAAACTTCCAAACATCCAAACCTCCAAACATCCAAACATCCAAACTTCCAAACTTCCAAACATCCAAACCTCTAAACTACTGAATCAGGAACAACGTCCCGACGCGTCCAATGACGATTGAACCCGTCGTCTCGGCGAGATGCTTCTTGAGCGGCTCCGGAGCGGTCTCGTAGGTGTAGCGCCCGCACGGAAATCCCGCGCCATCCACCGTGAGCGAGCCGAGGCGAAGCTCGTCGCCATCCGGAATGCTCAGCACACCCTCGTCCGACAGCGAAAGCGCCGTTGTCTTCGGGAATGTCGCCAATCGGCCAAGCCCAGTCTCCGCCTCGATCTCAAGCCGCCCCGCGCCACCAACGGCTATGTAAGATGCGTTCGTCCACGCGACGTCCGAGGCGATGCGCACCGTTCCGTTCGTCACCTCGATACCACCGCTCGTGGAGCTGACCGCGTTCGTGAGAAGGAGCGTCCCCGTGCCGCCCATCTTGAGCGAAAGCCCGCCCGTGAACNNGACCGCGTTCGTGAGAAGGAGCGTCCCCGTGCCGCCCATCTTGAGCGAAAGCCCGCCCGTGAACGCCGCCGCCACATACAGGTTCGTCTCTGTCACGTGGAGGCGTCCCGTTGTATCCGGCTCCTGCGCCCCGTAGATTTCGAGCAGCGCCCCTTCATCGCCGGTGAAGGTCGCCTTCGGCCCGGCGATCACCCGCGCGAACCGCTGCGTGGTGGAGTGGAACTCCACCGCCTGTGCGGCACCGCTTTTCGTGATCGGCTGCAGGAACGAGGTCGTGGCATCTGTGTTATACATGCCGGCGGCGAGCGTCGTGTTCGTCGCCGAGAACATGTCCGAGCGCAGGAATTCCAGCAGCGAACTGTAGGCGTCGTTGCTCCGCCCCACGCGCAGATACAGCAGCGAATTCCCAGTCACATCGAACACCGCATGGCCCCTTGTGACGGAGAAGCCGAATTGATCGAAGTAGGTGCTGCCGCTTACGTACGCATACTCCACACGTGATGTAATGGGCAGCTCCGAAAAGATGAGCCGGCTTCCCGAATCGCCATTCAGGTAGAACGGTGCGCCGGTGGCCCTCACTCCGCCGCAGCACGTAAGCTCGCTGTTGGGATAAAGCCGAATGTTCGTGTAACCGGCCCCCGGAGAGAAGAGCATGTTGCCGTAAACGACGTTGGTGCTCCCCTCCAGCGCGTGGAACAGGTATTTTCCGGTGGCCGAGCCGCCGCCGGCAATGCACAGCGGCTTGCGGATCACGGCATTGGAAATCACAAGACCGCTCTTGCCGTTTGCCGAATAGTCGGTGCCGGTCACCGAGACCGACTTTAGGCCCATGTTGGCGGCAAGCCCCTGATCGGCCCCATCCGGCGCCGCAAGCGAGCCGGTCAGGAAAACGTTCATGCCGATGGGGACGGTCAGAAATCCTTCCAACGTGCTTGCGCCGCAAAGCCGGAACGCACCCTCGCCGCTCAGAGCCAGCGAACCGTCCGGCACGTTGACGCCAGCGTTCATCGCGAGCGTCTTGGAGTCGGGAACCGTGACGGTCGCCGTCTGCGGCCCTTCCAGCGCAAGCGGAACGTCGAAGGCATATTGGCGGGCCGTGGAATCGGTGTCCGCAACCTCAAGGAACATTCCGGCGAGCGTCACAGTTCCGCCGTCGCTCCCTTTCGCGAACGTGAAGCCCGTCTCTCCCTCCGCCGCCTCCAGCGTCA
>CACZCD010000228.1 GCA_902779565.1 uncultured bacterium | reverse complement strand
ATCTCTATGCGACGCACGGGCAGCACTCGGCGCCGAAGGCGGCGTGAAAGGCAAGAGGAGAGCCGATTATGGTGAATAGGATGCGTAGGGTCTGTCCCCCAAGCCTTAATAGGAAACGTAGGGTCTGTCCCCAAGGGGGCGGGGAAAACGAAGAAAACGCAGGGTCTGTCCCTAATATTGATCAAGGGCGATTATGTCACGGAATGAACGCGATTACGGGAAGGGGACAGGATGGATGAGAAAGATGGGACGTAAGGGACTGGGGGAAAGGTAGATTTCCGAAACGTGGCGGTGAATCCCCGAAGCAAGGTGGCTATTATGGTATAATATGCTCATAAATTTAATTTGAAAAGCAAGAATGGTGTGAGTGCTGTGGATGAGAAGAAAGCAGGAGGATACGAATGAGAACGTACAAAACCGCTGGGACCTGTTCGCGGGCGATCAACTACGAGGTTGAGAACGGCATTGTGACGCAGTGCGAGTTTGTGGGCGGATGCCCCGGCAATACGCAGGGCGTGGCGAAACTCGTCATCGGACGGAAGGTCGAAGACGTCATTGCTCTCCTTAAGGGCATACAATGCCGAAATGGAACGTCCTGCCCCGATCAGCTTGCACGCGCCTTGCAAGCCTTGTAGTTTGGAAACTACGGGGACAGACCCTGCGAAGTGCCGTGTTTTCTATGGGGACAGACCCTGCGGATTCTGAGAGTTCTGTAACAGATGTTTGTGTGTCGGCGGCTTGCCGCCTTGTCGCGATAGGCTGACCTGTATGACAATCGGACGGGTGGGGTTGACGGGTGGGGTTGATATGTATGCTATAATACTGGGCTTGAAGAAAGTGTCTCAAGGAGGAACGCAACGATGAAATTTTTTGTGGCGGCCGTGTTGGCGGCGATCGCGGGCTGCGGCGAGCAGTTCACGAAGAAGGAGGGACCCAAGTACCGGTTCGCGCCCATCACCCGGACGGACATCGTCAAGACGGTGGAGGCCACCGGGACGGTGGCGCCGATCAAGAAGGTGGAGGTCGGCGCGCAGGTGAACGGCAAAATCATCAAGCTGTTCGCGGACTACAACTCGCTCGTCACGAACGGTCAGGTCGTGGCGCTCATCGACCCGCAGGTGTACGAGGCGCAGTACAAGAGCGCGCTCGCCCAGCTCCATGCGAACGAGGCGAACGTGAAGAAGTGCGAGGCAGCTCTCAAGCTCGCGGAGAAGACGCTCGCTCGAAAAGAAGCGCTTTCGAAGAAGCAGCTGGCGTCCGTTGCGGATTACGACAACGCGCTTGAGGTGCGCGACGCCGCCATCGCCGCGCTCGACCAGGCGAAGGCGCAGGTGGAGCAGAGCCATGCGAGCGTGAGCCAGACGAAGGCGAACCTCGACTACTGCACGATCGTCTCGCCGGTGGACGGCACGGTGACGGAGCGCAGCGTCGATGAAGGGCAGACGGTCGTGTCGTCCATGAACGCCGTGCCGATCTTCACCATCGCCGAGGATCTGCGGCGCATCCAGGTGGAGGCGACGGTGCCCGAGGCCGACGTCGGCTCGATCTGCGAAGGACAGAAGGTCACGTTCACGGCGGACGCCTATCGCAAGCGGTTCCATGGCGTGGTGCGTCAGGTGCGCCTCGCTGCGAAGACGACGAACAACGTGGTCACGTATCCGATCATCATTGAGGCGGCGAACGACGACCCGAAGGCGATGCTCTTTCCCGGCATGACGGCGAACATCTCGGTGGAGACGGCGCGCGCGGAGGATGTGCTGGCCGTGTCTTCGGCGGCGCTCCGGTTCCGTCCGAACGAGGCCGACTTCAACGCCGCACGTGAGGCGGCCGGCGGCGAGATTCCGCGCGGACGCAAGATCTGGCTTCCTGAAGGCGAGGGCGGCATGCGGTTCGTCAAGGTCGAGGAGGGCGTTTCGGATGCCTCCTTCACGCAGATCAAGGGCGCGGACGAGCTGGAGGGCAAGGAGGCGATCCTCGGCTATGCGACGACGCGCACCGCCGGCGGCGGCGGTGGCGGTGCGGTGAACCCATTCAAGCCGAAGTTCCCGCAGCGCAACAAGAACAAGGGCACCGCCCCTGAGCCGCGAAAATAGCGGATTGTGATATAATTCGCGCTTTTCAAGAGAGAGGTAGGCAGTTCACAGATGAGTGAAGAAAAATTTGATTTCGGTTCGATGGTCAGCGACCAGATGCGGACGTTCCGTCCAGGGTTCAAGTTCCCCGGCTCGTTCAACGACCTGAAGCAGGTGGAGTCCGATCCGGAGAAGCGCAAGGCCGCATTGAAGGCCGCAGCCGGAGAGGTTGAGCCCGAGGAGACCGAAGGCGAGGTGAAGAAAAGTCCGCTCGATGCGTCGATCCAGTCGGCGTTCGAGTCGGGCGATCCCGTCGAGGGCAAGGTCGAGAAGGAGGTCAAGGGCGGCTACGAGGTGACGGTGAAGGGACAGCGCGCGTTCTGTCCGTTCAGCCAGATCGACCGCTACCGCAAGTCGGGCGCGGTCTATGTGGGCGAGACGTTCCTCTTTCAGGTGCAGGAGTACGGTGCGGACGACCGGGGCGTCAATCTCATCGTGAGCCGCCGCGCGGAGCTGGAGCTGGAGCAGCAGGCGCTCAAGGACGAACTGCGCAACACGCTCGAGGAGGGACAGACCCTCAACGGGCGGGTCACGAAGGTCCTCGATTTCGGCGCGTTCGTCGATCTCGGCGGCATGGAGGGACTTGTGCCGGTGCGCGAGATTTCGTGGGACAAGGTGATCAGTCCGATCAATTACGTGAAGCCCGGCGACTACGTGACGGTGAAGGTGCTTTCGGTTGATTGGGAACGCGACCGCATCTCCCTCTCGATCCGTGAGTGCCAGGCGAAGCCGCTCAAGCCTCGCAAGGACAAGTCGGATGCACCGGAGGAGCCGGCGATCGATCTTGCCGCCGAGATGGCCAAGGTCAATGCGGCGGGCGAAGGGTTCACATCGGGCGCGTTCGATTCGTTGTGAGTTGAGAGTTGAGAGTTGAGAGTTGAGGGTTGAGAGGTAAGGATGGGAAGCAAGCGAGTTCTGTGGTGGGGACGGTTCGATCCCGGCTATTCGCGCAACCGCGTGTACATCTCGCTTTTCAAGAAGCTGGGATGGGAGGTTGATTTCTTCTTCGTCAAAGTCTGGCCGCGCTTCGGGGACGTGGAGGCGTTTCTGCGTGGATTGCAGTTCCGGGCGAAGCCCGATCTGGTGTGGGTGCCGGTGGCGCGTCAGCGCGATGTGTTGGCCGCGTGCCGCTGGTCGCACAGGCGTGGGATCCCGGTGATCTTCGACCCGATGATTTCGGCGTGGGACAAGAAGGTGCTGGAGCAGCTCAAGTGGAAGGCCGAGGAACCGCGCGCGAAGAAGCTTCTGGTGCGCGAGAAGAAGATGATGGCCGCGCCGGATATCGTCTGCTGGGATACGAGCTGCCACGTGGATTTCTGCGCACAATACCTCGACGTGCCGCGCGAACGTCTGCGCGTTCTGCTCACGGGCACCGACGAGTCCGTGTTCAAACCGACTTCCACGATGCCCGATTCGCCGCCGTTCCGCGTCCTCTATCACGGCGCGTACCTGCCGCTGCATGGTACGGAGTATATTGTGGAAGCGGCGCGCATGACGCAGGATGAGGGCATTCAGTGGGACTTCCTCGGTTGGGGCGCGTACAAGGCGGCGACGGAAGCGAAAGCGGCCGGCATCAAGAACATCACGTTCCTCGAGAAGGTGCCTTACGTAGAAGTGCCGAAAGTGATCGCCGCGCACGATGTGGTGCTTGGCGTGTTCGGCACCACGGCGAAGGCGGCGCGCGTGATCGGCAACAAGGTGTACGAGTGCATGGCATGCTGCCGCCCGACGATCAATGAGTTCTGCACCGGCTACCCGCCGGAGGCGAAAGACTGCAAGGCGATCAAGTTCGTGCCGCCGGGTGATGCGAAGGCGATTGCGGACGCGGTGCGCGCCTACCGCGACGACTGGGCAAACCGCGATTCCTACTTCGCCGCCGCCCGCGACTTCTTCGAGAAGCATCTCTCAATGGCTGTCATCGAAAAGCAGCTTGCAGGGATCGTCGGGGAGTTGGTACATTAGTTTCCAGTTTGGAGTTTCCAGTTTAGAGTTTAGTGTTTGGAGCCGTGACTTGACAACCGTGTAGAACGTGTAGAGCGTGTAGAGTTTAGAGTTTCCAGTTTAGAGTTTAGAGTTTGGAGGTTAGAATTTGGAGGTGAGTATGGAGAAGGCGATGATTTGGGCTGCGTGGCTGGCTGGGGCGTATCTCGCCGGCTCGATACCGTTCGGGTTTCTGATCGGAAAGATGCGTGGCGTGGATGTGCGCACGGTCGGTTCCAAGAACATTGGCGCGACGAACGTCTTTCGAACGGTCGGCAAAAAGTGGGGGCTACTCGCGTTTCTGTGCGACTTCCTGAAGGGGTTGGTCCCGGTGCTGCTCGCGAAGAAGTTCGGTGGTGAAGCGCATCTGCCGTTGGCGGTCGGACTGATGACGGTTGTGGGGCACATGTTCACCTGCTTCATGAAGTTCAAGGGCGGGAAGGGCATCGCCACGGGCTTTGGGATGCTGGTGGGTCTGCTCCCGTGGTTGGTGCTCACGGCGTTCGGACTCTGGGCCGTGACGGTGTGGCTTTCGCACTACATTTCGCTCGGGAGCTGCCTTGCGGCGGCGTTTCTCGCCGTTGGCGTGTGGTTCCCGTGGCTGGGGAGCGAGGGCTGGCGCAACCTGCCGCTCAGTATCGTGGTCACGCTCGTTGCGCTTGTCGCCATCTACAAGCACAAGACCAACATCCGCCGCCTGATCGACGGTTGTGAGAACAGGATTTATTGAATGGCAAGGTTCCATTCGCTCATATTGTTCTCTGCCCTGCTGTTGTGCGGAGGTTGCATTATGTCGCGACGGGAATCATATTCCTTCAGCAATGTCGCCGTTG
>CACZCD010000227.1 GCA_902779565.1 uncultured bacterium | reverse complement strand
TATCCGAGAGATAGCCGCAGAAGTAGTCCGGATCCTCCCCCATGATGCCGTTGAGTTCCGCCCGGTCCATGAAGATCGCAAGCGCCCCGTCATAGGGATACACCTGATCCGCCCGGAAGGTATAGACCTCGTTTCCGTAAGCCTCCTTCAGCGTCACCGTGTCGCCGGGCGTGATCTCGTCCTTGTCGGCGAAGGCGGAGGAGATGCTCACCCCGTCCTGCAGGCGGATGTAGCGGCTGTCCGGATCGATGCCGTAGAGCATCACGTTTTCGATCATGTAGTTCTTGTCCGTCGTCTTCAGGGTGAAGACGCTGAACTTCTCCGACGCGCCGATCCCGACGCTCTTCTACATGAAGGGGGCGAAGGCTGGTCGCGATGCGCTCAGGTTCGTGATCGACATTCCGGCCGAGCTTGAGATCAAGGACGCGTACTGCCCGAACGGAACCTTCTACGAGACCTTCCGCCCGCTCGAGACGAAGACGTTCCGGACGAACGGGTTTGATTGCGTCAGGTACGTGTTCGGCCACGCCAAGTTCTTCACGAGCAAGCTCTATGGCGCGCTGAACCCGGCGCGGTACTTCAACGACGAGGGCACGAGCATCGCGCTCGTCATCGCCCCGAAGAATGGCTGCGCGGGCGACGCGAAGACCTATCCAATCGCGTACAGGATGATGCTCGGCGAGAAGCGTGGCCAGGAGAAAATGCTTGAGATGGAGTTCCGTCCGTTGCCGAAGGACCTGAAGACGTCGAAGGACTTCTTCGTGTTCAGCTGGAACAACGCCGACCGGCACATCTCCTCCGATGCCGCCATGCTCGCCGCCGCCCGCGCCTTCGAGGCCGCCGGAATACGCTCGTTCCGCCGCACTCCGCACGGTGGGCCGCAGTTCAAGCGGAAGAACGAGATCGCCGCGATCCTGGAGAGGCGTCCCTACCGCTACATCTTCTCGCTAAGCATCGGAAATCTGTGGAATCCAAGTCGTCTCGGGATCGGGAAGGATCTAGCCGAGAAGCTGGGGGTGAAGATGTCTGTGTCGAGCGATTTGCGCTATGCCAGTTTCGTCAGAGTGATGTGCCCGGAGTATTTCACGAAGGACGCAACCCTGCAGGAGCGCGTGCGCGATCACGTCCGCTACGTGCTTTCGTCGTATGGCGCGAAGGACGGCGACTGGGTGACGTTCGACATGGAGCCGTGGCACTCTTCTTCGTACTGCCACTGCGAGGTTTGCCACAAGGCGTTTGCCGCGTTCGCGGGGCTTGACCACGTGCCGGACGCCGCCGAGACGCAGAACATGGCGCTCCGCGACAAGTGGGCGCTGTTCCGCTGCTCGCACAACGCGAAGTCAGTGGAGCTGCTCACGAAGTACATTCGCGAGTACAACCCCACGCTCAAGTGCATCGACTACGACTATGTGATGCCGTATGGCGACGAGAAGGGCATGATGGCGCGGCGGCGTTCCGTAGGCAAGGACACGCTCGCCAACGAGCAGTGGCTTGACGGCCACCTGTGCAGCTACTACCACAAGATCGACAAGGAGGCGTTCGACGCGATTCGGAACGACACGCGGCACCTGAAGAAGCTCTATGTGCCGATGGGCGCGAACGACGGCGCGGGCGGGTATCTCCAGCCGCACGAGGTCCTTTCACCGAAGCAGGTGCGGCAGTTCGCGCTGGCGGCGTTCGTGCATGGATGTCCCGGCATTGGCTTCTATTCGGGCAACGCCTACGAAGGCGAGATGCTGCTCGCGCTCATGGAGGCGCAGGACGAGATCGTGCAGTGGGAAGGCCTGCCATGGGGCAAGGTGGATGGCAAGGCCGTACCGACATGCGCCAATGCGCTTTTCGCCTATGCTTCGACCGTGCGCCCGGATGGGACGGAAGTCGTTGCGCTCTTCAACTACGATCCTAAGGACGCCATACGCGTGGCTGTCGCTGGCGCCGTCCATGAAATACCGTCCTACGGAACCAAGTTTGTTGAAGTCAATGCGCAGTAATTTCGTGGGGACTGTTTCCGCTTGACAGACAGACCATTCGTTCTGCTTGAAATGCGGCTTGATACAATGGAAGACGGCTACTGTAGTTGTGACTGTCGACGTGGAGACGAGGTAAGCATATTGGCTTGTGGATATTTTGTGGGACAGGTCCTTGCGCCAATGAAGCCGGAAGGTGATGGCAATGCTGTGGGCGGGTGGTTCAAGGCATGGGCGGAGCGGCGGCGCGGTCGGCGCGGGGCGGGGGAGACGATTGCCGCACGGGCGGCAACGGACGGGGACGTCCGTTGTCCCAGTCGCGGTGCTGTAGCGTCAGATGAAGGAGAGGATGGCGGGGGTGACGTCGGTAAGGGACGAGACCTTGTCGCGGATCTCCTGCTCCTGGGGGCCGAAGGCGATGAAGGGGACGGGATTGCGCGTATGGCCGCGTTCGTTCATGGCCTCCACGTTGCCGTGATCGGACGTCATGAGAAGCGTGATGCCGGCCGCTTCCGTGAAACGCAGAAGCGTCGCGAGGAAGACGTCATATTCGCGCAGCACAGCGCAGGCGCGATCGTAGTCCATAGAATGGCCGGCTACGTCCGTCTGGAAATACTCGAAGAGCGTGAAGTCGTTGGCGCGGATGATGTCGAAGAGATGCTGCGCGGCGTCCGCGGGATCGACCATGGGGATATCCGGGTAGCGGTCTTGGATCGTCGCGCGCGTGAGATCCTGCAGGACGGCGTTGTCGTCGGCGAGATCCGAGACGGTGGAGACGGTCTCGGGCGCGGTGAGCGCCATGACGGTGGTCACGGACTTGAAGCGGCGCGCCTCAAGCTCGTCGGCCGACTCCACCAGATACGCATCGGCGAACTTCACCTTCTTGCCGCGGGCTTTGAGCTGCAGGAAGAGGTTGTCCTTGCCGATGAGGTCGCGGAGCCCGGGGCCGGGGAATCCCTCGCAGTGGCGTCCCATGAACTGCGGCGCGTTCACGCCGGTGAACATGGTTGCCTGTCCGGTGGCCGACTGCGGCAGCCCCACGACGCCCAGATTCGCGTCGATGGGTTTGCAGTGGCTGTGCAACAGACGGCAAAGCGCCGGACAGACCTCGGGATTGACGGGGTTGTCTGGCGAGGGCGGGGCGAGTCCTACGCCGTCTATGAACAGAAAGACGAACTTCACAGACCGTACGACTTCATTTCCTTCTGGAGTTCTTCAAGGGAGACCTTGTCATCCTTGGCCTTCTCCAGAGCGGCCTGATAGAGAGGTTTGGCCTTTTCCGTAAAGTCCGCCTTGGCTTTGGCGTCCTTTGCGAGGTTGGCGCAGCGCATGTAGTTCTTGGCGGCGACCCATTCGCGGGAATAGACCACACCGTTCGCGGGATCGGAATCCTCGAAGTCCTTCATCACATCGGAGAGCATGTAGTCGATGAAGATGAGAAGCTGCTTGATGGCCTCCTCGTTCTGCCCGGCCTCCATCGCCTTGTGCGCGCGGAGCTTGGCGACCGTGCTCTTGCACCATTCGGGGGTGCGTCCGGCGATTCCCTTTTCGAGAAGCGTGACGGCGCCATCGTAGTCGCCGATGAGGAAGTAGCCGTCCAGACGACGCTCGCAGAGCGAGTTCTTCGCGACCTCAGAAAGCTTGTCCTTGCCGAGCAGGTAGGCGGAATAGTCAATCAGCTCCTTGATGCGGCGGTCGGTGTCAGCCTTGGGCGACTTGACGTCGCCGGCGAGACGGATGAACGCCTCCTCGGTGAGGAGGCCGATCGAATCGTAGGAGATGCGCGGCTCGGAGCTCATCTTGAGGTAGGGGAACGTGTTGACGGAGCGCACCGTGAAGAAAAGCTCGTCCGTGAGCTTGCGCAGACGGGGCGCCGCCTCGTCCAAAGGCGCGGCGCGGAACTCCTTGCGGACCGCTTTCGTCGTTTCGCGGACCTGCTCGGGCGTCTGCCGAATCGACCAAAGATAGCGGAACGCGCCGCCGACGACGGCCACGAGAATCACTACGGCACCGATCAGAATCAGAACACTCTTTTTCATGTACAATTTCTCCTTTAAAATAAAGGACGTATATTATAGAGGGAAAACGGATTTGCCGCAAGAGGGAAATCATGGTAAAATACGCGCGCTTTTTTTAGGAGAACAAGAAAGATGAAAGAAGTTGGCGTAGGAATCCTTGGGTTCGGAACGGTTGGCGCGGGTGTCGCGCAGGGCCTTCTCGAACATCGTGCGGTCATGGCCGAGCGTCTGGGCGTGGACATTGTGCTCAAGCGCATCGCGGATCTGGACATCACGACGGATCGTGGCGTGGCGGTCCCGGCGGGCGTGCTCACAACGGATGCCCCCTCCGTGATTGCGGATGAAAGCATCGGCATCATCGTCGAGACGATCGGCGGTACCGGCATCGCGAAGAAGTTTGTGTTGGATGCGATCGCGGCGAAGAAGTGCGTGGTCACGGCGAACAAGAAGCTGCTCGCCGAGCATGGCCGCGAAATCTTCGACGCGGCGGCGGCGAACGGCGTGGACATCTATTTCGGCGCGAGCGTCGGCGGCGGCATCCCGATCATCCGCGTGCTGCGCGAAGGTCTCGCCGGCAACGAGATCAACACGATCCACGGCATCCTCAACGGCACCTGCAACTACATCCTCACGCGCATGGAGACCGAGGGCAAGCCTTTCGACGAGATCCTCAAGGATGCGCAGAAGCTCGGCTACGCGGAGGCGAACCCCTCGCTCGACATCGATGGCTTCGATACGGCGCACAAGGCGTGCATCCTCGCGGCGCTCGCCTACGGCTTCCAGCCCACGCTCGACCAGGTGCAGGTGGAGGGCATCCGGAACCTCTCCGGCGAGGACGTGAAGTATGCCGCCGACTTCGGCTACCGCATCAAACTTCTGGCGTGCGTCGCGCGCGACGGCGGCGAAGTGGAGGTAGGCGTGCATCCCACGCTCGTGCCGCTCACGCACATGCTCGCGAACGTCAACGGCGTGTTCAACGCCGCCATGGTGAACGGCGACATGAGCGACAACACGATG
>CACZCD010000226.1 GCA_902779565.1 uncultured bacterium | reverse complement strand
AGGAAAACCTCGATCACCGGGATCTCCACGTTCGGCTTGACCATCGGGACCGTGAGGCCGCCGACGGGCTTGAGTTCGCCGGTCTGGCCATGCGCCCTGGGTGGCGGCTTGATGAAGATCTCCGAGCCGTCGTGCAGGAACTGCGCGTACTTCACCTTCTCCCAGAAATCAAGCGGCAGGAAGCCCATCGGGTAGTCGTAGAGGTGGATGTAGAGCGTGTTGCGCTTCGGGTTGTAGGTGATGAGCGTGCCATTCGGCGCCGCATACTCTTCCGGCGCCTGGGTGCAGCCGTAGATCGAGCGGGCGTTGTGGTGCATCCACTTCGCGAAGCCCTCGAGACGGTCCATCGCGCGGTAGTCGAACTCGCCGCGTGCGGTCGGGCCGACGTTCATGATCAGGTTGCCACCCTTTGACACGGTCTCGGAGAGGAGCTCGATCAGCTGCGGCATGCTCTTCCAGGTAGCCTCGTCGCGGTGATACCCCCAGCTGCCGGAGAACGTCTGGCACGTCTCCCACGGCACCCGCCGGCCGCGCACGGTCGGCCATGCCGGGGACTTGCGCTGCTCCGGCGTGACGAAATCCCAGCCGTCGTCGCTCTCCATCAGGTCGAGGCGGCTATCGACGATGCAGCCCGGCTGCAGGCGGCGCGTCATCTTCAGCAGCTCGACGGCGTTCCAGTCGCGCCAGCTCTTGCCGAACGGCCCCTTCGGCGTATAGTCGAACCACACGATGTCGATCTGACCGTAGTTGGTGAGCAGCTCCGTCACCTGATCGAACATGTACTTACGGTAGCGGTCCATGTCGCGGCCCTCGTTCAGCTTGGCGACCTCGGCCCGGAGCGCATCGCCGGTGATGTTCTTATTGCGGAGACGCTTCATGAGTGGGTGCGGATCGTCCACCGTGTAGTCGGGATGGTGCCAGTCCATGATCGAGAAGTAGAACCCCACGCGGAGACCTTCCGCACGGAACGCATCCACGAACTCGCGCACCACGTCGCGCCCGAACTCCGTCTTGGTGATCTTGTAGTCGGTGGTCGCGGTATCCCACATGCAGAAGCCCTCATGGTGCTTCGTGGTCAGCACCGCATACCGCATGCCGGCCTTCTTCGCGGTCTTCGCCCACTGCTTCGCGTCGTAGAGGTCGGGATTGAAGCGCGGAAGGTACTTGCTGTCGTACACCTCGTTCGGGATGGCCTCATAATTGCGCACCCACTCATGGCGGGCCGGAACGGCATAGAGCCCAAAATGGATGAACATGCCGAAGCGGGCCTCCGTCCACCACGCCATGCGCTGCTGCCTCGCGGCCTCGCTTTCCCCAAAGATGTTCAACGGCGGCTTGGGCTCTTCCGCGACGGACATGACGGCGGCACCCAGGGCGCACGCCAACGTGATTGCTCTCTTCATCCTGTTCTTCTCCTTTTGGTCTAGTTGAAATAAATTAGACCGCAATTATACCATAAATCCCGGAAAGGATACGGGGCTTCCACCGCGCGACCTTTGCGCCCCTCATCGCACAAGCATGCCGAAATTTGTCACGTCGAGCGGAGTGCGTGTGTACGGACTCCAATGGTAGAACTCCTCCAGACCATCGTTGAGGCGTCTGCATCGTACCACCTCCGCAGGGAACGACTGCGAATCGAGGCCAGGGAGATTGGCAAGCGGAATCGAAAGTTCCGCAGTCCAGAAACCGTCACCATGCGTTACCATCACATCTGCATTCGAGTTCCATCCGAAATCGCCCGCCTCTTTGCCGCGAGCATGAGCCACTTGCTTCATGTCGGACATTGATCCGGCCGAGTTTACGAAGAAATGGTAGAACACATCCCTGTCCCCAGATGGATTCAGCATGATCTCCACATTGTCGTCCTGCCACACAGAGGAAACATCATACTGGCGCTTCTTGACACGCCGGAGTTGCATCTGCGGCTCCTCACAACGCACAAGAAGCTTCAGCCTTCCACTCTCCTCCCATGCTCGCACTTCTGTCTTCACTGGATTCTTCGTTGCCGGCGCCCGTCCGAGCGCAAACGGCGAAAGCATAAAGAACGCGTTGGGGGCCCTGTTTAGCACGAAACGGATGGATTTCACGGCCTCCAACCTATCGGTGTACGCCTTGCACTCTTTTTCCATGAGCTCAAGCGTTTCTCGGCGCATGAGCGCGATGCGACGCGCTTCAAGAGAACCTTCCGGCACCTTTGCCATCGCAGAATCAAACAGCTTCGCGTAGCGCGAAAGCACTGCCGGAGAATACACCTTTGTCCATATCTCCTTTTCGGAAACCGGCGCCCATGTGGGACCGATATCGGTATCAACCGACTTTCCAAGTATCTCGTACAGCCATTTGTCTTCGATCTCCTCTGAATACCGTTGCATCTCGGAGGCCGCCGCTCCGTACATCAACTGATAGTGTTCATCCAGCAGCGCCTTCACGTCAACCTGATTGTTCCAAGCAAACTTGGCAAACACATAGTGCGGCAGGCAAGCCGTGTAGGCACGGTCGGTGTCGGACTCCATGTAGGAACCGTAGATGTCCTTTGCGCATGTCTTGTAATAGGCCCCTATCGTTCTGGGGGTGGAATACGGTATTATCGGGATCTTAGTCTTTCCATATTTTAAGGGATATGTCCATGTGGCCACACGATTTCCTCCCTGCTTGTAGCGCCAGGCCGCGATCTCCTTGTTGTCGCGCTCGAGGTTCTTGGGCTCCTGCATGGACCACGGCCCTCTCTCTGCCACCATCACGAGCACGTTCGTGGGCAGATCGAAATCCGGAATCCTCCGGTACGGACGGTAGGCCATCATCGTCAGATAGCCATGCACTCCTTCTGCCGTCAATCGTTCGGCGGCCTTCTTCACGTTGCCCCAAAGAAGCTCCGTGGCGAAGTTGGCGGGATCGTCCTTTCTGTACGCCGCCTGACACTTTTCGCACATGCATTGCCTCATTCCGTCCTGCGGCATTACGTCGAAATAGGTATTTTCCTGGAACGAATATTCCCAGCCCGGCTTGCCCGTGCGCGTAAGCACGCCGCGCACCGTGGCAGGCTCTCCCCTGAGGTAGGACTTCGCATCCTGATATATCTCCTCCCACACCCCAGACGAGTGGCACAGCTGACCGCCCATGCGTAGCCCCTGCTCAAGTTGCCTTGTGCCGTCAGGACGCAGCCAAAAGTATTCGGGATGCGTCTTGCCGAATCGCTCGAGCAAGTGCAGTTTAACCTGGCCGTGACAGAACGGCCGATAACGCGTTTGCAGACGAAGTCGGTAGTGGTTCAAGAATCGTATGGGATTCTTGTGGTTGTCGCGGTCTTCACCTTCGAACCAGGTGCCACAGCCTATGCCGGTGTTGCGTACCGTCCAGTCCGGCGCGACCACAAAATCGATCTGCGGCACAGCGACCTGATCTTTCTTCGGCACCACGGTTCCAAGTTCGCCAGGGAAGTAGAACCGCACCCCGGCATACCTCTCGAGGAATTCATAGACTCCGAAGAGCGTCGCCCTTTCGTACATGTTGGCCCAAACGCCCCTTCCCATATCACGCTTCGGATTCGCTTTGGCACTATCGCGACCAACGATGTAAATGCGGCCTGGTTTCGTCTTCAGCACGAAGGCGTCACGTACAAGATCGTTGGTGGAGATCCCGACGGCGGCGGAATACTTGTTCATGCCGAGAATGATGGAATTCCTGCCGTTCGATGGGCCGTTCACAACAGGCACAGTCCCGCCCAGGACTTCGCCCAGCAGCGTCTTCAGCTCCTCAGCCGCAAACCGAACGACCTGAGGGGATCCTGGCGGCACAACGATCTCAACATTCTTCGCGGTAAACACAACGGCCTTGTCGTTCGCCAGGACCTGCGGCCTCAAGAACCGCTTGGCGGCGGCGGCGAAATCCTCCAGCACCTCGCGTAGCTTCTCAGGCGTGCGAGGCGTCGTACTCTTCAGCGAGACAAGCGGCCGTTTCAGAAACTCCTGGCGGAGCCCCTCGGCCAGACGGTGCGACAAAGGCTCCTTGTCACCCGTTTTCATGCGCTTCCTGATATCCTCCGCAACAGCGTCTATCACTTGGGGATAGAGATGCTCGGCCGCCTCAGCCTGATGTGAAGCGCAATAGCCGTTCACCGCGTTTTCCATGAGAACCTGTCCGAAATCTGGATTACGCACCTTCTCGACCGCGTTCAGCCTTTCGAGGGAATCGTTCAAGGAATAATCCGTATGCTGCGCGAGAAGCCTCGCCATGAGGGATGCAAACTCGCGAGCCTCGGCGACAGAGCGCTCGAAATCGGCAGGGGCGGAGGCATCGCCGGCCTTCCATCGGAAGTACGCCCCCATCATGCCGTTCTCCGCCGCAAGCGCGAGGCGGTCACCGACGGTGCGGGCGAGATCCATGACGTCACGGAGCGCGAATGCGTCCGACACATCGATTTTCGCTAAATTCCCGAACACGGCGGGCGCGGCGGCAAACACACCCCTGTCTGTCTTCGGCCAACGGTCTGGGTCGTTGTTCGCGATATCGTACTTTTCGGCGAGAAGCTGGAACAGCACAAGACCGTAGTTCGAGCGCCACGTCTCGTAAAGACAGTTCGTCGAAATCGGCACCACATCGCGCCATATCCGCTCGAAATCTGATGCCTGATCGCCGTATCTGTCGGAGCAGAATTCAGCGATGAGCTTTTCAGTCGGAATGTCGGTTGGCTTCCACGCGTTGCGGGTGAAGTAATCGATCGCAAGCACATCCGTGTGCGACGATTCCGGCCAAAGCAGATACCCCTTGCAGAACGGATCGGCTTCGGCGACTTTCTGCTGGGCTTCCTGGCTCAACAGGTAATCGACGAATTTCTTCGCGGCTTCGACGTTGTTCGCGCCTTTGAAGATCGCGACCGGGCTCGGGACCATCAGCAGTTCGGGCGGATACGCCATCTTCAGATGCGCGCCTTTCGCGATCTTGCTGTTGGTGATGTAATCGACGCCGAGGCAGGCGACGAGCTCGCCGGAGGAGGTGTCGTCAACGACCTGGCCGGAGCCTTTGCC
>CACZCD010000225.1 GCA_902779565.1 uncultured bacterium | reverse complement strand
GGCGCGAAGGTGATTCCCGAGGGCGGGTTCTATTCCGTTCCGAAGGTGCAGGCGCCGGGGGTGCTGATCGTCGGCGATGGCGCAGGGCTTCTCGATTCCCTGCGCATCAAGGGCGTGCATATCGCGCTTCAGAGCGGGAAGGCGGCGGCGGAGAGCATTCTCACGGGCAAGGACTACACGGAGCTTCTGAAGCAGACGCCGGGCTGGAAGGAGATGAAGCGCGTGCGGAACGTGCGTGCCAGTTTCTGCTACGGTCTGCCGTTCGGCGTGGCGGCGGCGGGTCTTGCCTGGATGACGCATGGACTTTTCCCGTGCTTCCGCGTGCCGGGACTCGCGGAAGGGGATGCCGCCGCGTTGGGCGAAGGCTTCCGGGCGCGGAAGCCGGCGGCGGTCGAGTCGGGACCTGCGATGCCGGATCGGCTGACGGATGTGTTCATGAGCGGGACAATGCACGAAGAGGATCAGCCCTGCCATTTGAAGATCCTCGACGCCGCGAAGTGCGAGACGTGCCGGCAGCGCTTTGGTGCGCCCTGTACGCGCTTCTGTCCGGCGGAGGTGTATCGGCTGGAAGAAGGGAAACTTGAGATCGACTTCTCGAACTGTCTGCACTGCAAGACCTGCCGGATCAAGTGTCCGATGGGCAACATCGACTGGACCTTCCCGCAAGGCGGCGATGGCCCTCGCTACACGCGGATGTAATGTAAAGAGCGAACGCCCGTTCGTACTGCTCCACAGAGCGACTGGTGCAGAGCAGGTTGCTGCGCTGATTGCCTGTTTGGGGGCTCTCAAGGCGGCATTCGTTGGTGCGTGCGTGTATGCGGTGCCAGTCAGCGTGCGCGTCCCACCGCCCCAACGGTACTCGCGCGCGAAATGCGCCGTCCCGCATTGCGCCCGCCCCGCTCCGCAATCGTTAGATTGCGTTCGGGTGCGGTCGCTTCCCGGTCCGGTGCATTTCGCGTCGCTGCGTTCCGCTAAAGGGGGCGGTGGACCGCGCGGTTGGCACGGGCGCGCGGCGGTTTTCGGCGCGTCTCCACTCCGCCACCGCGAATCCGCCTTCATCCGCGAGGGGCAATCCATCCGCCGCTACGGCGCGTTTGGCTTGGTCGCGATGCCTCCCTGCGCCAATCGCATCCGTCCCGGCGGCGTCTTGCCCCTCGCGGCGTCGGATCCGCTCTGGCCCCGTGGCAGGCACGCC
Source organism: uncultured bacterium (assembly GCA_902779565.1). Lineage (GTDB taxonomy): Bacteria > Verrucomicrobiota > Kiritimatiellia > RFP12 > UBA1067 > UBA1731. Next base: position 3,841 of record CACZCD010000225.1, on the reverse strand, counting down.
TCGCCCCTTGCGCGCTGTCGGCACATGTCCGTTTCTGCGGTGCGCGTTCCGCGCACCTCACTGTGAGCAAGGTGAGTGCGCTGCGCCTTGATTGCACGGAGAGTTCTCTGATTGCACCGAGAATACTTTAATTGTGCGGAGAATTCTCTTGGTATCCTTTCCATACAAACCATGGGGACAGACCCTACGAAACCATTGTAAAACAAGTCTTTCGCGGGGTCTGTCCTCAATGGTCCCAATGGTCCTCTTAGGACGCAATAGCGGAGCCATGCGCAAATACGGCACCTTTCCCTCCTACAGTGCCAAGGTAGCGCGGAGCGGGCTGGAGGGGCGGCGGCACGAGGCGGAGGCGGTGACGGCGGGAGACGCGGACGGAGGCAAGCGAGATGCCGCCGATCCGGCGATGGGAGGTATTCCGACCGAGCCGGGCGACGGCAGACCGCGCCGCATGCGGACGCGGCGCCCCGCAGGAATCCGCCGGAGCCGGCGGTGCGCCGCCCCGACAGCCACACTTTGGCTCAGCGCTGACCGAATGTGCTGGGCGGGGAATGCCGCCGCCTTTAGCCGAACCCGCGCGGGGCGGCGGGATGCTTGGCGATGGACTCGCCCCCGACGGCAATCTGGCGATTGCCGAGCGGGGCGAGGACGAAGCCAGGCGCCCTCCGCCACGGGCGGGTGAGGTTGCGGCGGCATTCCCCGCGCCCTGACAAACAAACACACACCACGCCCCATAATATACACGTCTTCACATCTGCGACGCTCTGTGGAGCAGTACAAAATGTTTCTGCGGCTACTTGACATACCTACTGGTAGGTATTATAATACGCGGCAGTTTTTTTTGAGGCACCATGGCAAGACGAACGAAAGAAGAGGCGGAGAGAACGCGCACGCGGATTCTGGCGAGCGCGCTTTCGCTGTTTGCGAAAAAGGGGTACGTGCATACTACGTTCACGGATATCGCCGAGCGTCTGAAGATGACGAAAGGTGCCGTGTACTGGCACTTTGAGTCGAAACAGGCGCTTTTGATGGCGTTGCTCGACGAGATGCTGGCCAAGTTTCGGCGACAGATCCTGGAATTGCTGCCGCCGGGCGAGACGTCGTTCGAGGGTTTGTCGTTCCCGGTGGTGGCGGACATGATGGTGCGCAATGCCGTGCGGATCATCGGCGATGCGAAAGGGACGGCCTTTTTCCTGCTCATCCACGAGCAGCTGCAGTGGGCGGACGCCTCGATGGAGGAGGTGCGGGTGGATCTGCTGAGCAACCAGAGGTTCGGGCCGTGGGCCGCCTTCAAGCAGGCGGTCGAAAATGACGTGCGGGAAGGGCGCGTGCGTGCCGACATCGACCCGGTGCAGGTGGCGACCGTGTGCATCTCCATTTGGGACGGTCTCGTGCATTCGCGGATTGCGCGTCTTTTGCAATGCGACATGGAGGATACGTTGCGCAAGGCCTATGATGCCGTGTGGGCATCGATTCGGACAGCCGGCGGCTGACGCACGAAAGCCCCGGATGGCGGAAGTCGAGTGTCAAACCGATTTTCAGAAAAGGAAAAACAAAATGAGCGAAAACAACGAGAGCAAGAACAAAGGCGGCGCGGTTGGCGCCGTGATTGGAACGGTGGTGTTGGCGGTGGCCTGCGCAGCGGGCGGATGGATCGCGCGCGGACTTTTTCCGCCGAAGATGCCGAAGATGCCCCAGATGCCGCAGATGACGGCGACCGTCGCGGTGAAGGAGGTCGAGGAGCGGACGTACAACCTGCCGGAGAAGTTCGTGGCGCACGCCGAGCCGGTCCAGGAGGTCGATCTCCTGCCGCAGGTGGATGGCTACATCAAGGAGGTCCGGTTCAAGGAAGGCGACATCGTGAAGGCTGGCACGGTTCTCTACGTGCTGGATGACGAGCGCTACCACGCCGTGGCGAACCAGCGCAAGGCCGACTTGGAGGCGGCCGAGGCCGAGGCGCGGCGCGCGGCGCGCTACTGGGAGCGTATGCAGAACGCCGACGCGCGCGGCATCACGCAGCTGGAGCGCGACAACGCCGAGGCGGGCGCGGAGAAGGCGAAGGCCGCCGTGCTGCAGGCGAAGGCGAATCTCGTGGTCGCCGAATACGACCTGAAGAAGGCGGTGGTGGTCGCGCCGATCAGCGGACAGATCGGCAAGACGAGCGCACACGTGGGCGACTATGTGGCGCCGAGCAAGGGCGCGCTCGCGCGCATTGTGCAGATCGATCCGATCCGCGTGACGTTCCCGCTCACCGACCGTGCCTACGTTGGCTGGCGCGCGGCGCTGAAGAAGGGCAAGGCTCCGGAGTACCGCATGCGTCTCATTCTGCCGGACGGCAGCGAGTACGATCGCGAGGGCAAGTGGGACTTCGACGACAACGAGATGAGCAAGGATACCGCCACGATCATCATGCGTCTCTCCTTCCCCAATCCGGACCGTCTGCTCGTCCCGAACAGCTACGTGACGCTTCTCACCGACCGCCGGGAACCGCCAAAGATGCCGTGCATCCCGCAGCAGGCCGTGTTCGATCTCGTGGGCGGCAGCCAGGGCGTGTGGGTGCTGAAGGACGACATGACCGTGGAGCAGCGCGTGGTGGATCTGCGCGAGATGAGCGAGGGATGGCAGCCGGTCGTGAAGGGACTTGAGCTGGGCGAGAAGGTCGTCATCTCCGGCATCGGCAAGCTCGGCCCCGGCATGAAGGTGAAGCTGGCCGATCCGACCGACAACGACGACCTGAACCCCAACTACCAGCCACCGGTGAAGGAATAGTGATTGCCCTACGATGATCCCATATTGAGAGAGCTGGGAGGCTACTTCAAGGCTGAGGAGCCCGGGCGGCGCGAGCGCGCCGACGCCTGGGCGACGGCCATTGGTCTGCAGAAGGTTGATGGCCTCACGCCGTCGCAGTTTCTCTTCGATACGGCGAAAGATCACATCGAAGGGCGCATCACGCAGAACCAGGCACGGCGGCGGATTCATGATTACTATGTGGCGCAGGCCGAGGTGGCGCGGCCTGATCCGGAGAAGGAGGAGGCGGACAAGGTCTCGGAGCGCATCGTGGCCGTTCTCAACGATGGCGGGTTTGCGTTCACGCCCGAGTACTTCATCTCCATCCATGCCAAGCTGTTCAAGGGCGTTCTGCCGTCGGCGGGCAAGCTCCGCACGGTCAACATCCGCAAGCGCGAATGGGTGCTGAAGGACGATTCCGTCACCTACGGCGACGCGGCGACGATCAAGCAGTCACTCATCCGCGACTTCATCGACGAGCGCGAGTTCGACTACGGCGGCAAGACGCCGCGCAAGATCATCCCGCACTTCGCGCGTTTCATCGCCCAGATCTGGCAGGTGCATCCGTTCGGCGAGGGGAACACGCGTACGACGGCGGTTTTCGCCATCAAATACCTGCGGTCTCTCGGCTTCTCGGTGGACAACGAAGCCTTCCGCGACAACGCCTGGTATTTCCGCAACGCGCTCGTCCGGGCGAACTACGCCGACTACGCGCGCGAGGTCTGCCGGGACTGGAGTTATCTGGAGATTTTCTTCCGCAATCTGCTTCTTGGCGAGAAGAACGAGATGAAGAGCCGCTATCTGCTGATTGGTTTGACAGATGTGGACAAGCAGAAGATTCGAGAGCTGACAGAAGGTAAAGGTTGCCAGAAAAAGGTTGTCAGAAAAAGCGGTAAGAAAACTACCCAGAAAAGCGGTAAGAAAACCACTCAGAAAACTCCCCGGAAAAGTGGCCTGAATGCTACAGGCGAGTTGACAGAAAAGTTGACAGAAAAGTTGACAGAAACAGAACAGAAAATCGTGGTGGCCATTATGAAGGATGGCCACATCACGCAGG
>CACZCD010000224.1 GCA_902779565.1 uncultured bacterium | reverse complement strand
TGCGCATCAGCGCCTCCGCCCGGTTCATGGAGTCGCGGTCCACGCAGCCGTCGGTGAAGTCGCACTGGTAGCGCAGGAAACGGCGGATCACCTCCTGCCGTGAGGCCTCGCGCACCACGTTGTCGTCGATGATGCCGAACCCAATCCGATTCACGCCCATGTCGGTGGGCGACTTGTAGGGGCACTCCCCTTTCGTCATACGCTCCCAGATCGCCTTCAGGAGCGGGTAGGCATCGACGTCGCGGTTGTAGTTGACGGTCGTCTTGCCGTACGCCTGAAGGTGGTACGGGTCGATCATGTTGCAGTCTTTCAGGTCGATCGTCGCCGCCTCGTAGGCGACGTTGAGCGGATGCTCGAGCGGCAGGTTCCACACGGGGAACGTCTCGAACTTTGCGTAGCCCGCCTTGAACCCGCGCTTGTACTCGTGGTAGATCTGCGAAAGGCAGGTCGCAAACTTGCCGGAGCCGGGACCCGGCGCCGTGACCACCACGATCGGACGCTCCACGGGCACGTACTCGTTCTTGCCGTAGCCGGCCTCGGAGACGATGGTCTCCACGTCCGCCGGATACCCCTGCGTGACGTAGTGGTACCACACGTTGATGCCCTGCCCCTCCAGCCGCTTGCGGAACTGCTGGGCGGCGATCTCGCCCGTGTAGCGCGTGATCACCACGCCGCGCACCAGAAGCCCGAGCGCCTTCAGGTCGCCGATCAGCTTCAGCGCATCGTCGGCGTAGGAGATGCCGAAGTCGGCGCGCATCTTCTTGTGCTCGATGTCGCCGGCATAGATGGCGAGGATGATCTCGGCCTGATCCTTGAGGGACTGGAGGAGACGCAGCTTCACGTTCGGGTCGTAGCCCGGCAGACAGCGCGCCGCATGGAAGTCGTTCATCAGCTTGCCGCCGAACTCCAGATAGAGCTTTCCGAGCTTCGCCGCACGGCGACGGATCTCGTCGCCCTGTTCGCGCAGATACTTCTCGTTGTCGAATCCGATCTTCATGGCCGTACCCCGTTGATTTCGTCCAGGATCTTCTGGATCTTCGGCTTGCAGCGGCCGCAGCCGCCGCCCGCCTTGGTGAAGTTGGTCACCTCCTCCACGGTGGTGAGACCGTTCTCGCTGATCACGCGGCGCACCTCGTTCTCGCTCACGTTGTAGCAGGTGCAGAGCATCGTGTCCTCGAGGTTCCGGTCGGCGTTCTCGCCCGTCTCGTAGTTCTTGATCGCCGCCTCCAGGGCCTCGCGGCCCATCACGGAGCAGTGCATCTTCTGCGGCGGGAGTCCGCCGAGGTAGTCGGCGATCTGCTGGTTCGTGATCGTCTTCGCCTCGGCGAGCGTCTTGCCGATCACCATCTCGGTGAGCGCAGAGCTGGAGGCGATGGCCGAGGCGCATCCGAATGTCTGGAACTTCGCCTCCTTGATCTTTCCTTCCGCGTCCAGCTTGAACTGGAAGGTCAGTGCGTCGCCGCACGCGAGCGAACCGACCGTCGCGGTTCCGTCGGGGTTGTCGATCTTCCCCACATTTCGGGGGTTGCGAAAATGGTCAAGCGTCTTCTCTGTATAGTTCCACATGGCTTCTTCACCTACGGGGCGCAGATTATATCAAAACCTCCCCGCCAGTGAAAGCAAAAATCGCGACAGCAAAAATCGCACTGCGCCACAGAACGCCGCATCTCCCGGCAAACAGCGAATTCTATTCTTTGCGGTGCTTCGGGAGGATACGCTTTCGGGGATCCTTCCCTTCAAGGCGGCATTCGTCGGTGCGCCTCCACAGTGGGGATTCGCTCGCCACGGGCTCGGCTTACGCCGCGTCCGTGGCGGCTCATGCGCACCGAATGCCATGCCGCCTTGCCGGGCGTCCCTCGAAAGCGCATTCCTCCCTCCGCCCGCAGAACTGTCTGCGCTTGCTGGGTGCGAAACTCAGGTCGCGGAGGCGGCGACACGAGGCGGAGCAAGCACGGACGGCGGGGCGCGGCAGGCGCCGACGGGACGGTTGCGAGGCGCTTGAGGGCTGTATTCAGCCCCAAGCGGATCGCGCCGTATCCGGCGAGCGGATGACGCGCCTTACGCCGGACGGGCGAGCGGTAGCCGGCGGTGCGCCGCAGCAGCGGACTAAACAAGCACAAACGCTGACAGAATGTGCTGGGCGGGGAATGCCGCCGCCTTTAGCTGAGCCTTTAGCTGAGCCCGCCTCACGCGGAGGGCTGCATGGCGATGGACGCGACCCCGAACGCAATCTGGTGATTGCGGAGCGGGGAGCGGACGCAGCCAGGCGACCCTACGCGATGGCGGGCGAGGTTGCGGCGGCATTCCCCGCATACTGACATACACACCTCAACACACCATACACACGTGCACACACCCATGCCGTACAGTGACGCAGTATAGCCTAAAACAAGTTACCCATCAGGCCATGACGTGCCAGAGGATGCAGAAGAAGTGGCAGAGCGAACCCGCCAACACAAAGAGATGCCAGATCGGATGATGGTAGGGAAGCCGCCGCCAAAGATAGAACACGCATCCGACCGTGTACAGGAGACCGCCCAGCAGAAGCCACATGAAGCCGACGGCATGGAGTTCGCGCGCCAACGGCACGATGGCGATGACGGCCACCCACCCCATCACGATGTAGGCCGCCGTCGAGACATACCGATACCTCCCCGTGTTCCAGACCTTGACAAGCACGCCCGCCAGCACGGACGCCCACTCGATCCCGAAGATGCTCCACCCTAGCGCCGCATGGCCGCTCGCCCGAAGCGTCACCAGACAGAACGGCGTGTAGGTGCCGGCGATGAGGAAGTAGATCGCCATGTGGTCGAGGATGTTCAGCACATCCTTCGCGGGCCGATAGGTGACGGCATGGTAGGCGCCCGAAATCGCATACAGAAGAATCACCATCGCGCCAAAGATGCAACCGGAGGTGATCTTCCAGCCCAGATCCACACCCGAGTGGATCGCCTGCCACACCAATAAAGCAATCATCGCCGAGCCCAGATGGGACCCGACGATGTGTATCACCGAATTGGCGATCTCCTCACCAGCGGTGTAGGGCTTTTCCCAGTCAACAACCATACGGTCACTTGGCTGGGGCCGACGCCGCAGGCGCGGCTGGGGCCGCCGGAGCGGCCGGTGCCTTCGGCGCAACAGGGGCCTTCGGCGCGGCAGGTGCAGGCGCCGCGGGGGCAGCCGCTGGCGCGGCCGGCAACGCCGGGGCCTTCGCGTCCGTCGCCGGCGCATCCGGCATCTGCGGCACGGGCATCTGCGGCATCTGCTGTGCAGGGGTCGGCGCTTCCACGCCATTCATCACGCTCTTGGCATGCACCGTGGAGGTGAAACGCGCCAAGGCCAACGTGTTGAGCAGAAAGATCGTGCCAAGAATGATCGTGCCCTTGATGAGCACGTTTCCGGCGTCAGCACCAAAGGCCGCCTCGGCCATGCCGCCGCCGATCACGCCGCCCAGACCGCCCTCTTTCGGCTTCTGCAGCATGACAATGCCCGCGAGAAGCAGGCACACGACCACTTCTACCACATAAAGAAATCCAATGAGAATCGACATCTTCTTGCTTTCCTTTCAAATAAGGGCGCGTATTATACCGAAAACCCCTCTCTCTTGCAAGTGGTGCTCCGTGAGTGGGTTTGCGATGGCGCTTTAGGGAACCCTTCCTTCAAGGCAGCCGGTCGCTGAATCCTAAAACCGCAATTCCTGAAGCGTCACGCGGCCATCATAAAGCGCCTTGCCGACAATCGCCGCCCGAAGGTTGGGCTTGCCGAGAGCGATGAGGTTCTTCACGTCCTGGACGGACGACACGCCGCCGGAGGCGGTAATGTCGCAGGTCGGCGCCGCGTCGCAGATCGCCGCCATCTGGGCGAGGTTCGGCCCGCCCAGCATCCCGTCCGTCGCGGTGTCGGTGTAGATGATCGTCTTCACGCCCATCGCCGCAACGGCGCGAGCGAGATCCGTGGCGCGCGTCCCGGAGGTCTCCACCCAGCCGCGCGTCTGCACAAGACCGTCCCGGGCATCAATCCCCACGGCGATGCGGTCGCCATAGATCTCCACGGAACTGGAGAGGAACTCGGGATCCTCAAGCGCCGCCGAACCGATGATGGCGCGTGTGGCGCCGGCATCCAACACCGCCGCCAGCGCCTCGGGCGTGCGGAGCCCGCCGCCCACCTCGACAGGACCGCCAAACGCCTTGATGATCTCGGCGATGACGGCGGCATGCTTGGGCGTCCCGGCGAAAGCGCCGTCGAGATCCACCACATGAAGCTCTTCGCCGCCCTGACGGCGCCAATCCGCCGCCTGCGCCGCGGGGTCATCGCCATAGACGGTGACGTCGTCTTCGCGCCCCTGTCGGAGACGCACGCATTTGCCGCCTTTCAGATCGATTGCCGGAAGGATTATCATCTCAGATCTTGCCTTTCGAAGAGGGGACGCCTTTCTCGCGGGGATCCTTCGCCACGGCCTGACGGAGTGCGCGGGCGAAGGACTTGAACAGTCCCTCGCACACATGATGCGCCTCATCGCCGTAGATTTCGCGAAGATGCACATTGAGCCGCCCTTCCACGGAAACAGCCCGGAAGAACTCCTCGATGAGCTTCACCTCAAAGTCGCGCACCATCATGTGCTTCTTGCCGGAGACCATCACCACGAACGGCCGCCCGCCGAGATCGATGGACGTCTCGCACAGCGCCTCGTCCATCGGGATGGAGGCGAAGCCATAACGCACGATGCCCTTGCGGTCGCCGAGCGCCTCGTTGAGCGCCTGGCCGAACACGAGCCCGACATCCTCCACCGTGTGGTGGTAGTCCACGTCTAGATCGCCCGTGGCCTTCACCGTCAGGTCGATGAGCGCGTGCTTCTTCAGCAGCTCCAGCATGTGGTTGAAAAAGCCAATGCCCGTCTCGACCGTCCCCTTCCCGGAACCGTCGAGATTCAAGCTCATCGAGATCTTCGTTTCCTTCGTCTCTCGCTTAACCGTCACCTTACGCATAACACAATCTCCTTAAAGCACGTAATTATACCACAAATGCCATCCAACCGTCCGATGCGATTTCATCTCGGCACCGACACAAGTCAGCCCTCGGCGATCAGCAGACGGCAAGTACCAGTCGGCGCCACCGTACAGGCGCCACCCGCCGGAATCAACGCACAGACATCGCCCACCAACGGCACGGGGTCTTCCTCCTCCATTCGCACGACACAGGACCCCTCCTCCGCGAACAGAAGACGGAAGCCGTCCACGCGCGCCGGCAGCACAATCTCCGACGAAAACTCCCGGACGAAGAAACGGAAAGGCGCGCAGGAAATCAACGCGTCCGCCCCCGTAGATCCCGCACGCAACAGCGTCGGCGGCGTCAACGACCAGTCAATCGCGGCAAGTCCCTCACGCACATGGATCGGACGCGGCAAGCCCGTCTTGTCATCAATGCGGTTCCAGTCATGGAGACGCCAGGTAGTGTCACTCGTCTGCTGCACTTCATAAAGACGGCATCCGCCCCCCACGGCATGGACAAGCCCACCCGGAATGAACAGCACATCTCCGCGCCGGGCCTTATACTGCGCCACCGTCGCCTCCGCCGTCCCCTCCTGAAGCGAACGGAGCAGCGTCTCACGTTCAACCCCTTCCCGCAACCCGGCAAAGAGTGTCGCCCCCGGCTCGGCACCCAGCACATACCACATCTCCATCTTGGGGTCGCCGCCGCTCAACTTCGCCGTCTCTTCATTCGGATGCACCTGCAGCGAAAGCCGGTCTCGGGACTCGATGATCTTCACCAGCAGCGGAAATCCGCCCCTGCCTGCCGCCGTTGCCCCCATCAGCTCGGCGCCGAACGTCGCCGCCAGCTCCGGCAACGTGCGCCCGGCGTACGGACCGTTCGCGACGACGCTCGGCTGGGACGGATGCGCCGAAACGAGCCAAAGCTCGCGCCCCCACATCGGCTTCCGCTCCTGAATCTCAAACGTAATCGGATACCGCTTCATCATCCCCTATCCATCCTCTATCATCTATCAGTTATCATCTATCAGTTGTCAGCTGCGCAATCTCTGCGCGCGTCAAGTCGCGCCATTCTCCCGGCTTCAGCCGTTCATCCAGACGCAACCCGGCGATCTCCACCCGCTTCAAGGAGAGCACCACAAGATGCGCCGCGCTGCACATGTAGCGGATCTGACGCTTGCGCCCCTCCTTGAGACGGAACAGCAGCAAATGCACATTGTTCTCCTGCGAGCGCAGCAGCTCGACGGGCACCGGACGCGTGACGTATCCATCGGGCATCGTGACCGGTCCGCGAAGCGTCTCAAGCATCTGATCGCGCCAGCGTCCGGCCGCCCGCACCACATACACCTTCTCGTGCTCGTAGCGCGGGTGCGTCAGCTTGAGCGAAAGGTCGCCATCGTTCGAAAGGAGGATCAACCCCTCGGAATCCTTGTCGAGCCGCCCGACGGGGACCAGCCGCTCCGGCACACGCCCCTTGATGAGATCGACCACCGTCGTGCCGCCGAACGGATCCGAGGCGCTCGACAGTACCCCGACGGGCTTGTACATCATGATGGTGCGGGACTTCTCCGCCACCACCGCCAGCACGCGTCCATCCACGCGCACCAACACCTTCTCCGGATCGAAGCGCGCGCCCGGCTCTGTGCAGACGACGCCATCGACCGTGACACGCCCCTCCTCGATCATCGCCGCCGAATGCCGCCGCGACGCCACGCCCCGATGCGCCAGTATGTTCTGGAGCCGTTCCTCCATCAAAACATCCCTCGCCTATAAAATGTTATGGTTATCCTGCTCATCTCAAACATTCACCTTACTCAATTTGCCGCAATTATACCACATTCCAACGCGAACATCCGCACACTCCGCACCCGCCCGGAGCGAGAGGACGGAATCAGGCCTCTTCGATGTCGGAGGGGGAGATGGAGACCTCTGCGGAAGAGTTCAGGATCTCCACGTTCAGGCAGAGCGTCGCATGCGCCCCCTCGCGCTTGACATAGCCCTCCGTCCCGCGGAGGGGGCCGTACTTCACGCGCACGCAATCCCCCTCCTTGAACATGTTGGGGCGCGGACGGAACTCCGGCATGCCCCGCGCGGCACGCGCGATCTGGCGGAGCTGATGGATCATCTCGCGCGGACGCGGCACGAGGATCGTGTTCACCAGCAGATTCGTCTGGAGCATCGTGATCCGCTCGTCCGGCGAAAGCCGCGCGAACACATAGCCCGGAA
>CACZCD010000223.1 GCA_902779565.1 uncultured bacterium | reverse complement strand
ATGCAGCCCGTCTGACGGATGAGCACGTTGGTGAGCCCCTTCTCGTTGATTGCGTTCACGAGCGCCGAGAACGTGTCCTTCGCGCCGGCGGCGATGCCGCACGTGCCCATGCCCACGATCACCTGCACGTCCTTGTTGGACGCGTCGCGCATCTCCATCGCCTTCTGCTTCTCCTCGCGCATCTTGCGCAGGTCCGCCAATGTCAACTTAGCCATTTTTCGATTCTCCTTGAATTGATTAACCTTCCGCGCAGTACTTCGCGATGATGTTCTCCACGTCCTTGGTCTCGAGCTTGCCGTGGACCTCGCCGTTCACGACCGCCACCGGCGCGAGGCCGCAGCAGCCGAGGCAGCGCACCGCCTCCACCGAGAACATGCCGTCGGGCGTCGTCGCGTTGAGTCCCACGCCCAGCTGCTTCTCGAACTCCTTGATGATGTCGTCGCCGCCGCGCAGGTAGCACGCCGTGCCGAGACACACCTGGATGTTGTACTTGCCCGCCTTCCGCAGACGGAAGAAGTTGTAGAACGTGATCACGCCATATATCTTGGCCAGCGGCACATCCAGCAGCTCCGACGTCTCAATCGCAATCTCACGGGGTATGTACCCGTAAGTCTGCTGGACGCGGTGCAACACCATGATGAGGTTGCCCGGCTTCGACTTCCACTCTTCGATGAACGCCTTCAGTTCAGGCGTCATCGTTTCCAATTTTCCGCTCATCCTTTTTCCTCGTTTTGGTTCAAGACGAAACTCTCGCTAATTGAGTGCGTATTATCCCATATCCGCCCCCTGTTAGGCAAGTATAACTTTAACCTAAAAATCGCAGTCGAAATGCGTAGCTGTGTAATCTTAGCCACAAAGAACAGGAGAAACAGGAGAAAGTATCAAAATTTAAAATATCTATCTTTCAGAAGGAAGGAACGGCATTTCACCATCTAGGTAATGTAATGGTTATCGTGATGTCACAGAATCATCCAAATACGAGTGAAACACCCTCCTGTTACTCCTGTTCTTTGTGGCCAACAAGAGTAAAGGTGACATCCAACTGCAAAATTTAGACTATCCGCCACGCTGACAAGGGCGTGGCGGATGAAGGGACCCAAAAACAGGCAACCGCGCAGCGACCGGTCCCTCCCCTTTCGGGATTAGCGCATTTCGAGGTAGGAGACCTTATCCATGTCGCCGTAGTCGAGATTCTCGCCCGCCATGCCCCAGATGAACATGTAGTTCGAGGTACCAGCGGCGGCGTGGATGGACCACTCCGGCGACGTGATGGCCTGCTCGTTGTGCATCCACACGAGGCGCTCCTCCTGCGGACGGCCCATCAGGTGGCAGATCGCGTTGCCGCCCGTCACGTTGAAGTAGAGGTAAACCTCCATGCGACGGTTGTGCGTGTGGCAGGGCATCGTGTTCCAGACGCTGCCGGGCTTCAGCTCGGTGAGACCCATCTGGAGCTGGTTCACGCCGCCGTTCGGCACGCGGCCGAGCACGGTCTGGACGAGGAGCTGATTGATCACGCGGTCATTGGAGTCCTCCATCTTGCCGGCGGGGAAGGAGTTCGAGAGCGCATACTTGCCCGGGTTCGCCGCATAGGCCGCCTTGTCGGTGGTTACGAGCTGCGTGACGAACTCCTTGTGGGCGGGCGCGGAGTTGATGTAGAACTTCGCGGGCTTCGCGGCGTCGAGGGAGCGGAACTTGACCTCCTTCTTGCCGAGGCCCACGTACAGCGCCTCCTTGAACTTCATGGCGTACTCCTTGCCATCAACCGTGACCACACCGTCGCCGCCGATGTTGATCACGCCCAGTTCGCGGCGATCCAGGAAGTGCTCCGCCTTCAGTTCGAGGAACGGCTCAAGCGTCAGCTCCTTCGAGACCGGGAACACGCCGCCGTAAACCATGCGGTCGTACATCGTGTAGGTGACGTTGATTTCGTCCGCCACGAACACCTTCTCCATCAAGAACGAACTGCGAAGCTTCGCGGTGTCGTAGTTCTTCACGTCGTCGTAGTGGCGTGCGGTCTGCACGGTGTAGTTGACCGTCGTGGCGCCGGCGGCGAGCGCGCAGGCAGAGGCGAGGGCGAATGCGGTGAGTTTATTCATTGTTTTGCTTCCTTTCTGATTCGGATGAAGTTAATGACCATCATGGCGGCGGCGGCGAGCGCGAGCGCACCGGCGCCGATCCACTTGAAGCTGACGGTGAGGTGATAGACGCTCCAGCACCAGAACGCCGATGCGAAGTCAAGCGCCGCACCGCCCTCGAAACCGGCCGGCACCGCGATACCGTCGCATTTCGCCGCCTCGATCGCCTTGGTGAACGCGGGTGTGAGGTCCGTCACGAAGAAGAGACCCGCGATGAGCGCGACAAGTCCGATCACAAACGTCTTCGGCACGTTGCCCTTGGTGATGGGCAGCACGCACGGGAAGAGGTAGAACATGCCCGCCAGCGAAGCGAGCGGCAGGAACTTGTTGCCCGGCAGGAACACGGAGAGGAAGAGGATCACCGGAATGAGCAGAATCGAGACGACGAGCGTGGTCGGATGACCGATCACAAGCGCCGGCGACATGCCGATCGAAAGTCCCTTCAGTCCGGCGAACCGCTTCTCCACGAAGCTCCGCGTCTGCTCGCAGATGGGCTTCAGCCCCTCGATGAAGAGCGCGGTGATGCGCGGGATCAGCTCCATCACGGCGCCGACGGTCACGCCGAGCTTGAGGATCGACGGGATCGAATCGACGACCGCCTTCCACGAGTCGCACCGGAGCGCGCCAATGCCACAGCCAATGACAAGACCCAGGAACAGCGGTTCGCCGAGAAGGCCGAACTTACGCTTCATGCCCTCGGCGTCGATGTCGAGCTTCGAGAAGCCGGGGATGCGGTCGAGCAGCCAGCCGACGGCCACGGCGAACGGCGTGAAGCTCTGGCAGAACGGCTGCGGGATCGAGATCCCTTCCATGTCCTTGTAGTACGACTGAAAGCCCTTCGCAGTGAAGTCGGCCATGCAGAGCGTGATGATGTACAGGACGATCGCCGCGTAGAACGCCCACGCCAGGGAGCCGGTGGCGAAGAACACCATCGCGCCGAGGAACGCGAAGTGCCAGTAGTTCCAGAGGTCGATGTTCACCGTGCGCGTACAGCCGATGATGAGCATCAGCACGTTCACGCCGAGGCAGACGGGGATGATGAACGCGCCCACCGCGCACGAGTACGCGACGGCGGCGGCGGCCGGCCAGCCGAGATCGAAGAACGGCAGGTTGAGGTGGTACAGCTCCGTCATCCCCTTCAGCGCCGGACCGAGGTTGGTGGTGAGCAGCGCCGTCACCACGCCCAACCCCACGAAGCCCACGCCCACCAGCAGGCCAGACTTCAGCGCCTTGGAGAGCTTGATGCCGATGCACACGCCCAGCACAGTGAATATCACGGGCATCATCACGGATGCGCCCAGACCAATTACGTACGCAAATATCTCTTTCATCAGTGTGTTTCCTTATAGGGTATGGGGGTGGCGAAATCACCCTCGAACGAAAGCGGCATGAGATAGACGTTCAAATCCCGGTCGCAGAAGTAGAGACGGGAGATCGATGGCTTGCGCCCGTGTCCGTCCGCCCAGAACGCATAAAAGCCAGGATTCACGTTGAGGGGCTGCCGCGGATAATTCTGGTTGCGCTCACTGCCCGAGGTGAGCCGTTTCTCGAGCGTCCACGTCTCTCCCGCATCGTGCGAAGCCCACGCCGCGATCTCGCCGCCCGGATTGTACGGCTGAGGCCCCCTCTCGGAGGCGCCGATGATGCGCCAGTCGCGTTCGCTATCCACATAGATCTCTGCGTAGTCGTAGTTGTTGTCGCTCCGGATTCCGGTATCGACCTCGCGCCACGCGGTGCCCGTCCACTTGGCGAGCTTCCATTCGCGCGGGCCATCGGTCGGACCTGCCCGGTAGCCCTTACTGACCGTGTAGAGCACGATCGGCCGCCCCTGCGGGTCAAACTTCACGCCCTTGATATAGACGTTGCGGGACTTCTCGGCGTAGGAGACGGCGAGCGCCGGGTTGTCGCGGCGATCCACCGGGACCGTCAGCACTTCGCCGGCGGCGTTCCGCCAAGTCTTTCCATAGTCGTCGCTCTCCATGTAGAAGACGTCCGTCCGCCAGTTGAGCCCCTTGCCCTTCGGATGCTGGTCGAACGCCACGCCCACCTTCTGTGTGCCGAACGGCCACGAACGCTGGTAGTGCCCCGCGTTGAACAGCTGGAGCGTCGTGCAGGGCGTCCAGGTCGTCACCTCCGGATCACTCGCCATGAAGCAGTTGCTGCGCCGCCCCATGCCGCCGCCGGGCGTCGGCACATAGCGCGTGTGGAGGAAGAGGAAACCCTTGCCGGGGAAATAGAACGGCTGCGGGTATGAGTAGTTGCCCTCCCAGATCACTTTGAACCGCGAGATGTCGAAGGGCTTCTCGCTCCGGGCGATGGCCGAAGGACGGGTACGCCCGTGGCTGGAGGAGAAGATGTAGATGTAGCCCTTGTCGTCGAGGTTCATCACGGCGTTGTCGTGGGCATCGACCGTATGCTTATCGAAGACGATGGTCGGGCGCGCGAGCTTACCGGTCTTGTGGTCGAAGTAGGAGATGCTCTGCAGGAGCGTCGAGTTGCGCTCGTCCGTCCCGCCGAAGCAGAAGAAGGTCTTGTCCGCCTCTTGGAGTGTTTCATCCCTGTAAAGCTCATAGGCGGCGTCCTCGCTTTCCTCAATCTGGCGCCCGATGTGATATTTTCTTTGCGAGAAGTCCTTGCAAATCAGTCCGTTCTTGCAGACCAACCGATACACCAAAGGCTCAATACGCAAACTCCCAAGTCCGACTTCGCTGTTGGAAACGACGAATCCTGCTTGAACTGCGTCCCCCACAGTGACTTCGGCTTTCATCCGCTTGTTGATGACTTTGAGATACATACGGCTTTCCGTAACTTCGCAGCTTTCAATGCTTGCCCCCTTCATTTCCTTGATAACGGGCAGAACCGCCGCGCAAAGCTCCAGATTGTCCAAGCGGCGGTAACGGTCAGACAAAAACGCACGCACCCTTCCGTCGAGAACGCGGAGCATACGCTTCTCAGGAGTTTCCTGAAGCCAAGTGTTCACATTCCGGTCAAGCAACGCTGGCTGCTCTGCCTGCATC
>CACZCD010000222.1 GCA_902779565.1 uncultured bacterium | reverse complement strand
CACCTTGAAGATCATCAGAAAGTTCATGGCGCTCTCCTGTCATCCTTGATGAGACGCCCGTCCCGCATCACGAGGTGGCGTTTCGCGTAGGCGGCGATGCCCGTCAGCGCCGAGTGGGTGGCGTTCATCAATGCGCGCATTGCGGAAAAGAAGCTGTAGGACAGCATCAGCACCATCAGCGCCTGGGACAGCGTCACCTGACCCCGCACCATCTGCCTGCAGACGATGACGGCGGAGGATGCGAAGGCGATCAAGCGGGAGCTGTCGCATCTCGTCTCCAGCGTTTCGCCGACGGTCAACGTGACGTGTCAGATGATCTATCAGGGGAAGAACTGGCAGAGCCGCGTGACCGGCGTCTCCACCGACATGCCGGATATCCGCAACTGGTCCGTGGATGAGGGGCGGTTCTTCTCTGAAGAGGAGGAGCGCACGTACCAGCGCGTCTGCGTGATCGGTACCACGGTGAAGGCGAACCTCTTCGGCGAGGACGATCCGCTGGGGCGGACGATCCGCATCAAGGACATGCCGTTCAAGGTCGTTGGCGTTTTAGAGAGCAAAGGCGCGAACGGCTGGGGGCAGGATCAGGACGACACGGTGATGGCGCCGTACACCACGGTGGGGCGCGTGCTGCAGCGCTCGACCTTCAAGTCGATCAACATGATGAACCTTTCCCTGTACTCCATGGACGATCTTGAAGAGGCGAAGCGCGAGATCACGGCGCTTCTCCGTCAGCGGCACCGTCTGGCCGACTATCAGGACGACGACTTCGAGACGCGCGACACGACGGAGATCATGAACACCATCGGCTCCGTCTCGAGTTTGATGACGATCCTGCTGACGGCGGTGGCGGCGATTTCGCTTCTCGTGGGCGGCATCGGCATCATGAACATCATGCTCGTTTCGGTGACGGAGCGCATCAAGGAGATCGGGTTGCGCATGGCCATCGGCGCGACGCCGGTGAACATCCTGGGGCAATTCATCCTGGAGGCGATCGTCCTCTCCACGGTGGGCGGCGCGATCGGCGTGGCCGTGGGCGTGGGCGGCGCGAAGCTGATCGGCGAGATCCAGCATTGGCCGATCCTGATTGAGTGGTCAAGCGCGATCGGCGCGTTCCTGTTCTCCTCATTCGTGGGGCTGTTCTTCGGGTTCTATCCCGCCTACCGCGCCTCGAAACTCAACCCGATCGACTGCCTGCGGTACGAATGATCTTATCGGCGCTGTTGTGAATCGCGCGGAGCTTCGTTTGCAAGTATTTGCTTGATTTTGGCGGGGCGGTTTGATACCATGCACCTTGTTTAGGGCTTGGAGCCTTGAATCACCAAATGAAGATGGGGGATATGGGCATGAAATTGACGAAAAACGGTCATGGCCGGTGCGGGTTGCCACTTGTTGCGGCGATGTGCGTGGCGCTTGGGTCGCCGGTTGGGGTCTACGGATTTACGTGGCCCACAAGTGGCGCGGCGACAATCCCCGCAGGCGAGACCGTCATTGTGACGGATGCGGACTACGATGCCGTGAACGCGCTTGACGAAATCAAAATTGAGGACCGAGCCACCAATATCTTCCAGACCACGAAGGCGCCTACAACCCAGATCACGGGTAACGGCGCGTGGGTGAAACGCGGCAATGCCACATGGACGCTCGCCAAGGCGCAGGGTACGTTTTATGGAAGCTTCATCATCGAAGAGGGCGTAGTCACCAATGCCATCTCCACCGGCAAGGGGGGAGTATGGTGCAACGATTACGACAGACATACCTTTACCGTCAAGGCGGGTGCGATGTTCGTGAACGTAGCCACCGACGCAAACCTATCCTTCGGTCCGCACCGGATACATATCGCAGGAACCGGCGTCAATGGCGAAGGCGCGATCGTGCATCGGGCCAACAAGAATTTTTCGCTGGTGAAGTTGAAGCTGGACGGGGACGCCAAGATCACCAGTACGCATACGAGCGGAAACTTCACGCTTGGTCCTTATTCGAGCACGTCCGGAAGGTGCGAGCTGCGTGGGCATACGCTCACGATCGATACGAAGAACTACACAACCATGTATCGTAGCGAACTGGTGGGCGATGAAGGCGGTCTCATCCGCGTCATCGGCGGGGATCTCATCTTCGGTGCCGAGTCTGGCAAGGACAATCCGTTCCTCTGCATCGAGCCGAATGCGGGTGCGTTCGCGATGGCCTGCTCCGGCTCGATACACATCAAGCGCGACATGCCGAACATCGAGGTTCCGCTCACGATCGAGTCCGGCGCGGATGTGACGCTCAAGCATTACCACGAAAACTACGTTTCGGACTGCGCGTACAACGTCAACACGAACGCATGGGCCGGGAACGTCACCGTGAACGAAGGGGCCTTCCTGCGACTGGAGACGGACTCCAAGAAAGGCGGCAAGCATTTCCGCATCACGGGCAATGTGTATGGATCGGGCACCCTTGTCTTCCCGCGCAAGGAATCCAACGTCGTCTCTGGCGACTTCTACATCGAAAGCCCCACGAACTCCTTTGCCGGCGAGTTGCTCGTCGGCACGAACGTCAACAGCGGCTCGCTGTATCTCGCCTATTCCAACTCCGTGCCGGACTACTCGAAATGCAAGGTGATAACCGGGCATGTCACCGCGCGACTGACGCCGGGGGAGCATGCCTGGACGCCATCCTCACTGACCGCCTTTACGGAGGGCATCGTCCGTTCCGGCGAAACGTTCGTCGCCATGGACGCGCGCCCGCAGCCGAACGAGACCGCCTCGTTCGACATCTCGGAGTTTGGGCTTCCGCAGGGCTGGGACCTCTATGCGTTCGGCGCGGACGGTGGCACGGTGGAGATATCCGGTACGGCGAATCATCCCGTTTCCCTCTTTTCCGCCTACGGGACGCTCAAGTTCACGGGGGAGGCGAAGCTCACGAATACGGTGGCAACGTCGGTGTGGACGAACCGGTTCGGGGAGATGCTCTTTGACGGGGCGAAGGTCGTCACCGGAATCGACGGTGCATACGTCGGCACGTTCCCAAAGTCTTTCAACAACGCCTGGCCGCTCGACGACACGCCCATCGGGAAGATGCGCGTGCGCAATTCGGAGTTCCTCACGGACTACGAATGCGTGCTGAACGGCGAGCCGCTTACCAACACCGTGGACGGCGTTCTGGTGACGAACCTCCTTTACGGCGCGGCGAAGGTCGGCTGGAGAGGACGCGGCGTGCTTGAGATAGAGGATGGCGCGGTGGTCTCCAACCGCTTCATCGTCGGCACGTGCCTCAACAACTCGTATCCAAATCCCACCTCGCCGCACCAGTGCCAATACGGTTTCGGGGCCGTGTATCAGCGTGGCGGAGAGGTGGCGCTGATCGGCAACAAGTACTGGGGCAGCACAGCTTTCGCCTCCATCCTTGGATGCGGCCCCAAGACGTTCGGCTTTTACGAGGCGTCCGGCGGCAAGACAATCTTGGCTGGGCAGCTGAACTGCGGCGCGTATGGCACCGGTTCCATTTATGTGGATGGCGGCGAAATGGTCGCGACGAACCATCCAGCAGAGCCGTCGACGAAAACGCCCGTCCTTTATTTCGCCAACTTGAACTACAGCCGATGCGCGCTGTACGTGAAGAACGGCGGCAGGTTCTTCTCTCACGGCGAGACCCGGGCGGTGATCAATTCCGCAGCCGGAATGTACGGGAACTTCACGGCGGCGGGCGAAGGCTCCTTCATGGGGCTGGGAATGCTTGTTGTCGGCAGCAAGAACGTCCCGCTCGGCAACGCCGCGTTCTTCAACGTCATAGACGGCGGCACGATACAGGCGCGCACCATCTATGCGGAGAGCATCACACCTGAGACCAATTTCGTCTGTGTGTGCTTCAACGGCGGCACGGTCAAGTCTTTTGTGACGGGGTACAAGCTTTTCGGAAGGTCAACATCCACCAGCAACGGCGATGGTCCCTATACCGTCGTGCGCGTGTACGGCAAGGGCGGTGCCGTGGATACCGCTGGTCTCAACACCACCTACATCGACGCCCCGATCAAGGCAGCCCATGGCGGCGGTGTCGCCTCGGTGAATTGGACGCCACGGACGGGCTGCCAGTACCCGCCTTTGGTGCAGATAATCGGCGACGGATACGGTGCGTCGGCGCTGGCGGAGTTCGATTCCCGGTCCGGCACCGTGACGGGCGTGACCGTCACCAGCCCGGGCTGCGGATACACCCACGCCAAGGCGGCGTTCATCTTCGGGTGGGAAGGGGCTTCGTCCATGAAAGCCATCACGAACGACTGCGTCATCGCGCAGAACGACGGCAACGGCTCGTTTGCGAAGAAGGGGGCGGGCACGCTCGTCCTCAGGGCCGAGAACAGCTGGGGCGGCGACACCATTCTCGCGGGCGGCGTCCTGAAAAGCGGCATCGACCGCGCGATCCCCGCCGACGGCACATTCGTGCTAGCGGGCGGCACGCTCGACATGAATGGCACAACGCTCTCAGACGGGACGACCATGCCGAAGAAATGGGCGGTGGATGTGCCGACCGCGCTGACGAATGGCACGATCACATACGCCGGCAACCTGGCGTTCCCCGAAGGATCGACGCTGGAACTGCGCGGCACCGAGATGCTCCCGGATTCCGGCAGCAACATGGCGCTACTTACGGTGACCGGAACCGTCACAGGGGCGCCCGATCTGCCGGCGATAGACAATCCCCGCTGGAAGGCTTGGTGGCGCGGCAATTCGATTCGCCTGACAAGGATTCGCGGAACGGCTCTTTTGTTCCGGTGATAAACGGCAAGTGTGGTATAATACGCCGCAAAACTTCAAAGGAGAAAATAATGATGCGAACGACGATTGCTCTCTCGGGATTGATTCTTGCGACGGCCGCTTTCGGCGCGGACGGCGCGCAGGAGGCGGCGCTTGAAACGGCTCTGCCCGAGATATTCGCGCGTTCCGCCGCGCATTACCGCGCGCTGGACGCCGCCGCCACGCCTCTCGCGAAGAGTGAGGACGGGAAGAAGGATCTCTATCCACACGGCTACCGTGCCGACAAGGGTGCACTTGACATGCGTTCCATCTTCAGCTGGACGAGCGGACACTATCCGGGGTCGCTTTGGTATCTGTATGAAGCGACCGGCGACGAATGGTTCAAGGATCGGGCGACCTTCTGGACGGAGCGTCTCGCGCCGAACTCCACGGCCGACACGAACCACGATCTCGG
>CACZCD010000221.1 GCA_902779565.1 uncultured bacterium | reverse complement strand
CAAGCAGGGTGTTGGCTTCGCGAAGGCGTTCAAGGAGATCGCCGCCATCGGCTACAAGGGCGTGGAGTTCGCCGGCTACGACGAAGGGGACGGTCGTGATCTTCCCGCGAAGACGCTTGCCTCCATGCTGGCGGACAACGGTCTCGTCGCATGCGGTACGCATGTCGGCAAGGAAGCGTTTGGTCCGGACAAGGTGAAGGAGACGTGCGAGTACAATCTTGCCTTCGGCAACAACCTGATCATCTGCCCCGGCGGCGGCAACCGTCCGGCCGGCGTCGCGTGGGATGCGACCTCGGGCGTGAAGGACGACTGGTGGAAGTATCTCACCGAGTACTACGCGAAGGCCGCCGAGGACGCCGCGAAGTTCGGCTGCAAGATCGGTCTCCACAACCACGCCTGGGAGTTTCAGATGAAGCTTTCGGACGGCACGACCGTGTGGGACTACTTCTTCAAGAACACGCCGGCGAACGTCTGCATGCAGCAGGATGTGGGCTGGACGACCTCCGCCGGCTACGATCCGTGCGAGCAGTACGTGAAGTATCCGCATCGCAGCCCGTCCCTCCACGCGAAGGAGAACGGCTGCCTCTATGCGCCGGACTACAAGCGCGAGTGGGCGGAGAACTTCGACGCGATTCTCGGCAAGCCGGGCACGTTCAAGGATGGCCGCAAGGTTCAGGGCGTGGACTGGGATCGTCTCTTCAAGGCGTCCGATGCCGACGGCGTGAAGTGGTACGTCGTCGAATGCGAGAAGCATGAGGACGAGTTGATGGCGATCGATGCCTCGTTCAAGTTCCTGAAGTCCAAGGGACGCTGCTGAGAATGTAAAATGTAGAATGTAAAATGTAAAATGCCAGTTCACCGCAGGTGGGAGAATTCTGATTTTGCTTTTTACATTCTGCATTCCTCCAAACGATGAGTGCTGATGCCGGATTCAAGGAGGCGGTCGATTCATTCGCCGCCGCATTGGCGCTTGAGCGCGGACTCGCGGAAAAGACGCAGGAGGCGTATCTCCGCGATGTTCGCGCGCTCATCGCTTTCCTTTCGCGCCGCGGACGCTCTTCGGTGAACGCCGTGGTGCGCACGGATCTGACGGCGTATCTCGAAACGCTGCATCAGGCGGCGAAGCGCGCCTCTTCGCGCGCGCGCGCTTTCACGGCCATCAAGGAGTTCTTTGCGCATCTCCGCGAGATGCGGTTCATCGCGTCCGATCCCATGGAAGGGCTGGAAGCGCCGAAGAAAGGTGTGGCGCTTCCGAAGATCCTGCCGGAAGAGGCGATGCGCCGGCTGGTGGAGTCCGTCGCCGGTACGGATCCGCGTGATCTGCGCGACCGGGCGATGCTGGAGCTTCTGTACGGGTGCGGATTGCGGGTGAGCGAGCTGTGCGACCTGACCCTCGAATCGTTCCCGGAGGGTGCGGAGATCGTGCGCTGCACCGGCAAGGGCTCCAAGGACCGCATCGTGCCGCTGGGCCATGCGGCGGGCGAGGCGCTTGCGCGCTATCTCGCCTCGGCGCGCGCTTCGTTCGACCGGGGCAATCGGGGCGAACGGCATCTTTTCCTCACGCGGCTGGGGCGGAAGTTTACGCGCATGGGCGTGTTCAAGCTGCTCAAGCAGCGTGCCGCCGCCGCCGGACTCGACGCTTCGGTCGTATCGCCGCATGTTCTGCGGCACTGTTTCGCCTCGCATCTGCTGGCGCATGGTGCGGACATCCGCGCCATCCAGGAGATGCTGGGGCATGCCTCGATTTCCACAACGCAGGTCTATACCCATGTCGATCAGGCACGGCTGGGGGAGATCCACCACAAATACCATCCACGCGCATGAAAAAGGATTCCGTCCTCAACCCGTTCGCCGACCGTCTCGCCGCGCTTGTCACGCGGCTGCGTCGCCGTCACCTGACCGCCGCCATCGTTCAGGGTGCCTACAACCAGAGGGGGCTTATCGGGTTCGGCTGCGACAACGGGCGGCTGCTGGTGCCGTCGGACGGCACCGCACCCGTTTTCTACACCGACTTCCGGTACATCCCGGAAGCCAAACGCAAGTCACCCTGGGTGAAGGTTCGAAACCTCACGCGTTTCGAGGCGGAAGCCGCCGGTCTCTTGCGGACGGGGCGGAGCAAAGTCGGCTATGAAGGGGCGATCACCGCGTCGAAATTCCTCGAACTGAAAAAGATGTTCCGCCGCGCGGAGTTTGTGGACGTGGAAAAGGATCTGCTGCTTCTGCGCGCCGTCAAAACGCCGCAGGAGATCGCCAAGATCGCCGCCGCCGCCGCGCTCAACGACCGGATCTGGCGAGAGGCCCGGCGTGAGATTAAGCCCGGCATGACGGAGAGGGAGATCCAGAGGATCATCCGCGCCTGGATGAATGCACTTGGCGACGGGGAGTCGTTCGAGACGATCGTCTGCGCGGGCGCAAACGCCGCCGAGTGCCACCATGTGCCGGATGATACCGTCTGGCGGCGCGGGGATTCCCTGCTCGTTGACATGGGCGTGAAGCTTGACGGCTACTGTTCGGACATGACCCGGTGCATCCGGGGAAGCGCTGGGCGCAAGAACGGGATTCCGTCGCGATATGATGAGATCTACGCGCTTGTTCTTTCCGCGAACCGTGCCGCAATCGCCGCCGCAAAGCCTGGCATCACGGGGAAGGAGCTTGATGCGGTGGCCCGCCGCATGATCACGAAGGCGGGATATGGGAAGCTGTTCGGGCATGGGCTTGGGCATGGCGTGGGGCTTGAGGTGCATGAATATCCCGTCGCCTCGAAGCGCTTCAACACGGTTCTCAAGCCCGGCATGTTCGTCACCATCGAGCCGGGCATCTACATTGAAGGCGAGCTCGGCGTACGCATTGAGGATCTCGTGCTGATCACGAAGGACGGCTGCGAAGTGATCTCCCAGAGCCCCCGGTGATTTCGGCAATCAAGAAAGAGGAAAATAACATGAGAGCAAAAGCCTGGCGTCTTTACGGAGCGAGCGACCTGCGATTGGAGGATGTTGAACTTCCGGTTGTGGGCGAGGACGGTATCATTGTCGAGATTGTGGCCAATTCGGTCTGCGTCAGTGACTACAAGTGCGTGACGCTCGGTGCGGGGCATAAGCGCGTCCCGAATGACGTTGCGGAAAACCCGGTCATGGTCGGACATGAGATGTCCGGCATCGTGCGTGAGGTGGGCGGGAAATGGAAAGACCGCTTTCAGGTGGGCCAGCGCGTGGGCATTCAGCCGACCTTGAATGTGCCGGGGCATGAGCTGGATTCTGTGATCGGCTATTCCTGGCGTGCCGCCGGCGGCGAATCGACGCATGTCTATCTGTCGTCCATTGTCATGGAGATGGGATGCCTCCTTCCCTACGAGGGGGATGCGTTCTTCAAGTGTTCGCTCGCCGAGCCGATTTCCTGCGTCCTCGCCGGACTGCGCGCGAACTACCACAACGAGCAGGCGGCGCATGCGCATGTACAGGGCATTGTCAAGGACGGTACAATGCTGCTGATGGCCGGATGCGGCGCGATGGGTCTCGGCTGCGTCGATATCGCCTGCCATTCGCCGGAACGCCGCCCTCGCCGTCTTGTCGTCACGGAGGTCGATGATTTGCGGCTCTCCCGTGCGGCGCGGATGTTCGGTCTCTCCTATGCGAACGGCCGGGCGGACGGCGTGATCAACGGCGTGGAGGTTCACTTCATCAACACTGCCGCTCTGGAGAATCCCGTCGAGGCGCTCAAGGCGTACAACCGGGCCGACGGCACGGGGTCGGATGGCTACGACGACATCTTCGTGATGGCGGCGGTGCCGGCGCTCCTTTCGCAGTGTTCCGAACTGCTCGCCTACGACGGCTGCCTCAACTTCTTCGCCGGACCGACGGACAAGAACCTGACGGCTGCGTTCAACTTCTACAACGTCCATTACATGATGCACCATGTGGCGGCGAACTCCGGCAGTCTCGTGAACGACATGACCGACTCCGTGGAATGGATCGGGCGTGGCCTCCTGCATCCCGAAGTGATGGTCACGCATGTCGGCGGACTCGACTCTGCCGCCGATGCGACGCTCAACCTCACGAAAGTTCCCGGCGGAAAGCGCCTTGTCTATACGCATGTTGCGATGCCGATGACGGCCATCGCCGACTTCGCGGAGAAGGGGAAGAGTGATCCTCTCTTTGCGGAGCTTGACCGCATCTGCGCCGCAAACAATGGCCTTTGGAGCAAGGAGGCGGAAGACTACCTTCTCGCCCATGCGCCGAAGATTTCGCTTGGCGAACCGAAGGGACGCATAGAGGAAAGAAGTTTGGCAGGCGCGTGAGCTTGAAAGAGAGGAGGACGAGATGAAGCGGTTGGCTTTGGCAATGGCAAGTCTGGCGGTGGCGGTCGTCACGGCCGCTGTGCCGCCTCAGGGATCGGAGCTGTTCAGGTGTCAGGTGCACCGTGGTGGAGGGCGGAACACCCGCCCCGACAATGCGCTTGAGACGTTTCTCTGGTGCTGGGGGCATGGCGTTGCGCCCGAGGCGGACGCGCGGCTCACGAAGGACGGCGTGGCAATCGCGCTTCACGACAAGACGCTGAACCGCGTGGCGCGAGGCATCTCGAAGGAACTTGCGTCCGCAGATGTCAAGACGCTCGACTGGGCGGACATTCGCGACGTGGACATCGGTTCCTATCTCGATCCTGCGTATTCGTCCACGCGCATCGCGACCATCGACTCGATATTTGCGGCAATGGCGGGGCGTCCGAACCGGATCCTCTACCTTGACGAGAAGGGCGCGCCGCCGGAGCTCATCGCGGAACTTGCCCGCAAGCACGGCGTGGAGATGCAGATCTACTACACGTCGAAGAAGTTCGAGCTGATGGCACGCTGGCAGGAGGCTGTGCCGGGAGGACTCGGCATGGTATGGCTCGGCACGTGGCCGAAAGAAAATTCCCCTGAATCCATCGCCAAGGCCAACAAGTTCCTCGAGGATACCCTCGACCGCATGGAGGCGTCCGGCTGGAAGGGCATCAGCCAGATACAGATACACATTCGGACGGACCTGTCGCGGCCGGATCCGTTCTGCCCGTCGTCCGACTGCATCCGCAGGGCAATCAAGCGATTGCATGATAGAGGCATAACGGTGCAGTCTTTCACATGGACGGAGGGGGCGAACAAGGACGTTCTGCGGAAGATCTGGAAAATGGGTTTCGACAATATCGCCACCGACG
>CACZCD010000220.1 GCA_902779565.1 uncultured bacterium | reverse complement strand
GCGCTCCTGCGCGTAGTAGGCGGGGCGCGCCGCCTCGTGCTTCGCGCGGTCGATGCGCCGCGTCAGGAGCCGCCGCATCGCCGCGAGGCCCGTCCAGGCTTCCGTCAGGAGCATGCACGGCAGCGTGAGCGACGGATGGAACGGACGGATCCGCCTCAGCTCGCGCCGCGCCTCCTCCAGCGTGACGCCGTTGCGCTCCGCGAACGCCGCGAGGCCCTCCGTCATCTCGCAGAGGTCGCCGAACGCCCTGCGCCGCTCCAGCGCGCGGCGGCGCCTCGACGCCTCCCGCCGCTCGCGCTCCGCGTAGACCGCCCGCTCCACGGGCTCGTACCGATGGATCCACTCCCGGAACTCCCGCTCGGCCTCTTCCTCCACCGGCGAATGGGCCTCATTCCGACGCATGGATGCCTTTCCGCACGCCGCCGCGTACGGACTCGCGGCGGACGCCGCGCCGCGCGTACGGGTTTTCACCGCAATCTTGGCTTTTCGACTCATTCCCCCTCCCCTTTCCGAAACCTCACCCGGCCTCCCACGCGGCCCTTCAGCAGAGCCGGCAGACCTTGGTGGCAGAAACGGCGCGTAGGATACCACATCTCCGGCGAGAAGTCAAGATTACGGTGCGGATGAAATCTTAAGGTAGTGAGAGGGGCGGGAGGGGATGACAGTGTTGGGTGATAAAACTATAGAACGAAGCGGAGATCCTCCATTTAAGAGACGATGTTCCTGCGACGAGCCAAAAGATCATGAGGAAATGGGCTACAATGCAAAGATGAAAATCATCCGAACAAGCGTGATGTCACTATTTATAAGTGCTACAAACTATCAACCGCACTTTGCCGACTGCTAGCCACAAACTATGATACAATACCCGCCATGAATCTTTTCGATACCCACGCCCATTTCTCATGCGATGCGGAGAAAACCGCCGCAACGCTCGCCCGCGCATACGAGGCGGGCGTCACGCAACTTATGGCCGTGGGTGGCTCACCGGAACTGAACCGCGCAGCCATGCTCGCATACGAAACCGTCCGCGACTCAACCCCCAACGTTCGCCTTGCACTCGGTCTTGATCGCGATCAGGCGTCACCGGCCGGCGGAAGCTGTCCGCGCTACGACTTCTCCCCCATCATCGACAACCGAAAGTCTCTCGCCGCCGTTGGTGAGATCGGTCTCGACTTCCACTACGCTCCGGAGACGGCGAAAGCGCAATGCGACCTTTTCGCCGCCCAGCTCGAGTTGGCGCGCGAGCTGAACCTCCCCGTAGTGATCCATACGCGCGACGCGGATGACGCGACGCTCGGCGTCCTCGACGAAAACGACTTCCACAACGGCATCATCCACTGCTTCACAGGGTCTGTCCCCTTCGAGCGCCCGCTGCTCGACCGCGGTTTCATGATCTCCATCTCGGGCATCGTCACCTTCCGCGCCGCAGAGAACGTACGTGAAGCCGCGCGCTATGCGCCCGATGATCGACTACTCGTGGAGACCGACTCGCCGTTCCTCGCCCCCGTGCCGATGCGCGGCAAGGAGAACGAGCCGTCTTTCCTCCCCCACACCGTCCGCTTCCTCGCCGAGCAGCGCAAGACCACCGCCGAATCTCTCGCCCTCCTCACCACCGCCAACGCCGAGAAACTACTACCCCCCTCAACCCCTTAACCCTTCAACCCTTCAACCTTTCAACTTTTCAACCTTTCAACCCTTCAACCCTTCAACCCTTCAACCTTTCAACTTCTCAACCTTTCAACTTTTCAACTTTCCTATGCTGACTCCCAACACCATCGCGCACATCAAGGAACTCATGGCCGAGGCCTCCGTCTTCGAGGAGGATCTTGACGAGTCGTTCATCCTCGGTGGCGGTCCCGGTGGACAGAAGACGAACAAGACCTCGAACGTCGTACGGCTCAAGCATGAACCGAGCGGCCTTCAGATCCGCTTCGGCGAAACACGTTCGCGCGAAGACAACCGCTGGCTCGCGCGCCGCGCGCTGGCAGAGGCCATCCTGGAACGCGAGCACAAGCGGAAATCCGCGAAGCAGCAGGAGATCGAGAAGAAGCGCCGGCAGAAGCGCCGTCGTTCACGCCGCCAAAAACAGAAGATGCTGGACGACAAGCACGCCCATTCCGAGAAGAAGGCCGCGCGCAAGCCTGTCGAGTGGTAACGCGCGACCGCGCTACGCGAGGCGTTCGCCCCAGAGCGGCATCCGGGCAACGAAGCCGGCCTCTTCGAGACGCGTCTTGATGTTAAGACCGTCGCGGTAAGTCCAGCGGTACCGGTTCTTCGCGTGCCCCAACTCCTGAAGGTGCGCAATCACCGCCAACTTCGGCTTGATCGCTTCGCGGCACCCCGCGACCGGGTCCATGCCGCAGTACGGATGGAACACCCACATGTCCGGCCGGCGTGATACGTGCAACTTGGCGTGACTGCAGCAGTCGCCGGAGTGGAACAGCGTGAAGCTCCCGATTTGCACCTCGAACGGTGTGGTGTAGTCGATCAGGTAGTCGTTGTGGTCGCAAAGCCCTGTGATGATTGTCACATCACCAAAATGGAACGTCTTGGAGCTTGCGCGCGTGTAGCCGCCGATACGCCGATCCCGCACGCCGTAGTTATCGAAGAAGTTGTTCACCACGGGCTTGTGTTGCTCTCGGTCCATGGCGACCTTGAACCGTTCCGTGTAGTGGTCGCTGTGGTTGTGCGTGATGAGCGCAAAATCCAGCATCGGCGCAAACTCCTCGGCACGTCGGTGGTTGAGGTCGATCGAAAAGAGCGACTTCGGCGTTTTGATCACAAGCCCCATGTTGTACACGTACCAGATCGCCGGATGGTCGATGTCGGTCACGACGGTCTCCTTCACCTCACGCATGACGTTCGCAAACGCCGCCTCCAACCGTCCAAGCGCGGGAAATTTCTCCACGTATGACGCAAGGCGCTCCGCGCTCAGTCCAGCACCCGCCCCCAGATACCGCTTGAAGTCGTCCGGTGCCAAGGCGTCTATCTCGCTCTGCCGCCGGTCGAGTTCGGCATCGCCTGTCGGTTCATGCTTCTGCGCCAATGCACGCCCGAGCGCCGCCGCAGATGCCGCGGCGACAAATCCCTTCGAGAATTCCCTTCTGTTCATGTCTTTCATGGTCTTTCCTTTTTAGTTCAGCAAATCCGCCATCGCGTTGCGCCAGGCGTAGAGGGCGTCGGCGTCGTCCGTGTAGTTGCGAAGCGTATCCACCACGGCGCGCGGCACGGCCAAGAGCTCCCGCGCTTTCGCCGCCCACAGCGCGTTCGGCGCGGTCTCCAGCTTACGCCGCAGCAGCTCCGCGTACCACATGTCCTCCAGCCCGTCGCGGAAGTTCTCAAGACGCTGCGTGGAGAGCGGCTTGCCGCCCGGACCCACCGCCACCCACGTGGCGTCGCCATGCTCGTTCCACCAGCTGCGCGGATCCCATGACGTATAGGGACCGCTCGTGATGCAGTCGAGCGAATTGAAGTACGCCATCTGATAGTACAGGAAACCCTCCGGACGCCACTTCGCCGCCATCGCACCCATCAGGAGCCGCTGCTCGATCGGCTGGCCCTCGGTGAACGCGTTCGCGTGCGGCGCCCGCTGGTCGCACGCATAGTACCACCACACCTTGTGCCCCTGCGCACGCGACTTCGCGGCGATCTCGGGATCGAAGCGAATCGTCTGCGGGATGAAGATGTCCATCTGCTTCAGGTGCTTCCCGGTGCCGAACGTGGTATCATACGCCGTGGTCGCGAACGGCACCTGCGGGAAGCGCGGCTTGAACTTCGCGAGCATCGCGTCGATTCCCGGAAACCGGTTCGTGGGCGTCTCGTCGCAGCAGTAGAACAGGCAGTTCGTCTCAAGCCCGTGCGCCTTCGCTTCGGCCAGCCGCTTCTCCAAAACGCTCACCACCCAGTCGGACCACTGCGTCCACTTCTTCCGCCGCTCCGGCGTGTCGCCCGGAGACTGCTCGCTCACGTAGCACAGGTTGTAGTAGCCCATGCGGCCTTGAGCCTTCAGCCGTTCCCAGACGTCATACGGCAGTTCGCCGCCGTGCTGGTAGAGCGGCGCCATCGTGATGAAGTGGTCCGCGAGGAAATCGCCCCACTCGAACTTGTGCGTCTTCCAGAGGTTGATCGGGGAATCGGGCTTCGCCTTCGCCCGCTCGCGAAAATCCCGGTCGCGTGCACCATGCTGGTCGGGCCGCACGTACACGCTCGGCGAGAACGCGATAACGAGTGGATACGGCGGCGTCTTGGGAATCTCGAAACCGTCGATCCGCACCGAGAACGGGAACTTCGCGGGGCGGCGTCCCTCCGCAGAAACGGTTATCGTGCCTTCGTACACGCCGGGCGCAGCGTCGGACGGCGCATGGGCCCCCACCCAGAAGCTTTGCACATCGCCCCCCTTCACATCGCATGTACTCATGAAATCCAGAATCGGATCGGGCCACCAACCCGGCGTGGCGCGCTTCGTCACGCGCACATAGCCCGGCGCCGCGTTCGTCGGCACGTTGTAACCGATCGCATAGCGCGGATAGCCCTTCGTCTCCACATACCCCATCACCGATACCTTCACCGCATCAAGCGGCAGATAGACGGCCTTCGCCAGACGCTTCCACACCGGCACCTTGAGCTTCAGCGGCGACACGCCCACGGTCACGCCCTTCAGATTGCCCTCGGTCGGCGTCACGAGCACCTGCAGCGCCTCGTATTCATTGCGCGCCATCCGCAGCGACATCCCTGCCGGACCCTTCGCCGCATGCGTATCTTTCGGCTTCACGCCCTCCATCGAAGATGCCTGCCCCACAAGAAAACCGTCAGGCGAAACCCCGGCCGCCGCGTTCGCCTTCGCGAGCGAATCAAGGAATGCCTTGCGCCGATTCGCATTGCGCGCATCGTACGCCTCGCGCCCTGCACGGATCGCCGCCGCGCTCGCCGCATCGAACTTCGGCGCGGGCGGCAGCGGCTCGCCCGGCTTCAGGAGCGTGAAGCGGTCGACGAACGCATGCATGTCCTGCGGACGGTAGGTGTAGAGAAAGAGCCGCGTGATGTTCGTGGAGCACGCCTCCTTCGGCCAATACTGGAGATCTACCACCCACTGCTTGCGCTCCCAAGCCGGCATCACCAAGGAACGCGCAAGCCCGATGTCCGCCACCTTGCCGTCTGGCCCCCCCACGCGGAGGGCGAGCGTGTCGCCCCCCTCGCCGAGATTCGTCACGTCAAACACGAGACGGTCGTAGCTGGTCCAGTCGCG
>CACZCD010000219.1 GCA_902779565.1 uncultured bacterium | reverse complement strand
GATCCACACCTACGGGAGTCACATCTTCCATACGCACCTTGACGACGTGTGGCGGTTCGTGCGGCGGTTTGTTGAGTTCAATGGCTATCAACACAAGGTGCTGGCGCACTATCGCGGCAAGATCTACTTCCTTCCGCTTGGCCTCACGCTCGTGAACAAGTTCTTCGGCGTGGAGCTCACGCCCGCCGAACTTCCCGCCTTCATGGCGGATGAATCGCACAAGACGGCGCTGTTCGACGCGTTCTTCCGCGGCTACACCTCGAAGCAGTGGGGAAAGCCGCCGGAGGAGATCGATCCCACGATCATCCAGCGCGTGCCGGTGCGGGCGAGCTATGACGTGAACTATTACAACGACTACAATCAGGGCATTCCGCTCACGGGCTACAATTCGCTTTTCGACCGTTTGCTCGACCATCCGAACATCACCGTGGAGTGCAACCATGCGTTCGACCTCGCGGCGCACCGCGCGTCGCCGCTCGCGTCTGTGCCGGTGTTCTATTCTGGTCCGATTGACCGTCTCTTCGGCTACCGGTACGGCGAATTGCCGTGGCGTTCGCTCGCGTTCGAGCGTGAGACGCTGGACATCGCCGACTTTCAGGGCACGAGCGTGGTGAACTACACCGAGGCGGAGGTGCCGTACACGCGCATCCATGAGTTCAAGCACTACCATCCGGAGGACAAGGCGACGATGGCGTGCGCGAAGACCGTGATCATGCGTGAATATCCCCGCGCCTGGAAGTCGGGCGATGAGCCGTACTACCCGATCAACAACGCGGATTCTCAGGCGTTGCTCGAACGTTACCGCGCCGAAGCGGCGACGGTGCCGGGTCTTGTCGTGGGCGGACGCCTCGGCGAGTACCGGTACTACGACATGGACCAGTCAATCGGGAAGGCGCTTGAGGTCACGGCTGGCCTACAATGAAGGAGATGAGCGCCGGGCTTGAATGTGCGGCGGCATTGTTGTGGCTCATCCCCTTGAACGTGTAGAACGAGACCTGCTTCTCCCACGCGGGGAACTGCTTCAGGTATTCCTTGAAGTTGAGGAACCTTTCATAGCGGTTCTTGCCCTGCTTGATGGCGTACGGTGAGACGTCGAGCGCCGTCTGGTCGGGACCCTTCGTATCCGCGTCGCCGCAGCCGCGCCAGACGCGGCGACGTGAGAGGTTTCCGAGAATCTGGTCGAAGGTCAGCGCCGCTGAATAGCGCGGACGGCTCTTGAGACCGTAGTGCCAGGATACATTGGGATCGAGACGCAGTTCCGTGGAAGGGGCCATGGCGGCGTATTCGAGCGTGATGCCCTCGCGCACGGTTCCTTTCCCGACGGCGGTGTACCGGCCGACGAACTGTCCGCCGGCGGAATAGCCTGTCATCACCACGCGCTTGAGGTTGGGGAAGCGGCTCTTGTCGCTGAACGTGGCAAAGATGAGATCAATGACGTCGTACGAGCTGAGGTGCGTGCCGACCGCATCGCCGCCGCCGCGCCAGTCGTCGTTAGGGGCGACGGCATCGGCGAGGCTCCCTCTCCAAGAATCGTTCCAGATGGCCCGTCCGTCCACCGGCTCATTCAGGCGTTTCAGGATGGCGCGGCGGGGGAAGAGGGGCGAGATCACGTAGGGCGGCACATCACCGGGCTTTATCGCCGCGCGGAGCGCCTGGATGAGCGGGATTTCTTCCCTTGCCACGCCCACGCCGCTGCCCCAGCCGTGGACGTGGACGACGGCCAGCGTGGCGGTCGAACCCTTTTCGAGAGGGGACTCGGCGTTGTAGAAGACACGTGCCTCAAGTCCGGAGAACTCGAACCGCTGGAGTTTGGGCGCGTCGGGGGACGTGGTTTTCGCCGTCTCCGCAAAGGCGAGCAGCGAGAGTGTGACGCAAGTCATCGAGAGGATAAATTTCATGGGTCTTCCTTTCTGGTTCGTGAATTGCTTTGATGATACCAAATGACCCTATCGATGTCAAACCGTCTGCACGCCGGGCGGATCCAACAAATCGGGATATGGTATAATGTGCGGCATGGAGAAGATAGCGATAGACGGGCATTCGTTTGCCGGCATTGGCGAAGGTGAGTTCAAATGAGCTGGATCGGTGTAGGACTGGGCGCATTTCTCGGCGCGCAGAGAGGCGGGCTGCTGGGCGGAATCATCGGTGCGGTCGCGGGCAATTGGCTTGAAGGGAAGGCGCGGGAGTTCATCGGCGGACAGAAGCGCGACGATGCCGAAAGCGGCAATGCGGCAAGCGGCGATGAACTCGCCACGCTCGCCGCGCTTTCGGCGATGCTCTCCAAGATGGCCAAGGCGGACGGGCGCATCTCCGAGGACGAGGTACGCTACTGCGAGCGGCTTTTCGACCGGCTCGGTCTGCACGGTGAGAAGCGGGAATACTGCATCCGGGTGTTCCGTGAGGCGAAGAATGACGCCTACACCCTTTACGACTATGCGGCGTCGTTCGCCTCCGCGCAGCCCAGTGTGCGCGTCCGCGAGATCGTGTATGGGATCCTGTGGGATCTCGCGTGTGCCGATGGCGTAGTTTCGGCCGAGGAGCAGTCTCTGCTGCGCACCGTGGTCTCGCCGCTGCGCATCGACCCTGCGCTGTATGCGTGGGAGCGCGGCAGACGGGGTCTGGTGGACGACGTCGACGACGAGCCGCGCGGCGAGGATCCCTATTCCGTGATTGGGTGCCCGAGCACCGCCAGCGACGACGAGGTGCGGCGGGCGTACCGCGAGAAGGCCAAGCAGCTGCATCCGGACGCGCTGCGGGCGCAAGGGCTTTCCGATGAACTCCTCTCCCGCGCCAACGCGCAGATGGCGCGCATCAACGCGGCGTGGTCCGAGATCAAGAAGGCGCGCAACCTTTAGCCGTTGTGTGCAATTGTGTGGTATAATTAGGCGCCAAGGAAATACGAAAGAATGGCGAACTACGACGACAGCAATATCAAGCACCTGAGTGCGATGGAACACATCCGCCGCCGCATCGGCATGTATATCGGCCGGGCGGGCAACGGGTCGGATTACGACGACGGCATCTATGTGTTGATGAAGGAGGTGATCGACAATGCGATCGACGAATTCATCATGGGCAACGGCAAGCGCATCGACATCAACCTCGACTGGAACACGGGGCGTTGCCAGATCCGCGACTACGGGCGCGGCATCCCGCTCGGCAAGGTGGTGGACTGCGTCTCCGAGCTGAACACGGGCGGCAAGTTCGATACCGAGTCCTTCCAGTTCTCCGTGGGCATGAACGGCGTGGGCACGAAGGCCGTGAACGGCCTTTCGGACGAGTTCTACGTGCGTTCCGTGCGCGAAGGGGAGTTCTCCGAGGCGACGTTCGAGAAGGGCATCCTCAAGTCGAAGCGGCGCGGCAAGCTGAAGGACCCGAACGAGCGCACCGGCACGTTCGTGAGCTTCCTGCCGGACGCGACGATCTTCAAGAACTTCAAGTTCCGCGAGGATCACGTGATGCGCCGTCTCAAGATGTACGCCTACCTCAACGCCGGGCTGACGTTGGTGCTGAACGGCGAGCGCATCTGCTCGGACGAGGGTCTCAAGGATCTGATCGCGGACGAGGCGCAGTTCGAGAAGCTCTACCAGCCGTTCCACTTCCGCTCGAAGACGCTGGAGTTCGTGTTCACCCACACCAACCGTTTCTCCGAGGAGTACTACTCCTTCGTGAACGGCCAGCACACGACCGAGGGCGGCACGCATCTCACGGCGTTCAAGGAAGGGCTCACCAAGGCGCTCAACGAATACTCGAAGAAGAAGTTCGACGGCGACGACGTGCGCGAGGGCATCGTGGGCGCGATCTCGATCCGGATGCAGGAGCCGACTTTCGAGGGGCAGGCCAAGACCAAGCTCGGTTCGCCCGAGATCCGCGCCGATCTCGTCGCGAACATCAAGAAGGAAGCGGAGGCGCTCTTCCACAAGTTCCCCGCCGAGGCCGAGAAGCTCATCAAGAAGATCGACGAGACCTCCAAGCTCCGCAGCCAGCTCAACACGATCAAGAAGCAGGCGCGCGAGCGCAGCCAGGCGGTGAGCGTGCGCGTGCCGCAGCTCAAGGACTGCAAGAACCACCTCCACCTCGACCGCAAGGACAAGGCCGGCAAGAAGGGGTATGGCGAGGACACGATGATCTTCCTCACCGAGGGCAAGTCCGCCGGCGGCACGCTCGGCAACGCGCGCGACGCGATGAACCAGGCCGTCTTCTTCCTGCGCGGCAAGTGCCTCAACACGTGCGGGCTCAACAAGGATGTCCTCTACAAGAACGAGGAGTTCTTCAACCTCATCAAGACGCTCGACATAGAGGAGACGCTCGATCACCTGCGCTATGGGAAGATCATCTTCGCGACCGATGCAGATGTCGACGGGTTGCACATCAGGATGCTCCTCACGACGTTCTTCATGCGCTTCTACCGCCAGCTCATCCTCGACGGGCGCGTCTTCATTCTCGAGACGCCGCTCTTCCGCGTCAGGAACAAGAAGGAGCACTACTTCTGCTACACCGACGAGGAGCGCGAGGAGGCGATAAGGAAGTGCGGCCGCGGCTGCGAGATCACGCGCTTCAAGGGCCTCGGCGAGATCGACAAGGAGGACTTCAGGGGCTTCATCGGCGAGGAGATGCGCCTTACGCCCGTCACTTGCTCCGACGACACCGACGTCGAGAAGACGATCAAGTTCTACATGGGCGCGAACACGCCCGAGCGCAAGGACTACATCATGGAGTCTCTCGTCTGCGACGCCGCCGAGTTCTGACGCTCTGCGGCTTGACGTTGCCGTGCATGGTGTGTGTTGGTTTGCCTGACATCGTGCGGCCACGGTTCGGGTAACTGGCTGTTCTGTGCGTTTGCCTTCCAGCGTGCGGCCACGGTCGTGGTAACCGTGCTCGCCTTTCTGGGCGGGCGGCTTCTCCGTCCACGCGGCCGCTCGGCGTATACATATACGCCGTCGGGCCGTGGTCCTGTCGAATCCGCCGCGCCCAGAAAGGTTCCGCTCGGCTACGACCCCGACCGTGGCCGCGCATGGCACCCTCGGGAGCTGGGCCAAGGCGACGCATGCTCGTCGCGCCCTCCGGGGAAAAGCTCGACTCCTCCCGCGCGCTGCATCCACCGTCCGCAGCGCGATACTTCGTCGGCGGGATACCGCCTCCTTGTCTCGCTTGCGTCCGCTGGCGCATCACACGAACCGGCGTCTCGCCGTTCCCCTGCGCTTGCTCCTTCCACGCGTCGCCTTGGCCCGACCTTCCGCTGCGGCGCGTT
>CACZCD010000218.1 GCA_902779565.1 uncultured bacterium | reverse complement strand
CGGGAATGACGGTCGGCGGCGGAAATGGTATAATACGCGGCGTTGTGAAAGCCAGATAGAGGATCAGAAGATATGTCGGTCGATAGATTGGAGAGAGTTGATTCGCTCCTGAAGCGTGTGATTGCGGATGCGATGTTCCGCATTTTGCAGGGAGATTCCATTGGTCCCGGACTGATTACGGTCACGGGTGTGCAGTGCGCGCGGAACCTGCGAAACGCCACGGTGAAGGTGAGCGTGTTCGGCGAGCCGGAGGTGCAGCAGCGCGCGCTGGGGCATCTCATCCATCACACGCACGAGTTCGAGCGGGTCATCAACCGCGAGGTGCGGATGAAGTTCACGCCGCAGCTCCGGTTTGAGCTGGATCATTCCATCGAGAAGGGGGATGCCGTTTTGGCCATCCTCGACAAGCTGCCGGGAGCGAACGATGGCGAACCTCGCTAACATCGCCATGTTGGCGGAGTTGGACGGGGCCATTCTCGTCGATAAGCCGGTCGGCATCTCCGCACATGATGTGATGAAGGCAGTGAAGACCCGCTTCAATCTCGTGAAGGTAGGGCATGGCGGCACGCTGGACGTCACGGCGACGGGCCTTTTCGTTTTGCTGCTCGGTGACGCGACGCGCTTCTCGAACGATCTCATGGGCGATGATCGCGCCTATGCGCTCACGCTCACGCTGGGACGCGAGACGGATACGGGTGACCGCGCGGGTCATACGTTGAAAGAGGCGGATGCCGCCGGCGTCACACGCGAACAGTTTGACGCCGCGCTCAAGGAGCTGCGCGGCGACATCTATCAGTCGCCGCCCGCGTTTTCGGCGGTGAAGATTCCGGGCAAGACCGGCTACGAGATCGTCCGCACGGCCGAAGGCGACGAGCTGCGCGAACGACTCGTCCATGTGTATCGCTATGACGTCACGGAATTCGCGCCGCCGAAAGTGTCGCTTTCCTTCTCCGCGACGAAAGGCGTTTCTGTGCGCGCGCTGGCGCGCGACCTCGGGGTGGCGCTGGGTTGCGGTGCGTGCGTGGAAGATTGCCGCCGTACCCGGTGCGGAACGTTCTCCGTGGACGACGCCGTGCCGTTCGTGAAGATGATGGACCTCCATCCGACGGACCTTGCCGCCCGTCTCATCCCGAAGAACAGGTTGCGGGCGTGAATCTGGCCATTGGATTCTTCGACGGCGTTCATCGCGGGCACTTGCGCATTCTCGCTGGTGCCGATGCGGTGCTGACGTTCGTCAACCATCCCTTGACCGTTCTTGATCCGGACCATGCGCCGCCGCTCCTCATGGATGTGGATGAGCGTCTCGCGCGTCTTGAGACGGAGGGAGCCATTCAGCCGCGTGCCGTGCGGGCGCTCCGTTTCACGTCCGCGTTCGCCGCGCAGCCGCCGGAGGCGTTTGCGGATTTTCTGCGACGCGAATTTCCGTCGCTCGAACGCATCCACTGCGGCGGGAACTGGCGGTTCGGCGCAAAGGGTGCCGGTACGCCTGCAACGCTTCGACGGTTGGGCTTTGACGTGAAAGTGGCTCGCTATGTCCAGTACAAAAATGAACGCGTGTCCTCCACGCGCATTCGGGCGGCGCTTGCTAAAGGTTTGATCGAGGATGCCAACGCCATGCTGGGGCGCCCGTTTGCGGTCATGGGTGCGGTTGTGCCCGGGAAGGGCGTGGGGCGCCGTCTGAACGCTCCCACATTGAACGTGGCGGCCGCGCCACCGCTGAAGCGGGGCGTGTATGTTGTCTCAACACCGTTGGGTCCGGGACTCGCGAACTATGGTGTGGCTCCTACGATGGGAAAGCAGGCGTGGACGGCCCCCGTTTTAGAAGTGCATTTGCTTGAAAAGGACGCACTTCCATCAGATCGGTCACCCTCCCATCTGCGTTTGGAGTTCCGCGCCTTTCTGCGCCCCGAGAAAACCTTCCCCTCCCTCACCGCCCTGCGCGACCAGATCGCCGCCGACATCGCCACCGCGCAACTTGATTTGGAAGTTTAGAGGTTTGGAAGTTTGGAACCAATTTTGGGGGCGCAGTGATTGACGCGGGGGTGGCGATTTGGTACGATACGGGCATGAAAAAAAGCATAAAAGTGTCGGTCGCGCTGCTGGCCGTTTCGGCGGCGGCGTGGTGTGCGTTCGCGGATGACTTCAAGGTGGCTGCCTGGCGGGGCGAAACGCTCGCGTTGCTGGTGCCGGACTACACGGAACTGGGCGAACCGCCCGCTGGTCTGGAGGTACGCTGCGGCGTGCTGCGTCCGGTGCGGTACCGTCCCGTGCCGTCGGAACTTCAGATTGCGGAGTGCTACGACGTCGTGGACTGGAGCACGTCCGCGGGCGGCGGTCCGCGCGTCGCGGAGATCTCGGTGCCGAAGGACGCGAAGCCCGGCCTCTACAAGTGGGGGCTGATGGACATCGAGGTGGTGGACCGCGAACTGCCGCCGCCCTCCGAATGGAAATACTATCTTGATCTCTGGCAGCATCCGTGGGCCGTGGCGCGGTATGCGAAGGTGCAGCCGTTCTCCAAGGCGCACTATGCCGCGATGCGTCCCCTGTGGGAACTGCTCGCCTCCGCCGGACAGAAGGCGCTCACCGTCACGCTCGTGGACCAGCCGTGGCACCACCAGTGCCGCGATGCGTACGGCACGATGGTGGCGGCGAAGAAGGACGCTGCGGGCAAGCTGTCGTTCGACTATACGATCTTTGATGAATACGTGGCGTTCGGCCGCAGCTGCGGAATCGGTCCGCACATCGCCTGCTACACGATGTGCCCGTGGGGCGATCTTGTGGGGTGGACCGATGCGGACGGCAAGTCGGTGAAGGTGAAGGCGCGGCCCGGTTCGAAGGAATTCGAGGACTTCTGGGGGCCGTTCCTCGAAGCGTTCACCGCCCACCTGAAGGAGAAGGGCTGGTTCGCCGATACGTTCATCTCGATGGACGAGCGCGCGCCGGAGGACGTGAAGCGTATCGCCAATTTCGTGCAGGCGCACGCGCCCGGCATGAAGATCGCGCTCGCCGGGAACCGCAAGCCGAGCGAGTTCGTAGGCATCACGATCGACAACTACTGCCAGTACCTCGGCCACTTGACCGACGACTTCCTCGCGGAGGTGGCGGAACGCCAGACGAAGGGTTTTGTGACCACGTACTACGTGTGTTGCGGTCCGGCCCGCCCGAACACCTTCCTCTCGTCGCCGCCGGCCGAGAACTTCTGGATCGGCGTGTATCCCGGCATGGTCGGACTTGACGGCTTCCTGCGCTGGGCGTGGAACAGCTGGCCCGAGGAGCCGTTCTACGATGGCTCCTTCCGCGGCTGGCGCGCGGGTGACACGTATTTTGCGTATCCCGGCGGCGTGCCGTCCTACCGGTTCCTCGAGATGCGCAACGGCATCGCCACGGCCGAGAAGATCCGCATCCTCAAGGAGAAGGGCCTTTTCAAGGACGAGATTGCGGCATTGGCAAAGCGCTACAACTATAAGGAGGCGATGGCCGGCAAGACCAACTGCGCCAAGCTGAAGGAAGAGACGCTGAAGCTCGTCAATAAGTAAGAATCAACATGGGTAGGATCCTGCGATACGGTCTCATCCCTGTATTTTCGCTGGTTGCCTGCACGGCAGCGGCGTTCCGCGTGACGCCTTACGTGCAGCACCCTGCCACCAATGCGATGTCGGTGCTCTGGCTCTCGGCGACCAACGGCACCGCCACAGTCGAATGGTGGCGGGCGGGCGATGCTTCCACAAGCCGGTCCGCGACCGTCTCGCCGCGACAGGCGACGGAACTCGACTACTTCGGCTATTCGCACGCAAAGCAGTATCTCCCTTCGCTTGTGCCATGGCAGTACCGCTACCGCATTGAAGGACTTCGGCCCGACACGAAGTATTCCTACCGCGTGACACTCGCGGGCGGTTCGGTGTATGCGAATTCGTTCCGCACCGCGCCGGCGGCATTCCGCCCCGTCCACTTTGTCGCTTACTCCGACAGCGAGACGCAGCCCTCCTCCACCGGTGACCGCGTGGTGTGGGAAAACTATGCGGTGGATCACGATACCACCCCCAACAGCAACCGACGCTACTACATCGACCAGACAGACGGCTACGCGAGCAACATCTGCACGATGGTCGCCAGCCAGCCCGATTTCTTCGTCATTGCGGGTGACCTTGCCGAGAAGGGATCCGACCAGACGCATTGGGACGAGTTCTGGCGGCACAACGCGGGCGGGCTGAACGATCCCGCCGGCTCCACGCCGATCCTTGCCGCGCCCGGCAATCACGAATACCATGGCTACTATGCCGCCGACGACTATGGCGAACGCGGCATGCGGAAGTTCCTCTCGTACTTCGAGTTTGAGCCGAACGGCGCGGCGGTTGATGCCGACCAGCAGGAACGCTTCCACCGCGTGGACTACGGTCCTGTAGCGATCATCTTCATCGACACGAACAATGGGCAGGATTACTATTCTGATACGACAAGCGATGTCAAGAATCGCGAGAACGGCACGCCGAACATGCGCGACACCACGCAGCCGCTCTGCCAAGACAGGTGCCGTGCGCCGGACTTCAACCCTGGTTCGGCCCAGTATCAATGGCTTGAGGAGCAGCTCGCCGACGCACAGGTCAACAAGCTGTTTACGTTTCTCGTGTGCCACCAGTGTCCGTTTTCCGTGGGCTACCATGGTCGCCTAAACGGTGAGAAAGGAACGGAAAGCAGTGCCGAATACCTGTCCGGTGCGGCGACGCGCTGCCTCACAAACCTTGTGTTCAGGTACGGCGTGGACGCGTGGATCTGCGGACATGATGAGCTTTACGAGCATTCCCAGCTGACGGGCGTGGAGAGACTGCCGGATGGCGGCACCCGGAGCCATACGATCAACATCTACGATGTTGGCATGGGCGGAGACGGTCTGCGCGGCTGCAACCGAACGGGGCGGCCGAATCCCTACGAAGTGTATCGCGCGCATGTCGATGCGCCGGAGGTTTACGATGGTACGGGAACCCTCGTCGCGGGTGGCAAGCACTACGGCCACATGGATGTGAACGTGACCACAAACGCCGACGGACTCTGGACGGCGACGCTCACGCCGACCTACGTGTTCGTCTCATCGAACACCGTTACGGGAAAGATCTCCTTTGACCGTCGCACCTACCCCGATACGGTTGTGATCACCAATGTCGCGTCGTCCGCTGACAAGAGTCTTTTTCGGGTCTTACTGAGATGACAAGTGTCGCTTCAAGTGAGCTCTCAACCCAAACGCAAACCGAAACAGAAAAGGAAATGGAATGATGAAACACGCAAACCTTGTTCTCG
>CACZCD010000217.1 GCA_902779565.1 uncultured bacterium | reverse complement strand
CGTGACAAAATCAGCTTTTGACAATCTCCTTTTCGTGACAGGGCCCTATTGCATTGCTGGATTTGGTTTAGCGTAATTCGCTTCAAACTTATTCGATAAATGGAAGAAGTTTGAAACATGACAGTATTACGAAGCGGACACTTTATAGAATAGTTGAGTGTTACAATTCCTGCATGGGCGACAGAATTGAGACACCACTAACGACTAGCCACTAACGACTAGCCACTAACCACTTTCATCGCGCCGTAGCTCCAGCGAAGGCGGAATCTACTAACCACTAGCCACTCCAAACTCTAAACTCCAAACTCCAAACTCCAAACTCTAAACTAACAACTAACAACTAACCACTAATGTGACACGAGCGGGAGTTTATGGCATAATACGCACCATGAAGAGAAAACTCGATCGTGAAATGACCCGGCGGCGCTTCCTGCAGGGGACCGTCGCCGCCGGCGCGGTGACGGCAGTTGGCTGCGTGGGCGTTAAGAGCGTGGCGACTTCCCGGACGCCGGAGCGGGCGTGGCGCAAGGGCCACTACCAGGTGCACTACATCTACACCGGACGCTCCGAGTGCATGTTCCACATCTTCCCGGACGGCACCTCGATGCTCCTGGACTGCGGCGACTCGATGCGGTTCTTCCAGACGCCGGCGGAGGTGCCGCTGCCGTCTTCCCCGTCGATCCGCGCCGGCGAGTTCGCGGCGAAGTACATCCTTCGCGTCAATCCCAAGGGCGACAAGGTGGACTATCTCCACCTCTCGCACTACCACGAGGACCACGGCGGCGGCGAACGCTACAACGGCGGGCCGCTGGGCAAGTCGTCCCTCGGCGAGTTCAACCTCTGCGGCATCGCGGACGCCGCGCGCTTCCTCAAGTTCGGCCGCGCGGTGGACCGCGCCTGGC
Source organism: uncultured bacterium (assembly GCA_902779565.1). Classification (GTDB taxonomy): domain Bacteria; phylum Verrucomicrobiota; class Kiritimatiellia; order RFP12; family UBA1067; genus UBA1731. Next base: position 4,390 of record CACZCD010000217.1, on the reverse strand, counting down.
CGGGGTTCGACGATCCGCTGGACGTCCTCAAGACCTCTCGCGACGGCACGCCGCGCCAGATGCGCGCCCTCTACGCCCACCTCGCCGAGACGCAGGGGACGAAGATCGAGCGCTTCGCCCTCGGATCGAGGGAACAGTTCCGTCCGGGCGATGCGGCGGCGTGCCGGGACTTCAAGGTGTTCAACCTCTGCGCGAACGGGCGTTTCGTGCGGCCGGACGGCACGGTGCGCGACCTCTACGCGGATCGCGTGAAGGCCGGCGCGAAGACCCTGAACGAGAACGGCATGAGCTGCGGGATGATCGTGGAGTACGGGAAGTTCAGGTACTACACGGCCGGCGACTTCTCCGACGGCTGGAAGCATGCGGACGGCGTGCGCCACAATATCGAGGACGCGTTGGGGGAGGCCGTTGGACGCGTCCATGTGGCGAAGCTCAACCACCACGGCCACCACTCGATGTACCCCGGGCTCGTGAAGGCGCTCAAGGCGCGCGTGTGGACGAACTGCTCGCTGGACCAGCAGCACTGCACCGACGACACAATGTGCCGCCTCGCCGACCGGTCGCTCTACGCCGGTGACCGTCTGATGCTTCCCACGTACATGCCGCTGAACCGTCCGCAGCTCCCGGTCGGCCGCGGCTATCTTCCCGACGTGGCGCGCTGCGTGATTGACCAGCCGTGCCATGTGGTGCTGGACGTCCCGCCGGGCGGCGAGACCTACACGTTCTCGTGCTTCTCGGCCACCAAGGCCGACAACCCGCTCATGGGCGAATTCACATTCCGCTCTGACGAGGATCTTGTGGCATAATACCACTAGCCACTAACCACTAGCCACTAACGACTATCCACCAACCACTAGCCACTAACCACTAACGACTAACCACTAGCCGGCGGGGTTGACAAGATTTGCGGTTTTAGGTATATTTCGCCTTCTTAACAAGAATAGGAGTTTTTATGGCAATCAGAAAGTGCCTAATTGCTGTGGTTTGCTTTCTGGCGGCGGCCGTTGCGTGCGCGAAGACGAATACCCTCGTGAACGGAGCGAGCGACTGGTCGCTGCCGGGAAGCTTCGTCGAGAACCGGACGCTTGAGCCGGGCGACTCGGTCATCATCAACGCGAACTGCACCGGCACGGTGTATGACGCCTCGGCGGCGATCGTCAGCTCGCTCGACCGCGTGATCCTCACCACACACAAAACCGCCTGCATCATCATCGACATCAGCACCAACACCACGTTCGGATGCGCGATCAACGACGGCACGAGCGGCCAGGCCCAGTTCGGCACGATTATCAAGCGCGGCGACGGCGAGGCGAGCTTCACCTCCTATTCCCGCACCATCGACGATCCCTCCCGCTCGGCATACGTGCGCGACTACGCGACGCATCTCCACATCGAGAAGGGGGACGTGCGCTTCCCGGACATAACGGATGTCCCGCGCGCCGCCGATGGCGACAAGCGCTACTACTACGTTCCGTACATCGTGATGAACGAGGGGACTCGTCTCTTCACCTCCTCCGGCGCGGCTTTCTTCCTGAAGTACATCGACGGTTACGGCCTGGTCACGAACGATTACGGGCGCACCTCGAAGTACGACCTCATCCGGGTCGCCTATGATACGACGACGGCGCAACACTGCGATTTCCACGGGCGGATCGAGGCGAACGGCTATTCCGGCGCCTGCATCGTACAGGGGAACCGCATGAATTTGTGCGGCACGGAAAGCACATTCACGAGGCCGCTTCAAACGGGCGAAAACACAAGCAATCTCCCCTACGTGAGGACGGGCGTCATGAAGTTCGGCAATACGGGCGAGCCGTCCTCCATCGGCACGAATCAGTACATATACGCCTATGCCTCCCGCCTCATCTATCTCGGTATCGGCGAAAGCTGCAACAAGTACCTCCTCTTCGTGTCGAATCTCGACGCGCCCGCAATTCTCGATGGCGGCGTCACCGGCGGACTCGACTTCACCGGAAGGCTGTACAACGGCTCCGGTGTGTCGTCCGCCTTGCATCGCAGGATTGAGCTCTCCGGCGACCACACGAACGCCTGCAAGATATCCGGCGCGTTCCACAATCGCACAAATTCGGGCGGTGTGACGCGCTCGTTCCACATCACCAAGACGGGCAAGGGCGTCTGGCACCTGAACCGGGACGCGAATGGGTTCCTGGGCGGCGTCGCGGTCGAGGACGGAATCCTGCGGTTCAACACGCTCGCCGCCAAGGGCATCGAGTGTTCGCTCGGCCTGGCGACCGTGCTCACCGACGCCTACGCCGGCAGCGATGTGGAAGGGCATGCGGTGGACTACGCGATCTGCCTCGGCGGCGCATCGACGGAAGGCACGCTCGATCATGTGGGACCTGCCGCTGCGACGTCAGCCGGCCGCCCGATGGCGGTGCGGTCGGCCGGGCGCATCGCGGCGAACGGCGGCGCGCTGACGATCAGCGACATCTACGGCCTCGGTGCGGGCGCGAAGACGCTTACGCTCGACGGCAGCAACACCGCCGATAACGTCGCATTCGACGTCCGCGACGGCGACGGCACGCTTTCGGTGGTCAAGGAGGGGAAGGGGTCGTGGACCATCGCCCAGACCTCCGGCTCGTACGGCTTCACCGGTGCGCTGGACGTGAGGGGCGGTACGGTCAAGATCATTGGCGACCATAGCGGCCAGCCGTTCAACAGGTTCCGCCTCTGGCTCAAGGAGAACGCCTATGCGAACGGCGCCTATTCGGAATACTACAGTGCTTCGGACACCAGCACGAGAAATTTCATGATCCACCGGTTCGCCCTCTTCGACGCGGATGGCAATGCCCAAACGCCTGGGTTGGCGGCGCAGCCGACCGGAACGGCGCTCGCGCCCGGCCAGTACGCCTATGCGTTCGCCGAACGCCTCTATTCGGCGTCGCTGACAGGCTTGACCGGGCTTGAGAATCTGCTCGCGGGAACCGGTACCAGTAACAGAAGCCAATGCAGGGCGATGTACGATCTTAACGTGAACGACCCTAATACTTGGGTGGCCATCGATATGTACATGACGAACGGAACTCCCGCCATCAAGACGCTTGACTACTCGTTCTATTACGCGCTCGATGGTGGCACCACCCCTCCCTATGCCTCTCGCCAGAATCCAACGGCGATGGCGCTTGAGGGCAGCGCGGACGGCCTCACCTGGGAAAACGTGTGGACGTCGAACAACATCCCGCTCGCCACGGTCCGCAACACACTTGTGATATCGGGCAAGGGCGTCGGGAATGACACGAACCTCGCCAAGGCGCTGGTCGGAAACACCCGCGGCGCCCGGATCAGCCATTCCTATCCCACGAAGTCAACAGGGCTCATCGCTGCCACGTCGTTCTCCGTGGCGTCGAACGCGACGCTCCGCACGGACGGCGCCGCGCTCGCCTTCGCGAATGGCGTGACGTGGCGGATTTCGGCGGCGGGCGGCGGAACGCTTCAGGGCTTCACCCTGCCGGCGGAAGGCACGCTCGATGTGAGCGACCTGCCGTCCGGCGCCTCGCAGCTGAGGCTCCCCGTCACGTGCGTGGACGTGTCCGGGCTTGACAACGTCGCCGGCTGGTCGATCGTATCGGGCGCATCCGATCTTGCTGCGCGCTGGAGTGTCGGCGTACGGAACGGCGAGATATGGATGTCGCGCCGCGGTTTCTGCGTGACAATCAAATAACGGAGATGACGATGAGGAAAGCATCCTATCTGATCGGCCTGCTCGCGGCCGTGGCGTTTCTGCCGCAGGCGAACGGGGGCGTTCACATCACGTCGAAGGAGACGCTGGGCGTACGCGAGGTCCTGATCAAGCCCGACTACAGCCGCGACAAGATCATAGACCGCGTGACGTGCGACTTCGAGCAGCCGCTCGACCTTTCCGCGGCATGGGGGACCACGTTCGAGTTCTACACGGATGACATCTCCGCCTTCAGCGGTTTCGTGCTGCTGCTCCGCACGGGCGGCCGGCATAAGCCCACGGGATGGTATGTGTACCGTCCGCATCCCGTGGCGGAAGGCGAAGGCGGGTGGCTTCGGATGACGCTTGCGCGGAAGCCGGCATCCACGCTGGACGCGCCGGAAGGCTTCGACCGCATCACCTGCATCCGCTTCACGGGCTACTTTGTGGACGAACGGAGGCCGAAGGAGGTGGGCTTCCGCGATTTCAGGGTCCTGCACGAGAGCCCGAAGGCGGAACTGACGGATGTCCATGCGCGGACGGCGGCGACGGCGGACCAGACGCGTGCGATGCCGTCGAAGGCCGGGGAACGCCGGCTCGCCTGGACGCACGTCGAGACGCATGGCGGCGAAACGCCGGACTGGGACGCGGTTGCCGCCCACGCGAAACGCGTCGGCATCACCGACCTGCTCCCGCTCCTCTCCTGGAACG
>CACZCD010000216.1 GCA_902779565.1 uncultured bacterium | reverse complement strand
GTTCGAGAGCTTGAAGGTCTTCTCGCCGTCGCTCATGGTGACGTTGTAGTTGCGGACGATGTCCTTCTTGAACTGGCTTGATTCTCCGCCATCGGCGGCGAGCTTCTTCATTTCGCCGCCGATGCTCCAGTTCATCATGGCGTTGGCGTTGGCGCTCAGTCTCTTGCCGAGCTTTTCACCGGGGTCGTTGGAACCGTCGAGCTTGGTCCGGATGACGTTCTTGATGGCTTCCGAACCCTTTCCGCTTCCCTGCACGGTCGCGTCGACGAAGTTTTGGACGAGTTCGTCGTTGATGTCATTTGCAATGGAAACGGTGTCGTCGACGAGTTCGTCGCCGCCGAAGTCGTCGATGTCGAATTCCCCTTCGAACTTCTTCACCCTGGATTCCTCGTGCGCGCCGGGGTTCAGCTCCCGCAGGTTGTCGTTGACGGCATTGTCGAGCTTTTCCAAGTAGGTGAGGCCGATTCGGCCCACGACCTTGATTCCCTCCTTGAGGTCGTCCGAAGGATTCTCGACCAAACCGTTTCGGCCGGCGTCGGAGAAGGAATAGTATTCATTCAAGGCGGAGGCGTTTTGCGAATCCAGGGCCTTGCGTATGTTCGCGAGGCCCCCCTTGCCGCAGCGCGACAGAAGAGCCGCCGCGACAAAGTCGCGTGCGCCCATTTTCTCGTCGGCGCCGTCCAGCTTCTCCGCTCCGGAGGAACTCATCGCCGTCTTGATGGTCTTGTGCATCTGCATGACGGCCTTGTGGATGTCCATGACGGACGAGCCGCCGGAGAGCTTCCCGAACGCCTTGAGAGGGGCGTCGTTGGCGGTTTGGACAAGCTTCGCGATCATTCCCTTGGGAAGGGAGACGCCCGTTTCCTCCAGCATTTTCTTGCCGGCCGCGTATATCGCGGGATTGTTCTTCGAAACCTCCTTGAGTTCGTTCAGGTTGTCGAGCAGCCGGCCCACCTTTTTCTGCACGTCCGCCTCCGGGCGGAGGCTCGACTGCGTGTTGACCGTGAGCGGGCGGATGTTGGCCTTCACGATGTCCATGGCGTCGGCGTTGCCGTTGCAGGCGGCGAAAGCCGTATCGATCCTCTTGTCGCCCTCCTCCTTGCCTTCCTTGGTGTATTCGAAATGGGCCTTGCTCTCCGCGATGCAGTTGCTTGTCTTGGCGGCCACCTGGTCCACCGCGGTCTTGACGGCGAGGATGCGCCGCGCGGAGAGCGGCCTGCCCTTGCCGAAGTCGGAGAGCTTCATCGCGTCGCGGACGCTCTCCGGGATCTTGTCGGGGCCGCCGAACATGTCCGCGATCGCCTGCTTGAAGAGTTCGCGCACGTCGTTGTTCACGTCGCGCGATGCCTGGCGGCGGCCGACGTTGCCGACGAAGTCGAATCCGGTCTTCGCGACGATCGTCCGGCCCGCGAGCGGGCCGGTGCCGGCGACGGTGTTCTTCTCGCCGCCGATCTGCGCGAAGGTCGAGCCCGACTTCGCCTGCGTCGCGAAGTCGGTGAAGGCCTTGAATGCGTCGTTGTATCCGTTGATTCCGAGTGGCATGGATGTCTCCTGTTGAAAGGTTGAAAGGTTGAAAAGTTGAAAAGTTGAACGGCGGCGGAAATGCGATTACCGAAGGTCGTAGTTGGCCGTGGTTTCGATGGTTGTGTCCCATGAAAACCGGAATTTGTCGGGGATGCCATTCGCCACGCCGTCGAGTTTCTTCGTGCCGTCGGGGGCGTCCATGATGGCGGTGAGGTTGGAATCGTCGAACTGCGTGAAGTCCTGCTGGACGAAGCGGTCGAAGTCCTTGGCGTCGATTTTGATCATCAGTCCGGTGCGAATCGTGCTGCCTTCGCCGAGGTTCATGGTCCGGCTTTTTCCCTTGCCGTCCGCGGCGATGATCGACTGGGGATGCCGGGTTCCGTTGAACTGCACCGTCACCGAGCCGTTCTTGTCAAGTTCAAGCGTGATTTCGCCCGGCTGCTTCATGGCTTCGTTTCCGAGTTCGTATGTCTTGCCCGCACCCTGGGGATCGAGGTTCCTGGACTCGGTTTCGTGGGAGATTCTGTCCATTTCGCCGGAAAGGAAGGACATGACGATCCAGGCCTTCTTCTGCTGCGCGGGGTCGAGCTCTCCGAATGTCGTTTTCTCCCCCTTCGTGAGGAGGGAGGCGATCTGGTCCCGGGCTTCGAGGGGATTCCGGGAGAGTTCGCCGCCGCCGGGGAGCTTCACCTTCGGTCCGGTTGCGCGATCCTTTGCGAAGGCGGTGTCCTCGAACCGGCCCGCCGCGAACTTCTTGCACGCCGAGGCCATGGTCCAGTTGAGCAGCGGGAAGGCGGTTTGGTTGCGCGGATGGCGGATGGCGTCCCGGGGGTCCATGGGATGCGGCCCCATGCGCTTGAGATACAGGTCGCGCACGAGCCCGGCCGCCTCGCCGTCGCCCGACACGATGTTGTTCGCGTATTGCCGGCGTTCGCGTTCGCAGGCCGCGGCGGCGGCGGGGACGATGCCGCGGGTGATCGCCTTCTCCTCGGCGCCGTTCCTCATGTCAATTTGGCCTTCGTAGTCGGAAATTCCCCTGCGGAGCTCATCGCGGGTCGCGCCGAATTTCAAGTTTATCGCCATGTGCATCATGGACAGGACTTTGGCGTGGGTGCCGCCTTGGCCCTGCACGTGATACCGCAGACCGCCTTTCGCCGCGGATTTGTCGAACTCGCCCATGGAGATGTCGTTGTAGATCGCCAGGAGCTTGGAGGCGGAGGGGGCGCTCAGCGCGGCCTGAATGTTGCGGCAGGCCGCCGTTCCGCACTTGTCGAGAACCAGACCGGCGATGAAGTCCCGGCAGACGTCTTTTTCGTCGGCGCCGTCGAGCGCGTCCGCCTTCGATTCCACGGAGACGGCGTGAACCGCCTTCTCGAATTGCGCGACGGCCTTGTGCAGATCGAGGGCGCTCGACCTGGTGGTGATTTTCGCGACGCTGCCGACGGCGGCGCTCCGGCTCAGCCGGATCATCGCGGCGAAGAGTCCCTGGTCCAGGGACTTCCCGTTGAGTCCCTTGAGCGCGTCCACGCCGCGCCTCACGATGGTGTCGTCGCCATCGGCCGCCTCGCGGATTTCGTTGAGATTGCCGATGATTTTGTCCACCCTTTTCCTGATGTCCTCGGCGGAGCGGAGATTGTCGCCGGACCCGTTGAGCAGTCGCTTGATGTTCTCCACGACGACTTCGAGCGCGTCCGGATCGGCGCCGGCCCGGTCGATGGCGGCCTGGACGACCTCGTCAATCTGCTCCGGCGTCGCCGGGATACCGTCCCTGTCCAGTTTTCCATAAACGGCGGCGGCGTTCGCCCTGGCCTTTTCCAGGGCCGTTTCGGGGGTGAGCGGGGCCGGCGGGGCCGGCGGGGCGCTCTCGATCGCGGCCTTCACCGCCATGATGCGGCGGGCGGTGAGGGGCCTGCCCTTGTCGTAGTCCTCGAGGCGCATCGCGTCCCAGACGCCGGACGGGACTCGCGACTCCCCGCCGAACATGCCGACGATCGCATCGCGGAAGAGCGTGCGCGCTTCGTTGTTCGCCCTCTGGTTGGTCCTGAGGCGGCCGACGTTGCCGACCCAGTCGCCCTTCGCGGCCGTGATGGTGCGGCCGGCGAGTCCTCCCGCCTCGGCGTTGTTCGCGCGGGCGATCGACTTGCCCTTGCCCTCGTCCACGCGCTGCTGCGCGAAGTCCGTGAACATCTTGAACGTGGCGAGGCTTGCGTTGATGTCGAGTGCCATGAATGTCTCCTGTGTCCAGTTGAAAGGTTGAAAAGTTGAAGGGTTGAAAGGTTGTCTGCCTTGTTTACACGCGAATCTCCGAAAGGTTACAGAATGTTGCCAACGCCGCGTAGCCGCTATACGCTGATGAAGCCGGAGGCGGGCAAGCCCATGGCGGGGGCCTCCTCGTCGCGGGCGGCGGCCTCTTCCGCGGCGGGGCGGAAGTTCTCCAGCGCCAGCCGCCACTGCTCGACCTGGTTCACGAACGCCTCGAGCTCCGCGCAGAAGCCGTCCAGCTCCACGTCGCGGGTCGGGATGCGCCACTGCAGCACCACCTCGCCGGTGTCGTGAATCTTCCCGAGGGCCCGGTCCTGCGGGCCGAACGTCTCCGTGTTGGCCTCCAGCAGCAGGTCTAGGAACGCCTCGGTCTTCTCCGGCGGCGGAAGTCCCACGACGGCGGTCGCCAGCAGCGCCCCGCCGACGGCCGTCTCCGCGATCTGCAGGGGGATGTCGTCGATCGTCATGGAGCAGATGCCGTCCTTGACTTCGATCCCCTCGATTCCGAGCTTTTCCGCAAAGGCGGACATCAGTTCTTTCAGTTCCATCGTTGTTTTCTCCTTATTGACGTTGTGCCTCGATCAAATCCTCATCGGAGGGCTGAAGATCCATGTAGAAATCCGCTTTGCATTGGCCTTTGATCTTGAATTCCTGCGCGAAGGTGTCCACGCCCTTGATGTTTTTCTGCTCGGCATACATTCTTGTCCCGTCCGGCATGTCCTGCATACTGTTGAAGAGCTTTTCCCCGCCGAACATGTCGGCGACCGCCTTCATGAAAGCGTCGCGGGTGGTGTTGTTGGCCTTCTTCAGGCTGGCGAGACGCCCCGCCCCGATGCCGACCCAGTCGCCGGACCCGGGCCTGATGGTGCGGTTGACGATCCCGCCCAGTTCGCCCGCATCGACGCGGGCGACCGCCTTTTGCTTGCCGGCCGCGGCCGCGGCCTCGGCGAATTCCACGAACTGCTGGAATTGCGCGTTCTGGAAAAGATTCTGGCTGTTGACTTCAAGTGCCATTGTCTTTGTTTCTCCTTAAATCGAGGTTTCCTTTTACCGTGTTTACACGCGGCGCGGCGAAAGGTTACACAATTTCACCGCGCCTTTATGTCTTTTCACCACCATGATGCAATGTTCTATCAAGAAAACGCGAACATTATAGCATTTGCTCTCGTCAAAAGATAGGGGCCATTCTTAAAACGCATGCGAAAACCATAGTTTGCAGAGGCACTTGCAAAACCCTTGGATGGAGGTGCTACGCAGGTCAGCTTTGCGCTGCGTTTGGGCCATGATCAGGCTAAGCGGCTCTGCGATTGGCGTCAGCGGCGAAACACCGGTCTTGCAGTCTGGGATTTGAACCGTTCAGGCCGTCTGCAGGCATGGCACGTCTGGCGATCCGGCCGAAACCGTCGCCAAGGGAGCCTGTCTCGGCGTCTTGTCAGGCGAGGAGCTTGAGGATCTGTTCGGCGGCGATGACCAGCACGCCGAACATCAGGTGCAGGAACACCTTTTCGCCGCCGCGGACACGGACGGTCTTCCCGCCGTGGGCGTCATGCAGATGGGAGAAGACCCGC
>CACZCD010000215.1 GCA_902779565.1 uncultured bacterium | reverse complement strand
CCGGCCAAACATCTTTCGCGCGCGGACGTGATCTTTCTCACGAAGTCCGACGGCGACACCGACGAGGTCATCGCGCGCATCCGGGAGCTGAACAGCAAGGCGGAGATCATCGAATGCCGCCATGCGCCGCGTCTGCTCCGCGACGTCTGGAGCCGCGAGGAGCTTCCGCTCGACTGGCTCAAGGGCAAGACGCTCACCACGCTTTCCGGCATCGCCGTCCCGCAGGGCTTCGAGGATTCCCTCCGGAAACTCGGCGCGCGCGTGATCTGGTGCGAGCGGTATGCTGACCATCACCGCTACGCTTCGAGCGAGATCATCTATGCGCTCAACAAGACGGCCGATCTCGGCGCCACGGCCCTGATCACGACGGAGAAGGATGCGGTGCGTTTCCCGCGCCTTGAGACGACCTCCGTTCCGTGCTACTATCTGCGGGTGGACATTGAGATTCTCAAGGGGGCGGAAAACTTCACGGCTGTCGTGAACCGGATCTGCCATCTTGAACACCCGATCAAGCCCTAACGTTAACTCTTATGAAAAACATACTGATCATACTTGCTGTCGCCTCTTGTGGCATTGGCCTCCCGTATCCGGCCGAGGCGTTCGTTCCCCCGAACTCTGCGCGCGTGGCGCAGATCGCGGCGCTCCTGAAAGAGAAACCATCGGCTCCCGGCGCGCCCATCTCGGATCGCGCAGTCTGGGACCGTCTGGCCGCAACGGCGGGCGGGAAGAGAATCTTGAAGCTCGCGAATGAGGAACTAAAAAACAAGATCCCCGACTGTCCGGACGCGCTCTACCTCGAATTCTCGACGCCCGGAAACGGCAACCGGACTCACTATGAAAAGCCGTATTTCAACCGCACCCGTATGCTTCAGCGGCTTGTTCTCGGTGAATGTCTTGAGAACAAAGGGCGGTTTCTGCCGAAGATTGTGGAATGCATCGAGACCCTTTGTGCGGAGCGGAGCTGGACCATGCCGGCCCACGACCGGAATCTCTCGGCGTTTCGCGGCGAACGGATGAACGTGGACTTGGGAGGGGCCCACAGGGCGCAGGAACTGGCTTCGACCTTGGCGGTGCTGAACGGCGTGCTGCCGCCGGAGCTGGTGGCGAAGGCGCGCGCCGAACTGGAACGGCGAACCTTTGCTCCCGTGCGGCGTTGCTGTCAGGCAAAAAAAGAGAAAGACTGCAACCCCATGTGGTGGTTTCAGGGACGCGCCAACTGGACGGCCGTCTGCCATTCCTGCGTTGTGCGGGCGGCGCTTGCCGTGATCGAGGACCGCAACGACCGTGCCATCTTTGTCGAGGGCGCGGAGCGGTGCGTGCCGTGGTTCCTGAGCGGATTCACCGAAGACGGCTACTGCTCGGAAGGGCTTGGGTACTGGAACTATGGGTGGGGGAATTTCCTCACGTTGGCGCTGGCGGTTCGGGAGGCCACGGACGGCAAGCTGGATTTCTGCGCTTCGGAGAAGGCGCGCACCGTCATGAAGTTCGGCACGGGTGTGTTGGTCGCGGGGTGCCGTGCGGCGCCGATCGCCGATGGGGGCGGCAACCTCGACAATGGCGTGCTTCAGCTCGGGCACCTGATCTGGCCCGATCTGCCGATGACGGCCCCTGCCACCGTGCGCACGCCGCTCGCCGACGGCTTTTCGAAATCCTCTCTGATTGACTTCGGACAGTGGGACCGCATGCCGAAGCCCTCCGTGGCGGACTATCCGATCCGCACGGAGTTTCCGTTCGCGCAGATGTTCGTTTTGCGTCCGGGCGAGAGCGACATGTCCTTTCGCCTGAGCGTGAAGGCGGGGCATAACGCCGAGTTCCACAACCATAACGACATCGGAACATACGCCGTGTTCATCGGGGAGACACAGTTGGCGGGAGATCCCGGTGGTTCGGAATATACGGCCAAGACCTTTGGCGCGCACCGATATGAAATCAAGGTCATCAATTCCTACGGACATCCCGTCCCCGTCTTGAACGGCTGCCTGCAGATGCCCGGGAAGCAATTTGCCGGCAAGGTCCTGAACACGGAATTCACCGCGGCGCGCGACACGCTCACCTTTGATCTCCGTGGCGGCTACGGCGAAGACGCCGCCGTGCAATCGCTTATCCGCACATTCGTCTATGACCGTGAAAACAAGACGGTGACCGTGACGGACAACGTTACCTTCAAGTCAACGGGCACGTTCTCCGTGCCGGTGCTGACGGCCGGCACGTTGGAGCCGTCCGACAGAGAGGGCGTATATCGCCTTTCGGTTCCGTCCGGCAAGGGAGCCGCCTTGTCCTCCCGGGTGGAGGTGAAGGTGGAGGGCGCGCCGTGGCACATCGAGAAAGACACCATCCCAAACCCCAATCGGATTTCCCCGAATCGTTACGCCATCACCCTGAAGGAACCGGTCCGTACCGCAACGGTTTCGGTGAGATACTCACCTTAAGGCCTCAATCATGGGGAACGCGGATCTGCAGATCATGGTGTTGAACGGGTGGGCAGCGAGTCCGCACGCTTGGGATCTGTGCGCGTTCATGAGGGCGTCGGCGGGACGGAATCCCGTTCTCTATTCCTACATCGATCAGCTTGACGGATTGCCGGAACGGGCGTTTGAAGAGGGCGGACGGTTCCTGGTTGTCGGTTGGTCGATGGGTGGCAGCACAGCGCTCCGTCTCGCCTGCTGTTATCCGAACCAGATTGCGGGGCTTGTGCTCATAGCGGCGACGCCGCGGATGATGGAGGAGCGTGAGACGGGTTGGAGGGGCATGTCGCCGATGCGGTTGGAGGCGCTTCGTCGAGGTCTTGAGTTGACGCATGGACAGGGTTTCTTCGGAATCCCAGAAGGGCGCCCCAATCCCTATATTGTGGATTCGCCTGAGAATCTGGAGAGGGGACTCAAGTACCTCCGGGAAATCGATGTGCGAGAGAGTCTGGTCTCCACCTTCGGCGGCGGATGCGCGTTCCCGGTCCATATCTTCCAGAGCGAACATGACGGAATCGTCCGAAGCGCGAACGTTGCCTATCTCCAGCAGATTTTCCCGAAATCCGATGTGACACTGATTCCGGGCAGTGAGCACGCCCTGACGATTGCGATTCCCGAAGCGATCGACGCGGCTGTTGCGAAGACTGTTTCATAGACCGGACAACGTAAAAGAGGAGGAAGAGGAATGAAGACATTGGCGATTCTCGCGGTGGGCGCGCTCTGCGCGTGCGTCCACGCAAGCGAGGTTCTGGATCCAAAGCCCGGTGAGGTCAGGGTCGTGGCCGGATTCTCCACCAACAGCGCCGCGCGGGTGTACCGCGATTTCCCGCTCGCGGGCGGGATGGAGGATGTCGATGGGATTGAGTTCGATTTCAGGTGCGACGGGCTTGCGGCGTTTTCGAGCTTCACCCTGTATTTCAAGAGCGGTAACGGGTGGTATCTGGCGAAGTTCGCGCCGGAACACAACGGAAAATGGACGCACATGAAGATTGGCAAGCGTGCCGCCACCGACAGCGAGGGCAAGCCAAGCGGCTGGAAGGACGTGACCGTATTCCGGGTGTGCGGCTGGCGGGGCACGAACCGGGATGCGGTGATCCGCATCGCCGACATAAAGACATACAAGGTGGACGCCAAGGTGGTGGTCCTGCGCACGGCGTCTGACAGTTCGTCGGGCGTCTGGGCGGGCAAGGTCGCCTCTACCCTGTCGGCGCTTGGCGTGGCGTCGCGTCAGGTTTCGGATTCCGACCTGAAGGATTCCGACCTGAAGGGGATTCGGTTCGTGACGTTGCCGCACAATCCTCGGTTGACGAAAGGCTCTGCAGACTTGTTGAAGGGATACGTGTCCGGTGGTGGAAAGCTGCTGGTGTGTTATTTGCTGCCAAAGGAGGTCTCCGGTCTGATTGGCGTAAAGAATTGCGGTAGCTTCGTCCCGGATTCCGCGGCGAATGCGATTGCGGGATTCCTGCGCACGGGTTCCGGGCTTGAGGGGCAGCCGGAGTTCTCGCCGCAGGGGTCATGGCGTGCGGTGCGGGCGGAACCGTTGGCGGGCGGCGAGGTGGTGGCCTGTTGGGCGGGCAAGGATAGCGGTGGCCAGCACCGGTCGCTGGGCGTGCCGGCGTTGATCCGCACGCCATCCGGCCTCTACATGAGCCACATTTGGTGCGGCGGCACTTCCGGCGCGCCGCTCAAGCTGATGCAGTCCATCGTGGGCACGCTCGCGCCCGACCTGAAGGGAACGATGGCCGAGAAGGCGCACGACGCGGAGCGGCGGTTGGCCGAGCAGCGCCGCGAAGCGAAACGGATCGGGCTTAAGCCCGGCGAATGGCGCGGCGTGTGGTGCCATACGCCGTATGGATGCGATGCCGAGCACGATTGGGAGGTGTCAACCAGACTGATGAAGGAGAACGGCTATACGGACCTGATCGCAAACCTCTGCTGGGGAGGAATGGCGTTCTACCGGTCTGACGTTCTGCCGGTATCTCCCGAAGTGGAGGTGAATGGTGATGCGCTCGACCTGTGCCTTGCGGCGTGCCGCCGGAACGGAATCAGGCTCCATGTGTGGAAGGTGTGTTGGCGGATGAATTCGAAGGTGTCGGCGAAATACCGTGCGGACATGCGGGCCGCGGGGCGCACGCAGGTGCATTTCAATGGCAAGGACAACAAGGACTGGCTGTGCCCGTCAAATCCGGAGAACCAGCGGGAGGAGGTGGAGACGATGCTCGAGCTGGCCCGTCGCGGGGTGGACGGTGTGCATTTCGACTACATCCGCTATCCAAACGCGGACGGGTGCTTCTGTCCGGGATGCCGCAAGCGGTTCGAGGAGAAATACGGCGTAAACGTGGAGAAGTGGCCGGCGGCCATCCGCAAGGATGCGGACCTGGCGGCGAAATGGCACGATTTCCGGTGCGACAACATCTCAAAGGTGGTGAAGGAGGTGGCCGAGCGTCTCCATGGACATTCCAAGGTGCAGATCTCGGCGGCGGTGTTCAACATGGTGGATTCGTGCCACAACACGGTTGGACAGGACTGGGCGACATGGTGCCGAAACGGATGGCTGGATTTCGTGTGCCCGATGGACTATACCAAGTCTGCGGACCTTTTTGACGGGATCGTCCGTCACCAGATGGAGGTGACCGGCCAGGTGAAGGTGTATCCTGGCATCGGGTTGAGCTGCTGGCCGGACGATGGCGAGAACCTCCGCAGGTTGGGTGAGCATATCGAGATTGTGCGGAAGCTGGGACTCAGCGGCTTTACGGTGTTCGCGCTCGGGTCTCGTTCGCTCGCGGCGTTCCCTGCGTTTCGCTAGCGGCCGAGAAGGATGGAGCCACAAAGCGGCGTTTGCCGCTTTGTGGTATAACCGAAGCGTGGCGATTTCGCCCGCCCGCCGCTTCCAAAAGAC
>CACZCD010000214.1 GCA_902779565.1 uncultured bacterium | reverse complement strand
AGCCACCCGTTCCAGCACCCCGTCCTGCCGCCCCTGCGCCAGTTGTCAAACAAACACCCGTTGTCAAACAAGCTCCTGTCGTCAAGCAAGCGCCTCCCGTCAAGCAAGAGCCAGCCCCGGCCGTCAAGGCACCAGCGCCGGCGCCGCAGACTAAGCCAGCCCATCCTCAGGTCAAACCATCTCCGGCACCTAAACCATCAGCAAAGCCTGTGTCGGTAAAACCCGAGCAAAAACCTGAAGAAAAGAAAGCCACATCCCCCCTTTCCACAATCAAGCCCGTCACCTATTTCAATCTAGAAGACGATGGCGTACCATTCCTCCTTGAAACCCCAACTCAACCCACCAAATAAAAGGAGCGACATATGGCGGAAAAAGCGATGGTCTTCATAGACGGAGGATGGCTTTACAAATGCCGAACAGCGCTTTTCTCAAAGCTCGGAGAAGAAAACTTCGAGATTGATTACGCCAAACTTCCGCGACTGCTTTGCGAAGACGTCGCCAATGCCTTGGATGAAGATGTTTCGCTTGTCCGAACGCTTTACTTTGGCACGATTCCCTCGGCACGGTCCGGTTTCAACACATCGAAGCAGTATGCATTCTATGAATTTCTGGAACGAAACTGCCGATACCAGACCAATATCCAGGAAATCAATGTTGGCGGTGAAGAAAGCCGTTCGCAGAGCACATGGGTTGATGTGTCCATGGCGACCAACATGGTGTACTACGGCACCCTTCCAACGGTCATGGATATTGCCATCGTCGTGAGCGACAACGTGGACCTCTTTCCCGCCATCCGGCGCGTCCGCTATCTTGGAAAGCGCGTGCAGGTCGTCACCGCACGCGGTATTTCCGAAGAGTCTCTGGCTGCATTAGGAGTCGGCGATTTCGATCCAATCTATTTAGATGATCATGCGGCGGAGGTCAAGCTGGTGCGTGAACGCGTCAAACGCGTCTGCAAACAGTGCGGGCGCGAAGAGGAAACGACCTGGGCCGGTCCCGATTTCTTCTGCAGCAATTGCAGAGGACGCCACAGAACCCCGTGACGTCCCCTTTTCTCGTTTCCGGTCATTTCCGAAAGCGTCAGCGTCAATCGGCTTTGAACAGCTTCATCACGCGCTTCACGTCGTCGGCGATCACGCCTGTCACGTATGTTGACACGTCATGGAACTGGAGCCCTTCCGGAGTCTTCTTCACGATGTCATAGACACCTTTCCCGCCGGCGAGTGCGCCGTAAGTGTAATAATTGATCTTGCGGATGCCCTTGGAGATCGCCTCATGGTAGTCGTCCGCCGAAAGCCCGGAGCCGCCGTGCATCACAAGCGGAAGCTCGCCTGTCGATTTCCGGACATCCTCGATGACTTTGAAGGAAAGTTTGGGCGTCGTCTTGTACACGCCATGGACGGTTCCGAACGAGATGGCCAGCGCATCCACACCCGTCGTTTCGACAAACTGGGCGGCCTCTTCGGGCTTGGTGTAAAAATCCTCCGGCGTATATTCCTTCAGTTCGCCGCGGAAGTTGTGCGGCATGGAGCCGAGCTCCGCCTCGACGGTGGCACCGAGCGCGTGCGCCGTCTTCACGACGAAGGCCGTCTGCTTCATGTTCTCCTCGTAGGGAAGCGCCGATCCGTCAAACATGACCGACGTGAAGCCCATTGCGAGAGCACGCAGACAGATCTCGATCGAGCCGCCATGATCCAGATGGACAGCGACAGGCGTCTTGGCCGCGCGCGCGAGCTGGATCATGATTGGTCCAGCCACCGACAGCGGAATGAACTCCTCATGCGCCGGGGCGTGCTGGAGGATAAACGGGATTCCGAGTTCCTCAGAGGCGCGGATGGCACCCATGGCCGATTCAAGGGAGGCGCAGTTGAAGCCACCCACGGCATAGCCGCCCTTGACGGCATCTGCCAATATCGATTTCATGCTGACTAGCATTGTTCTATCCTTTCTTTGTTATCAGTAAAAGACACAAGAGCCATTGGAAGGCCGACAGACGAAGGCGGCGTGGGGCAATCCCAGACGGTCGTAAAACTCGCGGTTCAGACGGTCCATCACAGCGTCTGTCTTCTCCTTCTCCACAAGAATGAGCACGCCGAGCACCCCTTCCGTAGCGTTCATCAGATCGCAGAGCGAATCGATACGGGGCGTGGAACAGGTGTAGGCCCCGCACGCTTCCGCCAGCGTCGTGCCCTTCCCGGCAAACGGGATGCCGCTCACGCGGTCGCCATCATGCGAAATCTTCATCATGCGACCAAACGCCTTCAGGTCGCCTTTGGCCAGCAATGCCGGCGCCAAAGCCGCCCGGGCAATTTCGGAGACGCCGAAGAGCGCCGTGCCGTAGAGGTCGTACTCGCCAGGATCGGCATGCGTGGCGAAAATCTCCGAAAGCCGATCGTGTGATTCCGGGAGCATCGCAAGCAACGCGCGCCGCGTGATCTTCGGCGGCATCGCCGACAGCATCGCCATCACCTGTTCGTAGGTGCCGCAGGTGGCGAGAT
Source organism: uncultured bacterium (assembly GCA_902779565.1). GTDB lineage: Bacteria > Verrucomicrobiota > Kiritimatiellia > RFP12 > UBA1067 > UBA1731. The sequence continues at coordinate 5,179 of CACZCD010000214.1, read as the reverse complement.
CGCGGAACTCCACAAGCGTCTTGTCGGGGAAGAGTCGCTTGATGAGCATGAGGGCGAACTCATAGGCCGCCACGCGCGCATTGAACTTGTCACGGCTACCTTCGCTCTTCTTTGACTGCTCCAGCGAATCGGCGACGATAACAGCACAGTCTGACGGGAACGGCACGGATTGTCCGATGGAAAACGGCTTGAAATTGAGATGCGTGATCCGTCCAGCGCGGCTGCAGCGCATGGCGGCATGGTCACCGGCACCGCCGCGGGAACCGACGAACCACTCCCCTTCACCGCACAGATCGACAAACTGGCGATCTGTCATGTTCAGGCAGTTCAGCGCCGAGAGCGCTTCGGCCGTGGCCACAACAAGTGAAGAGGAACTGGAAAGTCCGGCCGCCACGGGAATGGTTCCCGACACCATCACATCCATGCCGCAAAGCTTGAAATCGAGTACATTGCGGAAACGGTAGGCGGCCCCCTTCACATAATTGATCCAACTGCCACGGTTATTCTCAAGCTCATGACGCACATCTGCTTGAGCGAGCCAACGGAGCCAATCCTGCGTGGTGCCGCCACCCGCGGCGGAACCGAGGACGAACTCCCCTTCGGGATAGGCGGAATCGACGTTCGCAAGGTGAATCACATCGTCCTCGCGCGGCGAAGCGACAAACACGGTCGCGGCCTCGACCGCCATCACGTTGACGCTTCCACCGCGATGTTCGATATGCCGTCCCATGAGATTGACTCGTCCCGGCGCGCGCGCCAGCACCGCCTTGCGGTCGCCATACCGTTCAATGAAGCGCTGAATGACTTCGGCAGATTCAGGGTGATCAGCCAGCAGCTCATGCGCGGGGCGCAGAAAATGCCGGCTCATGTTCCGCAGCTCCACCTTCGTGGAATAGGTGAGCAGTTCGTCCGGACGCTCCACACGATAGACGGAAACCTCGCCCTTTTGGGCAAAATACTCGATCGTATCCGTCAGGTAGATTTCACCCTGTGCATTGTCTGAACCGCAGTTGTCAAGGGCTTCAGCGAGGGCGGCGGCGTCAAAGCGGTAGAGCGCCGTGTTCACCCAAGGCGTGGCGGCGACCTCTTCCGCCTGATAGGTGCGGCCCGAAAGCGGAATCGTGCGGTGTTCGGAAAGAGCCCTCTTGACGTCTGCATACTCGACGATTCCGAGCGCCTTGCCGTCCTCGACCATCACATGGCCGCCGTTGGGATGATCTTCACGCCGTTGGACGCCACAGGTACAGAGGACGTTGGGGTTCCCCGCGCCGTCGAGAATGCGTCTGACGGTTTCGACGCTGACGATTTTGTCGCCCATCGAGACGATGACCGGCCCCGAATAGCCGATGTCCTGAAGGGCGCGGAGACCGCAGGCCGTCGCATGACCAGTTCCCTTCTGCTCCTTCTGATAGGCGTAGAGGATGCCGCGTTCGCCGTCCAAGGCCGTCATGACGCTTTCCGCACGATGGCCGACGACAATCACAAAACGCGAAACGCCACCTTTGCGCATGTTGGCGACAATGCGGCGGATCACCGGCACGCCGGCGCAGTCGTAGCAGACCTTGCTGCGATCCGTCTCGCCCATGCGCGTTCCCTTGCCGGCACAGAGAAGAATGGCGGCGGCAGGAATGGTTGGAGATTTCATGTTGCGGTCCATTCGTTTCAGTTGGTTTGAATCGATGTGCGGGAATTGATGGCGCGACGGAGCGTGAGCGGATCCGAATACGATACGCCGGAATCTGCCGGGAGGCCAAAGGCGAGTCGTGTAACCTTCACGCGGCTGGGCGCCAGAAACTCGGCAAGGTAGCCGGCCGTCGCATCCCCTTCCATGTCGGTGGAGACGGCCACCAGAACTTCGGAGATGGCTTCGGCGGCGATGCGCTCGCCCAATTCCTGAAATCGCAGGGCATCGGGTCCGATCCGCCGAACAGGCGAAAGCTTCCCGCCGAGCACATGATACCGACCGCGAAAGGCGCCGGAGGACTCGATCGGTACGATATCCGCGGGATCCTCGACCACGCAGACCACGGATGCGTCACGCGTTGGATCCGTGCAGAGCGCACAGGGGTCATCGCCCTTAACCGTAAAGCCGCCGCAGCGGGAACAGCACACGACCGAATCCTGCGCCGCCTTGAGCGACCATGCCAACGGCTCAAGCAACCTCGCCGGCTCACGCAGAAGCGCCAGCGCCGCGCGGGCGGCCGAACGTCTGCCAAGCCCTGGAAGTCGCGCCAGCGCACGCGTCAGGTCCTCGATCGGCGCAATCATTTACTTGCCAAAGAGACCACCCATGCCACCACCCTGCTGCATCATCTTGGCCATGTGCTCTTGGGTGGTCTTCTTGACGCTCTTCAGTGCACCGTTCACGACATTTAGCAGCATCGTTTCGAATCGCTCGTGCTTGCCGGCGGCGACTTCCGCCCACGTTTCAGGGGTGATGGCAATCTTGGCGATGGTGAAATCCCCCTTTGCCGTCACGGTGATGCCACCGTTGGCATAGTCCACGCTGATCTTCTCGATCTCCTGCTGGATGCGTTTTGCTTCGGAACGCATCTGCATGGCCTGCTTCATCTGGTCAAAGATTCCCATTGCTTATTTTCCTTTTGTTCGTAAGTTGATCGTTGGTCGTTGTTAGTCGAACTTCCGCCCCGAAAGGTCTTCATAGGCCTTCACGTAGATGTCGCGGGTACGCGCAATCACGTCATCCGGCAGCACGGGACCCGGCGGCTGATGGTTGAAGTGGATCGAGTCGAGCCAGTCGCGCACGAACTGCTTGTCCAAGGACGGCGGATTCTTCCCCACCGTGTAAAGCTCCTGCGGCCAGAACCGCGACGAATCGGGCGTAAGGACCTCATCCGCGAGGATGAGCGAACCGTCGGCATCCTTGCCGAACTCGAACTTCGTGTCGGCGATGATGATGCCGTGCGTCAGCGCATAGTCCGCCGCCTTCGTGTAGAGACCGATTGTGGCATCCTTGAGCGCTTTCGCCGTCTCGGCGCCGACAAGCGCCTCCGTCTGGGCGTAGTTGATGGCTTCGTCATGATCGCCGATCGCCGCCTTCGTCGTGGGCGTAAACAGCACCTCGTCGAGCTTGGACGCGTTCTGGTAGCCCTCGCGCAGCTTTTGACCGTTCACCGTACCGGACTTCTGGTATTCCTTCCAACCCGAACCCGTCAGATAGCCGCGTGCAATGCATTCCACCTCGACCATGTTGACTTTCTTCACGAGCATCGAGCGTCCGCGCAGATCCTCCTTGTACGGCTGGAGCGCCGCCGGATACGCGTCCACATCCGCCGTGATCAGGTGGTTCTTCATGCCGAGAAACTCCATCCAGAAGAGCGAAAGCCTGTTCAGCACCTTGCCCTTGTCCGGAACACCACAGGGGAGAATCACGTCAAACGCGCTGATGCGGTCCGTCACGACCATGAGCAGACTGTCACCGAGGTCATAGACATCGCGCACCTTGCCGCTCTTAGAAGGAATGCCCGGAATCGAGCATTCGAGCAGTGCATGGTTCTTGTCGTATTTCATCAGAAATTGCCTTTCGTTTTGGGTGCGTATTATACCATAAATCAATCCAGAACTTTATCGAAGGAACCATCGCCTTCGCCGCTTTCGCCGGCGTCGCCCGCATCCACGGCACGCTGCGGTTTTGCCTTCGGCCGTTCACCAAACAGGACGGTGCCGAGACGCACCCAGGTGGCCCCTTCCTCGATGGCAATCGGATAGTCGCCGCTCATGCCCATCGAGAGACGCGGGAACTTCGCACCGAACTCGACTTCCATCGCATCGCGCAGCTCCCGCAGCTCGCGGAAGAACGGACGCGTCTCCTCGATCTTCTCGTGCGGAAAGAACGGCGCCATCGTCATGAAACCTTCCAGCGTGATCGAAGGGCACGCCGAGAGGACATGCTCGATCGCCGCCGGCACGTCGGCGGGCTTCATGCCGTCCTTCGACCGCTCGCCGGAGACGTTCACCTCCAACAGCACACGCGGACGCTTTCCGATCTCCGAGGCCACATGTTCGATCCGGTCCAAAAGCGGAATCGAGTCGATGGAATGGAAACACTCGAAGAGTTCCAGCGCGGGGCGCACCTTGTTGCGCTGGAGGTGTCCGATCAGGTGCCACTCCGGCCCCGAGACGGAGAGCGGCTGTTTCCAGGCCGCCTCCTGCACCTTGTTCTCGCCGACGATGCGCAGTCCCCCTTCCCACGCCTCGCGCACGACCTCCTCGCCATGCGTCTTCGTGACGGCGACAATCTCAACCTCGGCGGGATCGCGTCCCGCGCGTTGGCATGCGGCGGCGATCTTCTCCTGCACACCCTTCAGTATCGTTTCAAACGCTTCCATTCTTACCTCTATCAACTACGAACTATCCTCTATCCTCTATCAACTATCAACTACGAACTATCCTCTATCAACTATCAACTATCAACTACACACTATCCCTTATTGCCGAGAAAGAGACGGTACGCCGGATTCTTCGAGACGTCCCGGAAGGCGTAACCGAGCGTCTTGAACACCTTGTTGGCCTCGGCGCGTTCTTTGTGGGGGATCTGCATTCCCACCAGCACCTTGCCGTGGTCGGCGCCATGGTTGCGGTAGTGGAAGAGCGTGATGTTCCAGCGGTTGGAGATCGCCTCCAGAAACGCGATCAGCGCGCCGGGGCGTTCCGGGAATTCGAAGGTGTAGGCGACCTCGTCATGGATGCCGCGCGTATGTCCGCCCACCATGTGGCGTATGTGTTCCTTCGCAAATTCGTCGTCCGAAAGGTCGATTGTGCCGATCTTCGCCGCCGTGAGCTGGCTGATGATTCGTTTCGTCTCTTCACGGTCGGAGACGGAAAGCCCCACGAACACGTAGGCCCTCTCGGGGTCGAAGTAGCGGTAGTTGAACTCTGTGATGTTCCGCCGTCCGAGCTTGCGGATGAACGTCTTGAACGCACCGCGCACCTCGGGGATGCGGCACTCAAGGATCGCCTCGCGCTTCTCGCCGATTTCGGTCTGCTCCGAAACGAAGCGGATGCGGTCGAAGTTCATGTTCGCGCCGGAGACGATTCCGAGATAGAGGAGCATGTACAGACCGACAAGCAGCTGCACGATCCGTCTCGCGTATCTGTACTTTCGGATATACAGAAAAATCCCCAGCGCGATCGAAATGCCGATATAGCTGAAGTTGAA
>CACZCD010000213.1:5662-9978 GCA_902779565.1 uncultured bacterium | reverse complement strand
CCTTCTTGAGACGCTTCTCCACGGCCTTCTCGTCGAACGGATAGTCCTCGGTGAAGAAGTAGGCGCAGTTGCCGGGGATGTCGCTCAGGAACTTCGTGCGCACCTGCAGCTGATCGACGAGCAGATCCCAGTTGAACGCCGGGGGCTGAAACGCCGAGAGGTCGTAGCCGCCCGCCGTCAGACGCGCCTTCAGCTCGGCCGTGAACGCGTCGCGCGGGATGCGCTTGATGTACTCGGCGTTCATCCACTGGAGCTTCTTGATGTCGAACTTCGCCGCCGTCACGTGCACCGCCTCGAGCGTGAACAGCTTCACCATCTCGTCGCGCGTGAGCACCTCGCGTTCGTCGCCCGGGTTCCACCCGAGCAGCAGGAGATAGTTGAAGAGCGCCTCCGGCAGATAGCCCTGCTCGCGGAACTCGCCGACGAACGCGGCGCCGTCGCGCTTGGAGTAGGGCTTGCCCTGCGCGTTCACGATCATCGAGAGGTGGCCGTACTTCGGCGGCGTGGCGCCGAGCGCCTTGAAGAGCTCGATGTGCTTGAAGGTGTTCTCCACGTGGTCGTCGCCGCGGATGATGTGCGTCACGCGCTGGTCGATGTCGTCGACGACGTTCGCGATGTGGAAGATCGGCGAGCCGTCGGAGCGGACGATCGCGAAGTCCTGGATGTCCTCGGCCTTCTTCGCCATATGGCCCTTCACGATGTCGTCGTACTCGATCACGCCCTCCTTGGGCATGCGGAACATCACCACGGTGCCGGTCTTTCCGTCGCGGGAGGTCTTTTCGCAGCGGTAGGCCTTCCCCTCCGCGATCAGCCGCTCGACGCACTCGAGATGGCGCTTGACGTTCTTGGTCTGGTAGAACACCGGCTCGTCATAGTCGAGGCCCAGCCATTCCATGCACTCCATCAGCGTCTGGATCGCCTCCGGCGTGGAGCGCTCCAGGTCGGTATCCTCAACGCGGAGGAGAAACTTGCCGCCGACATGCCGGGCGTAGAGCCAGTTGTAGATGGCGGCCCGGATGTTGCCGATATGAACCTTCCCCGTCGGCGACGGGGCGAAACGTACTCTTACTTCTTCCATGCCGCGAATTATACCACAAAGCGGCACTTGCCGCTTTGTGGTATAACGGAAGCGTGGCGATTTCGCCCGTCCGCCGCTTCCAAAAGACGAGCATCCAACTTCCAACTCTCAACACGAATCGTAGTCCGTCCGTTTTTAAGCCCGTGTCCCGTCCGTGGATAGCCCGTTGCCCGTCCGTTATAGCAAGACATTCTCATTCAGACTTCCACCCACGTTGGCTCGTAGGAGATTTCATAGCGCTCGTCGAGGCGGGAGACATTGTAGATGCGGCTTCCCTCGAAATCGACTCCGCCGTGCTGACCCGTGTGGATATGTCCGCAGAACACGAAACGCGGACGCTTCTCTATGATGGTCTCTGTCAACTCCGGTGATCCGAAATGCTCCGAGTCGGTCTGGAGAGAGCGGTCAACATCGCTCCCAGGAATGCGCGGCGGCGAATGCGTGACGAGCACATCAAGTCCGGGTGCAATCGGGTAGAAGTCGTGGTTGCCGGGAATGACGACGAACTGGACATCGGGATATGATGCCGTCCATTCCTTGAACTTCCTATTGATCCACTTCTTCTGGTCGTTGATGTGCCACGGTCCGCGTCCGGGAACGCCCAGAGACAACGCGGCAAACGGCGCGGTACCAACGCCACAGAGAGCTCCTCATGCGTCTCTTTCGTCTTTTCCGCATCGCCGAAACCCGGCGCGTCGACCAACTGTGCGAAGACTAGCCCCTTGGCGATCGCCAACTGTCGATTACCCCACCAGAGATGCAGAGAGCTCGCGCCAATGCATCAAGCGGCAGGCACGTCTCTATGAGCTTAAACCTCAACTCTAATAATCACCGAAAATGTCTGATGCATCCTGTGTATACCAACCAAAGCTCGGCGACGGTTTTTCTCCAAAACAACCAGCAATTAATAGGGCAGGAGAAACTACAACAAGAAAATTCTTCATATTCCCTCCTAGCTCTCAGCGGGTGTGTAAACTTCGCGATAGACAAACTCATTCGAGTTCTTGTTCCAATTCAATTCACAGATCGTATTCATCTTTTTACCATCAACATAGGAGACCAAAGGGTCTGTTGTCCGATAGAGATCACCATCCACATGCACCAGCTCCCCTTTTCTCTCCAAACACGGACAACCTCCATCACCAAGATCGAAGAACTCAAACACATAGGGCACGGTTACAAGTTGATCATTCCTGTATTCGGCAGCAAAGATGACACCACGGAACAAATGTCTTCCGTCGGAAGCCTTGAAAATCTCATACAGTTCCATCCCCGGCCCTGTTGGCGTCCCGATTAGCAACCTAGCTGGTATTTTATAGCCACCATAATTGTCATACATGGCACAGAGTTGCCGACAACGTGAATCCCCCAACGGATTCTTCATGTTTGTTGAATAATTCGACAAGCCCGTGCTGCCGAAGAGTGAACTAAACCACCCCATAACAGAACCTCCTTGTTTGTTGTTTTGTGGTGCTTCTTAAAAGTGATAGAATCCCATCGTGTTGCCCATCTCATAAAATGCCTTGGCGACGGCTTTTAATCTGTCTCCGGAGCAATAGCTGATCTTGGTATCGGTAAGCACGTTGTCAACGGCCGAATCTATCATACACGACAGGGCGTAATCGGAAATATCCGGACCCTCTTTAAAATCCAGCAGGTTGTGCAATCCTTCAAGCGGAGGAATCGATGAAAACATCTGCAGACACTCCTGGTAACGGGTAAAAAGCGATCGCGGCTTATCCCTTGCAAGCGCCACGGCATCAACGCCTGCTATCAGCGAAGTGCTGGCAACCGAATTCAAATATGCCAGAGGATCCGTTTCCTTCAGCATATCGTACATCGGATTATTTGCGAATACACGATAAATGTCGTTAAAGAATCCATTGTCGGAATCCAGCTTTTTAAAGCAAGTGCATCCTTCTCCTACCCAGCCTGCTGATTTCAAACTGCGAATCATGTTCGCCTGGAGGCGATTATACAGCGCATCATCACCATGATCGCTGCCGCCGAATAAACTGCTGAAGAAACCCATCTTGAATCCTTTCTTTCGTGGTTTGTTTGATTTGCGTCAAGGCACTAAAAAGCTTACTTGGGCACAGGGAAGTCACAGCACCAACATTTAGCGGATTCCGTTGAAACTTTCTTGCCACAATTTGGACAGGTTATAATCCGAGGCTTCGCTGGGGGCTGTGTAGCCGGCCTCGACAAGCGACTAATGACGATGTCCGCTTCCGCCAAAGCGACTCAAGATCATCAAGAAAACTCCGCCTTCCTATGAATTTTTTCATTTTCCTCCTTAATTGGAAGCGTAGAATAGCAGAAAACACACGTCTGGTCAACAAAATTTGGGCGCGAAATTGGAAAACACCAAATTCGCGCCACAGGAAATTTCCGCAAAATCCACAACTTTCCAACTATCAAACGCCCGGCAATTGTGGTATAATTCACTTGTTTTTTGAACACCTAAAAAATGGGTTCCAAGATGGCAGAAGAAGAGAACGGAACGGCGGCTCCGGAAGAGACGCCGGAGGTTGCGGGGACGCTTGAAAACGTCAACATCGAAGACGAGATGGCGCGCGACTACATCGACTACTCGATGTCGGTGATCGTGGGGCGTGCCCTTCCCGACGTGCGGGACGGACTCAAGCCCGTCCACCGCCGGTGCCTCTACGCGATGCACATGCTCAACAACACCTGGAACTCGAAGCATCTCAAGAGCGCACGCATCGTCGGCGACGTGATCGGCAAGTACCACCCGCACGGCGACTCGGCCGTGTACGAGACGATCGTGCGCATGGCGCAGGACTTCTCGCTCCGCTGCCCGCTGGTCGATGGCCACGGCAACTTCGGCTCCATCGACGGCGACGGCGCCGCCGCCATGCGTTACACCGAGGTGCGCATGCAGAAGGTCACTGAGGAGCTGCTCGGCGACCTGGAGAAGGACACCGTCGACATGGTGCCCAACTACGACGAGACCACGCGCGAACCCGCCGTCCTTCCCGCGAAGCTCCCGAACCTGCTGCTGAACGGCTCCTCCGGCATCGCCGTGGGCATGGCCACCAACATCCCGCCCCACAACCTCGCCGAGCTTTGCGACGGCATCACGCACTACGTGGATCATCCCGACTGCACGATCGACGACCTCATGCAGTTCGTCAAGGGCCCCGACTTCCCGACCGGCGCGCAGATCTGCGGCCACAACGGCATCTCCGCCATGTACAAGCTCGGCCGCGGCCAG
>CACZCD010000213.1:0-5632 GCA_902779565.1 uncultured bacterium | reverse complement strand
ACGGGCGCGAGCGCATCATCATCACCGAGATCCCCTACGCAGTGAACAAGCGCGAGATGATCATCCACATGGCGGACCTCGTCAAGGACAAGGTCATCGAAGGCATCTCCGACATCCGCGACGAGTCGAAGTCCGACGTGCGCATCGTCGTGGAGCTGAAGCGCGACGCCGTCGGCCAGATCGTGCTGAACCACCTCTACAAGCACACCGAGCTTCAGACGACCTTCGGCGCGATCATGCTCGCCATCGACGGTGGACGCCCGCGGATCCTGAACCTCAAGGACTTCTTCAAGTGCTACACCGACCACCGCTTCGAGGTCATCACGCGCCGCACGCGCTTCGATCTGAAGAAGGCCGAGGCCCGCAAGCACATCCTCGACGGTCTCCTGATCGCCATCGCGAACCTCGACGAGGTGGTGCGCATCATCCGCGCCTCGAAGAACCGCGACGAGGCCAAAACCGCGCTCGTCGCCCGCTTCGGCTTCACGGAGCCGCAGGTGAACGCCATCCTCGAGATGCGCCTCTACCAGCTCACCGGGCTGGAACGCGAGAAGCTCGAGGCGGAACTCGCCGAACTGCTCGCGAAGATCGCCGACCTCCAGGCCATCCTCGCCGACCCGGCGCGCGTATACGGCATCATCAAGGATGACCTCGCCTTCATCAAGGAGAAGTTCGCCAGCCGCGAGGATGCCTGCCGCCGCACGGAGATCGTCCCGGACGAGAACGAGGTCTCGATCAAGGACCTCATCGCGGATGAGCCCTGCGTGATCACCCTCTCGAACCGCGGCTACATCAAGCGCGTGCCGCTCACGGAGTACCGCGAGCAGAAGCGCGGCGGCCACGGTGTGAAAGGCGCGCAGGTGAAGGAGGAAGACTTCATCCGCCTCGTGTTCGTCGCCCAGACGCACGACTCGCTCATGTTCTTCACGAACACCGGCCGACTTTTCCTGAAGGACGCCTACGAGATCCCCGAAGCGCCCCGCACGAGCTTCGGCAAGCCGCTCATCAACTTCCTCAACCTCCAGGAGGGCGAGCAGGCGCTCCAGCTCCTGCCCATCCGCAGCTTCGAAGGCGACGTGGACGTGTTCTTCGCCACGAAGCGCGGCACGGTCAAGAAGACCCTTCTCGGCGACTTCAAGAATGTCAACAGGAACGGCATCCGCGCCATCAACATCGAAGAGGGCGACGAACTCGTAGAGGTCCGCCTCGTGAAGCCGAACGACGACGTGATCATGCTCACGCACAACGGCCGCGCCATGCGCTTCGCCGCCACGGACGTGCGGCGCATGGGCCGCACCGCCACGGGCGTGCGCGGCATCCGTCTCCTCGGCGACGATCAGGTGGTGTCGCTCGACGCCGTGGACGACGAGAAGACGCTCTTCATCGCGACGGCGAACGGCTACGGCAAGCGCTGCGAGTTCAAGGACTTCACGCGCCACGGGCGCGGCGGACAGGGCATGATCGGCATCAAGGGCGCGGACCGCAACGGCGCCGTCGTCGCCGCCCACGCCGTCTCGGACGACGAAAGCGTAATCTCCATCACGAGCGACCAGCAGATGGTGCGCAGCGCCGTCTCCGACTTCCGCGTGCAGAGCCGCATGGCGCAGGGCGTGAAGCTCGTCCGTCTCTCGGAAGGCGCGCAGCTCGTCTCCGTCTCGGTCTGCGAAGCCGAAGAAGAAGAAAGCGACGGCGGCACCGAGACCGATGCCGCCCCAAACGCCGAAACGCCTCTTCCTCAAAATCCCTAAAAATTAAAAAGTAGGTCGACCTACTTTTTAAAACGTTTCTCCATGATCAAGCCCTGGTGTCCGGCGGGGATGATGACGCGTCCGCGCCAAAACGCCGCAAGGTCTGGATTCCCCGACAGTTCGTACGCGCGGAGAAATGTCGGGGTGTCCGGATCAGAGAAATCAAAGACGGCAAGGCTGCGCGTGTTGCGACTTGTCACGGCCACCAGCCGTCCGTCCGACCGCGGGATTCCGGAATAGCGCCTCCCCCGTTCGTCCGGCGGCAGCGCGCGCAACTCCGACAGTGCCCCGGCCGGCGAAACAAACTGGTATTTCGCCCCAACGGTGTAAAGATAGCGGTCGGCGAACACGCATACGCCATTGCCCTGATTTCCCGCCGTCAGGCGGTTGATTTTCTTGTCGCAGGGGATTGCGACCGGCGCACCGCCCGAAAAATCGATCCAGTTGAGGCCTCGGAACGGCCACAGGCTTGGAAGACGGTTTCCGACAAGTCCGTCGGGAAGATACTTGTTCCATTGGCACGAGGCGCCTCTCATGGTGCAGAGCGGTTTTCCAGACCGGAAATCGTCGAGTCTCATGACGCTATACGGACCTGTTCGCGCCGACAGAACGACGCAATCGCCGTTGACGCTCCAGCACCAGAATGCAACCTTCCCGCCCGATGACCGTCGCGCAACCTCCCGGAACGCAGCAGGACCGCCGTCCAGTTCGTACACCGCCCAGCCGTCAACCCCTTCCGCCGTGACGAGCCGATCGCCAACGAAACAGCAGTCCGTCACGCGCCTTCCGCCAGGCAGCTCGCCGAGCTTCTTAAATGAACCGTCGGGACGAATCCCGAGCACATGAAGCCCCGCATTCCCGAACGCCGCATAGACAACATCGCCTCGGACGCATGCCGTACGCGCCTGGCCGGCGGCGGACGGACGATAAACCTCAAACCGCCCGGCGTCCGTCGGATACGGCTCGCCCTCTGCAGCGTTTTTCGGCGGAACGCCCTTTTCGCGCTTCGGCGGATGAACGCCCGGGAACGGGACGACCCAAAGTCCGCCAGGAGAACTTGCAACGTAGCAGCACCCCTCACCAACCGCCACAGAGCTGATAGCTCCCGACGGCCATGACTTCCCCGCCTGTGGAACGCAGAAACGCGCGACGGCCTTGGGGCATTCGGGCTTGCGCACATCTACGATGAACAGACCATTGTGACTGTCGCAGCAGAAGGCGAATCCGTCAGCCTCGCGAACTGTCCAGAAATCTTCGTTGCGCGGCGTGAACACGGGAAAGTCCACACGCGAGACAGGCTGGGGCTTCGCCGGATCTGCGAGGTCGAAGATGTCGAGTCCGCGTCCCGCGCCGGCAAGCGATTCGCCCACCTTCCGCAGGGATTCGGCGCGATGATGATGGGCGTCGTGTCCCGTCGAGCAGTACAGGTAGCGTCCAGCGATCTCGACACCGTCGCCGAAGCCGCCGAGGTCAACTTTGCCGATCGCACGAAACGCGCGCATGTCGTGCGCATCGAACACGGTGACAGTCCCGCTGCCCCATTCGCCCGAATAGAGATAGCCGTCTCGGTAGCGGTTGGACTGCGATTCGTCCGTCTTGCGCATCGCGAGGTGCCGCGGCCGGTCGGGATCGGATACGTCAACCGCCTCGACAGCGTAAATGCGTTCCGAGAGGAATACGGTCTTGCCGACGACGTCTATTCCCGTCGCGAACTCCACCGAATCGTAGAGAGACCGGAGCCGCATGTTCTTCGGATCGGAGACATCGACGATGCGCATGCCCGTCTCGCGGGAGACGACGTAGGCAAAGCCGTCCGAGACGGCAATCTGCCGGTTGTTGTCCATCCCGTCGAGATTGCCGAGACGTCTCGGACTGGCTGGTTCCGACACGTCGAGCGCGTAGAGCGTCCCGCCACCTATCGCATAGAGAGTCTTTCCATCAAGGCTTAGACCCATCATTTTCTCCGAAAGTCCCGGCACCTTTCGGCACGAATCAAGGGGAATCACCTTCCATTCGTCAGCCGACGCCGGTAGGGCGAGTCGCCCCGCGACCACCGCCGCCGCAAGAATCGTTCCGCACCGTATTCTCATTTGAACCGCACTCTCATAGCGCCTGGTTTCGCGCCACGATGCCCAGCGCGGCGAATTGCCGGAAGAACGACCTTTCCTCCGCCGAGGTCAGCGCGGCGTAGGGGGCGCGGTAAGGGCCGCAGTCGATGCCGATGAACTTCATCATCGCCTTGCGGTACGACCAGTTGGGCGACTCGATCATCAGGCGCACGACTTTGTTCGCCTCCTCCTGAAACTTGGCCGCGGAATGGAAGTCATTGGCCTCCGCCAGACGGCAAATCTCCGAAAAGTGGCGTGGGATGATGTTATACGTCGTTCCGATGCCGCCGGCGAACACGTCTTTGAGCGCAAGCGCGCAGAGAAGTTGCTCGTCGCAGCCGGCGAACCAGACGGTCTCCTTACGCCGATCGAGGTCAAGCTTCATCGCCTGTGCGGCGTAGTAATCCCGCCCCGTGTACTTCATTCCCTTGACGTTCTTGAGATCGAAGAACCGGATGTCGCGCTCCGGGACGATCTCCGACCCGATGGAATAGACCATGAACGGCAGGTCTGTCGCCTCCGAAACGGCCTTGTAGTGGCGATAGACCCCCTCAAATCCGCCACCGAACACCGGCGGCGCGATGGAAGACACCCAGTCCATCCCAGCGTCCGCCGCCGCCTTTGCCAGCGCCACGGACTCGTCCGTGCGGGTCGCCCCCACATGCGCGATCAGCGGACACCGCCCGTTGACGGCCTTGGCGGTCGCCTTCCACACCGTGACGCGCTCCTCCGGTGAAAGCAGAAACCAGCCACCGGTCGATCCGGTCAGGTAGAATCCCCTGAGTCCGTTCGCCAGTCCATATTCAACGATCCGCCCAATGGTCTCGGTGTCAACGCGCCCCTTGCGGTCAATCGGCGTGAACATTGCCGCGTAGGCGCCGCGCAGTCCGGCGTAGGCGCCCGTTGCAACCAACTTTTCCTTCTTCTTCATTTCCGTCTCCCTTTCAGACTTGCCACAGGCGCGACCAGCAGGCAGGCTACCATGCCGAGTGCGCCATACATCAGAACATGCGGCTTGCCCGACCACGGTGCCAGGTCAAGCCCAAAGCATACAATATAGTTCGCCACCAACCCGCAGGTGGCACCAAAGCCGTTGACGCGCTTCATGAACACCCCCATGAAGAAGAGGCAGCCAAGGCCGCCAGTGAGGATGCCGAGGAAGCGTTGGAACTGGTCGTAGATGTTGCCAACATCCGCGTTGGCAAGCGCCAGCGCAAACAGCCCGCCCAACACGCCTATGGCCACGGTGCTCACCTTGCCGCAAAGGAGCTTCGAGCGGTCGGAGACCGATGCGCGCAGACGTCCCCAGAAATCCGTGGTGATGGCACTGGCCGCCGAGTTCAGGTTGGCCGAGAGCGTGCTCATGGTGGCGGCGGCGACGGCGGCCAGCACGAGCCCCGACGCGCCGGCGGGGAGCTCGCGGGCGATGAAGACCGGCAGCACGGCGTCTGGCTTCACATCTGCCGGCAATGCCCCGGAATGCGACTGGTAAAACGTCCACAGCGCAACACCCATCACGAAAAACACGAAGCAATTCAGGAGCGACAGGACGCCGTTCAGCAGGATGGAACGCGCCGCGCCACGCTCATCAGCCGTCGTCATGTAGCGCTGCACGACGCATTGGTCCGAAGTGTAGGAGGCGAGGTTCGCGACGACCCCCGCCACGAACACGACCCAGAAGCAGGGCTTCGTCCAGTCGAAGGCGAAGTCGAACACGCGAAACTTGCCGGCATCGAGCCCCGAATGCAGGAATCCGGCAAACCCGCCATCCGTCCC
>CACZCD010000212.1 GCA_902779565.1 uncultured bacterium | reverse complement strand
CATTAGTGTATAAAGCAAAGGGTAAGGTTTGGATAAATAATCACGCACACATTCTCAAGCCGCGTGTTGATAATTATGATTTTCTGTCGTACCTGTTAGAGTCCTATGACTACACGACGCTGATAACTGGCTCAGCGCAACCAAAGCTTAGTCAAGGCCAGCTGGCAACAATTCGATTGGCGATTCCCCCACTTCCTGAGCAGGAGGAGATTGTGAAGCGGTTAGATGCCGAGACGGGGAGAATTGACCGAGCGATTGAGGTGAAGAGGCGGCAGATCGAACTGTTGAGGGAACGGCGGCAAATCGTCATCGACGAGGCGGTGACGGGAAAGGTGAGGGTGGCATGAGCATAAGCGTGACGAACGAACAGTCCTTCGAGTGGCAGATCGAGAAGGCGCTTGTTGGCTCTACGCGCGAGGAGCGCGGCGAAAATGCCGATGTTGCCGCGCAGTCGCCCGAGGAGGGCCACTTCTTCTGGGGCAAGCCGTCTGACATGGACAAGGCCTTGGCCATCGACCTGCGGCGGCTTTGGCATTTTCTTGACGCCACGCAAGAACGCACGCTGAAAAGCTACAAGGGACACGCGCCTTTCCGCGAAGCGTTGCCGATGGTCATCTCCAACAACATCAAGACCTTCGGCGTGCTGGAGATTCTGCGCAGGGGCGTCGATTTCGAGAACATCCATCTTGACCTTTGGTATCCGCGCCCGGGCGCGGGGGACAGCGCCAAGGCATGGGAGGACTTCAGGAAAAACGAGTTCTCCGTCACGCGTCAGCAGACGTTTTCGCAGAGCCATCCCGGCGACGAGATCGACATGGTTGTGTTCGTGAACGGGATTGCGATCTTTACCTTCGAGCTGAAGAATCCGTGGACGGGGCAGACGGCGCGCTACAACGGGCAGAAGCAGTATCGCGAAGACCGCGACCCGCGCGACCCGCTCCTGAACTTCGGGCGGTGCCTTGCGCACTTCACGGTGGACAAGGACGAAGTGTTCTTCACCACGCGCCTTGCTGGGAAGAAGACGGCGTTCATGCCGTTCAACAAGGGGCTGCCGGACGGACAGGGCGCGGGGAACCCAGACAACCCGGACGGCTTCAAGACGTCCTATCTGTGGGAACGCGTATTGACGAAGGTGACGATCGCGGACATCATCCAGAACTACGCGCTCTTCGACTACGGCGAGGCCAAGACCGGTAAGAAGGTGCCGCATGTGATGAAGAACGCGAAGAGGCTGATCTTCCCGCGTTACCATCAGCTGGACGTGGTGGACGCGCTCCTTGAAGATGTGGCGGAGAATGGTGTCGGCAAGCGGTATCTCATCCAGCATTCCGCCGGATCGGGCAAGAGCAATTCGCTGACATGGCTTGCGTACAAGCTGATCGGTGTGTGCCCGAAGTCGGAGGGCGCGAACAGGGCGAGGGGGCTTGACCGGCCGCTCTTCGACACGGTGCTCGTCGTGACGGACAGGCGCATACTCGACCGGCAGATAACCGACAACATCAAGGCGTTCGGCCATTCCGCCGGGATCGTCGCTCACGCCGACTGCTCAAACGATCTCAAGACGGCCATCGAAAACGGCAAGCGCATCGTCATCACGACGATACAGAAGTTCCCGTTCATCTGCGGCACGATCGGCGACATGTCGGGCAAGAACTTCGGAATCATCATCGACGAAGCGCATTCGTCCCAGGGTGGCGTCGCGGCGGGGAAGATGAACGCGGCCATGCAGAAGGACACCGATATAGTTGGCGCAGACATCGATGAGCTTATTGAGAAGATGGTCAACGAGCGGAAGATGAGCCCGAATGCGTCCTATTTCGCGTTCACGGCGACGCCGAAGCGGGAGACGCTTGAGCGGTTCGGGGAGAAGCGCGAGGATGGGCATTTCCATCCATTCCACCTCTACTCGATGAAGCAGGCGATAGAGGAAGGGTTCATCCTTGACGTGCTGACGAACTACACGACCTTCCGGAGCTACTACGAGATCATAAAGAGCGCCAAGGACAACCCAGAGTACAACAGCGAAAAGGCGCAGAAGAGGCTGCGAGGATTCGTCGAACGCCAGACGGAGACGATCGCGGAAAAGGCCGACGTCATGATCGACCATTTCGACGCGAACCTTTTCCGCAACCACAAGCTCTGCGGACAGGCTAAGGCGATGGTTGTGACGAAGGACATCGAGTGCGCCATCAAGTATTATCAGGCGATCTGCGAAATCATCAAGAAGAAGCAACTGCCCTACAAGGCACTCATCGCGTTTTCCGGCGAGAAGAACCTTGGCGGCCATGCGTACACGGAAGCGGGTCTCAACGGCTTCGCCGACACGAAGACGGCGGAGGAGTTCAACAAGGACGGAAACCGCATCCTTGTGGTGGCGAACAAGTACATCACCGGCTTCGACCAGCCAAAGCTCGCGGCGATGTACATCGACAAGCCGCTAGATGGAGTTCTGGCGGTGCAGTGCCTTTCACGCCTCAACCGCGCCGACCCGGATTTGGGCAAGAAGAGCGAAGACCTTTTCGTGCTGGACTTCTACAACAAGATCGACGATATCAAGGACGCATTCGACCCGTTCTACACCACGACGTCTCTATCGGGGCCGACGGACCTCAACATCCTGTCCCAGCTCAAGACGACGCTTCTGGGGATGGGCGTGTTCACGATGGAAGACGAGGTCGATCCGTTCATGGAGAGGTTCATAAGGGGCGTGGAGTCCGCCGAATTGGCCCCGTATATCGACATGGCGGCGCGCCGGTTCAACACGGAGATCGAATGGCCGGAAAACGGCAAGGCGGACTTCAAGATGAAGTGCAAGCAGTTCGTCCGCGTCTATTCGCGCGTGGCTGCGATCATGCCCTATGTCGTTGTCGATTGGGAGAAGATGATGTGGTATCTCCGGCATCTCATCCCTTGTCTCATTGTTCCCAAGGGCGAAGATGTCGCCGATCTGCTCGACAAGGTGGACCTTTCGACGTATGGACTCAGACAGACGCGCCTGAACGAGACTATTGTGCTGGATGCAGGGGAGGCGACTATAGACCCGAACGCCCCCGTCATGGTGAATGCGGGGTCTCAGGCGGACGAGAAAGACCCGCTTGACAGGATCATCAAGGAGTTCAACGAGCATTGGTTCAAGGGTTGGGACGCTACGCCAGATGAGCAGAAGGCGAAGTTCCTGGTCATCGCAAAGGCGGTTACGGAGGATCAGCGCTACTCGTCCCTTGTCGTCGGCAATCCGAATGAGCAGGCGGTCAGCGAGCTGATGTCGCAGATCATCAACAGTGCGGTCATTCATCAGCGAAAGTCCGACATGTCGCTCTACAAACAGTGGCGAGAAAACGGGGATTTCCGCGCGGACTTCGAGGCGGTTATTCGCCGAATGATTGCCAATCAGGAACTGTTATCCTCGCCACCATTGGATCAGACAGTTGCGTGAAGCGAATGGCGATGCCGCAGAGAGACAATGCCATCCGCCGCTCATGCGATCTATGGCGGACGCGTTGAGGAGCGTAGGTGCAATTCTCATATATTATAATATGTGAGAATTGGAGGAACGCGGGAAGCGGCATCGACGGTTTGTGACGCGACCGCCTTGAATCCAAGTCAAACCCGAAAGACTGGAAATGGAAGTAGTGGTTGGTTCGGGCCACGGGCTGGAGACGGACATAATACAGGCTCCTAACGGACGGGCAACGGACTTCACACGGGCTAATACGGGCTTCTGACGGACTTCACACGGGCGGCAAACGGACATAATACGGACTCCTAACGGACGGGCAACGGGCTATCCACGGACGGCAAACGGACGGATGGCGGCGCGCTCGGCGAGCGCGCCCTACCCCTGACGGACGGGACACGGACTTGAAACGGACGGACCACGATTCTGGTTGAGAGTTGGAAGTTGGATTTTGGTCTTTTGGAAGCGGCGGGCGGGCGAAATCGCCACGCTTCGGTTATACCACAAATTTTTTGTGGTATAATTCGCGCCTCAAATCAAGGAGGCGAGAGATGTTGAGGATTGTTGACTGGTCGGCGAAGAAGAAGCCGAGCAAGGTTGTCACGTCGTTTTTGGCGCGGAGCGCGTTTCCGGCGGAGGCCGAGGCGGCGGCGTCTGCGGTGCTGGCGGCGATCCGCGCGCGCGGCGATGCGGCGGTCGCCGAGTACGTGGCGAAGTTCGAGGGCGCCAAGCTCGCCCCCGCGCAGTTCCGCGTTTCGGCGGCGGAGCTGAAGAAGGTGGATGCGGCCGTGCCGACGGCGCTGAAGCGCGCGGTCAAGGATGCGCATGCGCGCGTGCTGCGTTTTTCGAAGGCGTCTCTGCGCGCGCCCTGGACGATGAAGACGCCGCGCGGCGGACGCGCCGGCGAGTTCTATTCGCCGATGGACCGCGTGGGCGTGTATGTGCCGGGCGGCACGGCGCCGCTCGCCTCGACCTCGATCCACACGGTCACGCTCGCGAAGGCGGCGGGCGTGAAGGAGATCGTCGCCTGCACGCCGGCGGGGAAGACGGGGGCGGTGAACCCGGTGCTGCTCTATGCGCTCAAGCTCGCGGGCGCCACGGAGGTCTATCGCGTGGGCGGCATCCAGGCCATCGGCATGATGGCGTTCGGCACGAAGACCTGCCGGAAGGTGCAGAAGATCGTCGGTCCCGGCAACGCCTACGTGACGGCGGCGAAGCGTCAGGTGTACGGCTATGTGGGCATCGACCAGGTGGCGGGTCCGAGCGAGATCGCCGTTTTGGCGGATGGTACCGTACCCGCGAAATGGGTGGCGGCGGACCTCCTTTCGCAGGCGGAGCATGGCAGCGGCTGGGAGAAGTCGCTGCTCGTCACGCAATCCAGATCCTTCGCCGAGGAGGTGAAGCGCGAACTTCTGGTGCAGACGGAGACGCTTTCGCGCAAGGCGCTGATCCAGCGCGTGATCGACCGTGATGGGATCCTCTTCGCGGCGACGCCCACTCTCGCGGAAGGTCTGGAGCTGGTGAACCGCTTCGCGCCGGAGCACTTCGAGATCATGTGCCGTGACGCGCTCAAGCTCATGAAGGGCGTGCGGTCGGCCGGCGCGGTGTTCGCCGGCGCCTGGACGCCGGAATCCGCCGGCGATTTCGTGGCGGGGCCTTCACATGTGCTGCCGACCGGCGGCGCGGCGAACATGTTCAACGGGCTCACCCCGGACGACTTCCGCCGTCGCCACAGCTTCGTCGCGTTCACGCAGGGCGATCTTGCGGAGACGCGCCGGACGATCGAGGCCTTCGCCGCCGTCGAGGGGCTTGACGCCCACGGCCGCGCCGCCTCCATCCGCTTCTCCTAAACGCTTCCCGCAGCGCACCCCGTCCGCCAGTAAGTAATAGGCAAGTGAATTGCGCACGTGTGACATGAGGTGTGCGTGCGGTGTCATGTGTTTGTCGTGCGTGCGGTGCCAGTCAGCGTGCGCGGCCCACCGCCCCAACGGTACTCGCGCGCGAAATGCGCCGTCCCGCATTGCGCCCATACCGCTCCGCAATCGTTAGATTGCGTTCGGGCATGGTCGCTTCCCGGTCCGGCGCATTTCGCATCGCTGCGTTCCGCTGCGGGGGCGGAGGGCCGCGCGGTTGGCACGGGCGCGCGGGCGCGTTCGCGCGGCGGTCACTCCGCCCCCGCT
>CACZCD010000211.1 GCA_902779565.1 uncultured bacterium | reverse complement strand
GACAAGACGGCTTGGTACGCGCAGAGTGCGCTCAAGGCGTCGAAGGAGACGGGCGATGGTGGCGTGGCGATGATCCTCGACCATTTCCGCCGTGTCCTCGGCTGATAAGAGTTGTTTTCTTCGGTCGGTTGTAGTATAATGTGCGCCGTTTTGTCCCATTGGGACGAAACGGCACGGAATGAGTATTTTCTACGATAAGGTTGCCGACAGGATCGGTAAACTCGACGCCGAAGGGTTGCGGCGCCAATACAAGGCGTTGACGGACGAAATTGGCTTTTTCGAGTCCATCTTCAATTCGCTCGACAAGGGGATTGTCGAGCTGGATGACAATGGACGCGTGAAGTACGCGAACGCCGCCGCACACGAACTCATTCCGCTGCTTGGAATGGACGAACCGGCCGAGGTCGATTCGCCTTCCACGGATGGCGTTTCGGTCAAGGAGATTGAGATCACCTATCCGGAACATCGCATCATTGAGGTCAAGCGTATCGGCCGCGTGATCAAACTTCGCGATGTGACCGCCAAGCGGGCGCAGGATGCGGATGCAGTCGAGAGCGGACGCGCGGATGCCGTGGGGGAGATGGCGGCTTCGATGGCGCATGAGATCGGCAATCCGCTGAATGCGCTTTCGCTCAACCTTCAGCTCCTTCGCCGGAAGTATCCCGAGGAGGGAGACCTCACCATCGCGCAACGGGAACTGGAGCGGTTGAACGGCATCATCCGTGAGTTTCTGGGCGCGTTCCGTCCGGTGAAGGCGCATCTGGCGCCCGGCTTTGCCGCCGATCCGCTCAAGGATGCGCTCGCTGCGCTCAAGAACGTGTTCGAGGACCGCCGCATCCGGGTGTCGCTCGATCTGCCGCGCACGATGCCGGCCGTCGCCATCGACCGTGCCCAGATGGAGCAGGTGTTCTTCAATCTCATGAAGAATGCGCTGGAGGCGATGAAGGATGGTGGCGAACTGATCATCGAGATCAAGCATGACGACATGTCCGTCTCGGTGGTGTTCCACGATTCCGGCGTGGGCATGAGCGATGAGGCGCTGGCGCATCTCTTTGAGCCGTACCGCACCACGAAGAAGAAGGGGACGGGGCTGGGTTTGATGATCTCCCGGCGGATCGTCGCCGCGCACGGTGGCGAGATCGCGGTGGCGAGCGAAGAGGGGCGTGGCACCACGTTTACGGTGCGCCTCCCGCGTCTCGAAAAGCGTGTAAGGGAATTGACATGATGGAGAAGATACTGATCGTTGATGACGAAAAGGACACGCGCGATTTCATGGCGCGTGCGCTTTCGGGCCAGTACGAGGTGGTGACGGCGGCGGATGCCGAGCTGGCGATGCGGCAGCTGGAGTCGGATGCGTCCATCCGTCTGATGCTTTCCGACATCCGCATGCCGGGAGAGGATGGCCTTACGCTCATGAAGGCGGCGAAGGCGGCGCATCCGAACCTGGCTGTGGTGCTGCTCACGGCGTTCGGCTCGATCGATCAGGCCGTCGCCGCCATGAAGGACGGCGCAGACGATTTTCTGACGAAACCCGTCGATCTCGATCAGCTGGAGCTGCGTGTGGAGAAGGCGCTCAAGGCGCATCGTCTCGAGGCGGAGGTCAACGATCTCAAGGCGCAGCTCGACGAGAAGTATGGTCTCGGCAACATCGTTGGAAGTTCCCTCGCCATGCAGCGCGTGTTCCGCATGGTGCGGCAGGCGGCGCCGACGGATGCGACGGTGCTTCTGGAGGGCCCGAGCGGAACAGGCAAGGAGCTTGTTGCGCGCGCGATCCATAACCTGTCGCCGCGTGCGAAGGGTCCGTTCGTCGCCGTGGAGCTGGCGGCCATCAGTCCGACGCTCCTTGAGGCCGAGCTGTTCGGTCACGAGAAGGGTGCGTTCACCGGCGCAGTCGCGCGTCGCGTCGGCCGCTTCGAGGCGGCGAACCACGGTACCCTCTTCCTTGACGAGATTTCGGAGATGCCGCTCGAAATTCAGGTGAAGCTGCTGCGGGTGCTGCAGGAGCGCGAGTTCCAGCGCCTCGGTTCGAACGATCCAGTAAAGACGGATATCCGTATTGTGGCGGCGACGAACCGCGATCTCGCCGCCTACGTGCGCGCGGGGAAGTTCCGTGAAGATCTCTATTACCGGCTCAACGTGATTGATCTGCATCTTCCCGCGCTCAAGGACCGCGCCGGGGACATCCCGCTTTTGGTCGGACGCTTTCTCAAGGAGTTCGGCGGCAAGACGGTTTCGCCCGAGGCGATGAAGCTCTTGGAGGCGTATCCGTGGCCCGGCAACGTGCGCGAGCTCCGCAACGCCGTCGAGAAGATGTGCGTGCTTTCGCCGACGGGTGAGATCGGCGAGGAGGATGTGCCGGACGAGATGAAGCGCGGCGGCGCCCGGACGCTTTCGACGGCCGGGACGCTCGAGGAGACCGAGAAGGAGAAGATCCTTGCGGTGCTGGAGGAGTGCGGCGGCAACCGAACAAAGGCCGCCGAACGTCTCGGTATCTCCCGCCGCACCATCTACCGCAAGCTGGAGGAGTATGGGCTTTAAAGAGAGTGGAAAAGTGGAAGAGTGGAAGAGTGGAAAAGTGGAAAAGTGGAAGAGTGGAAAAGTGGAAGAGTGGAAGAGTGGAAAAGTGGAAGAGCTCACCATTTCACCTTTCCACCTTTCCACCATTCCACCATTTCACCTTTCCACCTTTCCACTAACAGCATATCAACGTAACTTATAGACAATGGAGGAAAACAATGAAAGCATCTGAATTGGCGGCGAAACTGGGAGGCGTTCTCGAAGGCGAGGACGTGGATCTTGTCGCGTGCGGCGGACTGGAGGAGGCGCGTGCGGGCGATCTGAGTTTCTGCAAGGATCCGAAGCATGTGGCGCTCGTTCAGGCCACGAAGGCGAGCGCTGTATTGCTGCCGCCGGACTGGGATCGCGGCGCGCCGTGCGCGATCATCCGTGTGGCCGATCCGAACCATGCGTGCATGGCGGCGGCGAAGCTGTTCGCGCCGCCGGAGCCCGTGCGCGCGCCCGGCGTCCATCCCACCGCGCTCGTGGATCCTTCGGTCACGCTTGGCAAGGATGTCCACATCGGACCGTACACGGTGATCGAGAAGGGAACGTCCATCGGCGATGGCGCGGTGATCGAGGCGCAGGTGTGGATCGGCGAGGGCTGCACCGTCGGCGCGCGCACGCACATCTATCCGCAGGTGACGCTTCGCGAGGGGACGAAGGTCGGCGCGGACTGCATCTTCCATTGCGGGGTGCGTCTCGGCGGCGACGGATACGGCTTCAACAACGGGCGGCGCGAGGATGGCTCGGTCTATATCGAGAAGATCCCGCAGCTCGGCATCGTGGAGATCGGCGATGGCGTGGAGATCGGCTCGAACACGACCATTGACCGCGCCCGCATCGGCCGCACGTATATCGGGCCGATGACGAAGATCGACAACCTCGTGCAGATCGGGCACAACGTGAAGGTGAAGGGCTATTCCGGCCTCATCGCGCAGAGCGGCGTGGCGGGCTCCACCGAGATCGGCTACGGGTGCCTCATCTGGGCGCAGGCCGGCATTTCGGGGCACATCAAGATCGCGGACGGCGTGCAGGTCGGTCCGCAGGCGGGTGTGCCGCAGTCGCTTGACGGTTCGCTCAAGTACGTGATCGGCGCGCCGGCGATGAGCATGAAGGATCTGGCGGCGATTACGCTCGCCCCGAAGATGATTGCCAAGCTCAAAGCCGAGGTCAAGGCGATCAAGGAGCGTCTTGAAGCGTGTGACGCGCAAAAATAACCACGCAACGGAGGTGTCATATGTGGTATAATTGCGGCATGAAAACTATACTTGAAAGAGGTGTTGTGCTGGGGCTGACGTTGATGGTCGCCACCTGTCAGGCCGGCGCGACGTTTTTGCTGGCGGGCGATTCCACGCTCGATGACTATGGGCGAAAGTCGCGTGGTCCGTACGCCAGCTGGGGTACTACCCTCGAGAAGTCGATGAAGCCCGGCTGCAAAGTCGACAACTATGCGCGGAGCGGCGCTTCCACGAAGAGCTTCATCGCGTCGGGCCAGTGGGCGAAGCTCGTCGCCGCGATCAAGCCCGGCGATTTCGTGGGCATCCAGTTCGGACACAATGATCAGAAGTGGAGCAATCCATTCTACACCGAGAAGCGCTTTGCCGATCCCAACGGACTCTTCCGCGAGAACGTGCGGAAGTTCGTCGCGGAGATCCGCGCCAAGGGCGGCAAGCCCGTGCTGATGTCGCCGATCGTGCGCGGCACGTTCGGCAAGGACGGCAAGCTGCGTGATGGCGTGGACAAGAAGGGCATCTCGCTCGGTTCCTACGCCAAGGCGATGCAGGAGCTGAGCGTGGAGCTGAAGACGGAGTTCGTCGATATGAACCGGCTCACACACGATCTGCTTGAGAAGGTCGGGAAGGACGAGTCGATGAAGTTCTTCGTGATCTCCACGGGGTACGTCAAGGGCAAGGACGGCGAACCGTCCAAGGATGTCACACATCCGATCGCCGCCGGCGCGGAAGCATTCGCGAAACTCTTCATCGAGGACGTGAAGGCGCGCAAGCTCGAGGTCGCCACGCTGTTTCAATGAGGGCGGTACGCGCGCGGTCGCGTCATGCCGGGAAGGGGAATGTAATGAGGAAAGTGTTGACGGTTGCCTGTGTGGGGGTCACGGCGGTGGCGGTGGCCTGCACAGGGATGTACGCCGGAAAGCAGGTTTCAGAGGACGGTACGGTGCTGTTGGGGCGTACCGTTGATTCCGCGCCTTGGACGGCCTGTCATCGGTATGTGGTGACGCCGCGCGTGGAGAACGTGCCCGGTCGCGTGTTCTGCAGCACGCGGAAGCACTTCCGGTGGGCGTTGCCGGCGACGACGTGGCACTATGTCGGCACGCCGACCGTCAGCACGATGAAGCACGGCATCATGGATTCCGCCTGTGCGAACGAGCGCGGCTTCGTTGTGACCGGAACCGTCACCGCGCACCCGAACGCGAAGATCCTTGCGGTGGATCCGTTCATGCGACACACCGGCACCGGCGAGGATTCGCTGCCTGGACTTCTGGCGCTCTGTTGCTCCACGGTGCGGGAGGCGCTGAAGATGATCGAGGTGGTGATTGCCCAGTGCGGCCACACGAACGGCGAAATCTACATGATTGCCGACAAGGATGAGGCGTGGTATGTGGAGGTGTATTCCGGCCATCAGTGGGCCGCGGTGAAGATGCCGGAGGACAAGGTCGCCTGCTGGGGCAACCAGTTCATGATCCGTTCGTTCGATCCCGACTCGCCCGATACGCGACATTCGAAGGACCTTCTCACAGTCGCGGAGAAGGCCGGTACGCTCGTGCGGGACGCGGATGGGCTCCCCGATCTTCGTCTCAGCTATGCCGCGCCGCTTGGCGACTACTCCAACTATCGAACCTGGTTCGGTCATAAGACGTTCGCTCCTGACACGGCGGGCGAGTATGCGGTGAGCCGTCCGATGCCGCTCTTTTACACGCCTGCGCACAAGATCGGCTACCGTGACATGTTTGAGCTGATGCGTTCGCGCTACGAGGGAACCGAGCGCAACCCGGAGGCGAACAATCTGCAGAAGGTGCGCGTGATCGGCACCACGAAGCAGACGACGAGCCATGTGATCTCGCTCGATCCGCGTTT
>CACZCD010000210.1 GCA_902779565.1 uncultured bacterium | reverse complement strand
GTACCATCTTGACCATCCCGAATACCGGTTCGGGGCGAAGTCGTACGAACAGCGCGTGAGGTTCTGTCCGCGCCCCGATCCCGACCCGGGCGAGAACGAGGACGAAGTCCTGTACTGCGGCTGTCCGGCGGGCTGCAGCTGCGGCGGCGGATGCGGGGACGGGGAGTGCGAATGCGACGACCCGACGGTGAGCGGGAATCCCGAATACTGCGCCGTCCACGGAATGCCGCTTTACGAGTGCGAACACCTTCACGGCGAGGACGGCGATCCCGACTACGGCGAGGCCTCTCTTCTGCCGCAGATGATGGGCGTCTTGCCGCTCCGTGTGCCGACGTACCACGCCAGGACGCTCCACATCGACGTGCCGGACGGCGACTACACGCCCTGCTGCCCGTGCCCGGAGCACGCCGCGAACCACACGGACGCCGCGTTCGTCTCGCACCGGCTTTCGGTGCTGACGGCGGGCGGACTTCCGTTCCGCACCGCCATCGTGCCGTGCGACGTGGCCGTGGGCGGCGTCGCCCCGAGCTGCGTGGTGGGCGATGCGCAGCTCCTGCTCGCGACGAACGGGGCCGTGAGCGCGGACCTGCGCTACACCGTGTTCGGCGTGGGGATCTCGTCGGCGCGGCCGGGCGTGGACCTTGCGGCGCTGAACGTGTTCGCGCCCGCGTTCGGCCTGCCCGTCGCGCCGGGGACCAACGCGCCGGCGGCGAACCTGAACCTCGACCTGAACGTGAAGCTGACGCACGGGCGCGTGCGGCTCTCGTTCGTGAACCCGGGCTGCCGCTTCCTTGTGATGGCGGAGATCGGCGCGGAGGGCCACCGGCACTGGAGCGTGATCGCCGACAGCGTGACGAGACCCGTCCTGGACATGTCGATAACCGCCTGGCGTCGGATGTTCGGCAAACCCGAGGGCGAGGACTTCTCCGTGCCCGTGGCGGTGATGGCGGCGGGGACGGGGAGGTGCGACGTGAAGTTCACGTACTGGACGGTCGTTGACGGCAAGTTCGCCGAGGATTCCGCCGTCCAGCGCGTCACGGCGGTGCCGCCGCCGCTTCTCGCGGACATCACGCGCGACGGCTCGATTGACGCCGCCGACATCCTGGCGCTTGTGGCGGGGCGGCTGTTCCGCTACTGGATCAACGAGGACACGGACAAGGGCGACTACGTGGGGCACATCTCCGGCTCTGCGCGGAATGCGAGCGACCATGTGGTGAACGGACGGCTCGACCTCGTGAATCTGTTCCCGGTGAAGCTCGACCTGAAGCCGTTCATCGACGCGTGGGGGAACGCGGTGAGGTTTCAAATATATGCGCAGAACGGCAGCTTCAACTTCTGTGGTGTAGATGTCTCGCCAAGCGCCGCCGGCACGATCCAGACGGAGGATGTGTACACCACAACTGGCGATCCGCTCTATGCCGCCGATCTGACGGAGGTCGAGTATGAGGGAGTGGATATCACGCCATCGGACTACCTTGGCAACAACAATGAACCTGGCGTGCTTGCGTTCGAGGCGCTGGAGGCGGACCGGCAGTTGACCCTTGCCGTGTTTTTCGGCGATGTGATGGTGTTGCAGTTTCCTCTTCCCGCGCACTTCTCGTCTGTTCGGGACATGTACAGGTGGTACAACGGGCGACACTTCTCCAGTCAGTCAGAAGGCCGTTCGAGCATGCTGGGCGAACCGTCGAACAATCCATTTGGGCTTGAAAATGTGAAGACGCTGGTATTCCTTCATGGTGCGAACGTGTCTGAGGCAGATGCGGAGAAATGGGGGGACACTCTCTTCAAACGATTGTGGCTTGCTGGATTCAAGGCGAACTTCATAAACGTGGACTGGAGGAGTGACATCGGAAGCGATGCAAACTATCACCAGAATGCATCCAATGCCTTTGTGGTCGCAAGCCAGATTGCCAATGACATAAAGAATATTCCAGGCGAGAAGGTGATAATGGCGCATTCGCTCGGGAACATCGTCGTCTCGTCGATGATACAGGATCATGGGCTTCAGGTCTCCAAGTACATAATGTGCAACTCTGCGGTACCCGCTGAGGCGTATGATACGACGATAGGCGGCACTGGCCTTCTCGTGCATGAATCTTGGGATGAATATCCGGTTAAGGCCAGAGCCAACGAGTGGTATAAACTTTTTGAAGATGATGGTGGTGATGATCGGCGCAAGCTGACTTGGCGAGGAAGATTCTCGTCAGCCGCTTCGGTTGCCGTGAATTTCTACTCTTCAAAAGATCATGTTCTGGAGCTTTTCCCGACAAACGCAATTGGCATGCTTGATGGCTATGAAAACTGGGATCAGATGTTTGAGCATTACTCATGGCACCGACAGGAACTGTGGAAGGGAAGGAAGAAAGGTCTTGCGAGATTGGGCACAACTGATTGGTCGGGGTGGAGCATCAGGGAAAATATGTTAGGCTACAATGTGATCCAGCCGACGAATGCCTGGTTGATGAGCGAATCGGAGCTGACGACAAATACGGTATTCAAGCTTCAGCCGTCAAGCATGGATGCGACTTCCATTTCCCGTTCCGTGCTTGACGCCCATCTAGCACAAGGCATTCCGGCCAGAACGGCTGCTTCGGGTTTGATTCCATGGGGCGGCGAAGGAATGCAGCAAAACATGATTGACATGGATAAAACGGCTGTTGAAATTGGTGGTTTGCCTCGGCCAAACGGATGGCCTATACGAACGTTAGGCTGGTTGATGACAACAACTTGGGAAACAGAATGGTTGCACTCCGACATGAAAGATATTGCGTATTTCTTCAACTTCAAGTTTTTTGAGAAGGTTATTGAGAAAGGAAATCTAAGATGAAACACAAGATGGTGTCAATTACTGTATCGGTGGCGTTGTTCATGATTCCTAGTCTTGTTTATGCGCGAGCGGATCGGGCTTTTTATCACGCCATTCGGTATGGCGCAACGGCTAAATTTACTGTCAAGATTGTTGATGACATCAAGCAGCCCGTTGGTGGTGTTAAAATCGAGGCGCGTTTTGATTCGGCGTTTAGCGCAGCTGGAGAACTTAAGACATTCGTCACTGATACAAATGGTTTGGCTTTAGTTTCTGGGCGAACCGGGAAATCCGTTTCTGTTAGGGCAACGAAGGATGGATACTATGGTTCGACGGAAGAGATAGGGTATGTTTCTATGGGGCAAGGCGTTAAGGGTGGCATGTGGCAACCTTTGAATATGACAAGGGAGATTATTTTGCGACCAATCAAAAAACCAGCTGCTGTGAAGGTGTCTGTTGGAAATTGGCGGATTGCCGATGCGACCAATCAGTGGATTGGATTTGATATAGAAAAGTATGATTTCGTTAAGCCACATGGTAAAGGCGTGATTGCCGACATGGATGTCAGGATAGACTGGGATGGACGGAGATGGCCGAATTCCACTGGCATGGAAGTTTATATCCGCTTCCCTGAGAAGTACGCAGGCGGGTATTACCAGGATAGGGTAATGGGAAGTGATTTCAAGGATTCGTATTTTGCTTTGACAAATGCAACATATATGAAGGAGTTTAGTTTCTTTGAGCATCCCATTCGTGATGCTCGTGGCGATATTGAACGTTTTGAAAAGAAAACCTTTGATCTGACTAAAGTCCTAATAGTCAGAAGCAGATGTGTGCTTGACGAAAACGGCCGACTAAAGGAGGCTCGGTATTGCCAGATTTCAAATTTTCGTTTTAGTTGTGACGACGGAGGTGGATGCATAATGTTCCAGCCCATATTCAACCCCACGCCGAATGACACGAACCTGGAGCCGAAGTGAAAAGGAGATGGTTGTATGCGTAAACGAACAAGGTACATAATGGGGACTTCACTATTTGCATTGTCATTACTTATAGGAATCCCGGGATGTGTGCAGCGAACGGGAACGCTATACAGTGACACGCGTCTTTCACTTATGGGGCCTAATATTCTTGTCAATGGAATGCGCATGTGGGGCGGTGAACCTAGTCGAGATTCATTTTCGACTTTTGTTGGATCATTTTTCACATTGAGGCTCGTCTTGTTTTCATGGTGGTGGGATACGCTTTGCCTACCGTATGACATTTATCTTAAGTTCGATGGCGTCGATTTCTATGTTTACGATCAAGACGGTCAGCCCATTCCTGATGTTACGATAAAAACATATGGGGAGGGGGCCTTCTATGGAATAGAGGGGAAAACGGACGCAAGCGGACATCTCTATTATCCCAGGCGTGTGGAAGGGTTTACATCACTGGTGGCAACCAAGGATGGTTATTGGGAATGTCGTCATGGAGGCACGCTTTGGTTATGTCAGACTATAAATGCAGACTTGCCGCAAATGCTCAAACCAGAATGTCGTGGCCATGCAATCAGCATCCCAACTACGAATACTATGCACTCGCTAAATATTTACATGAAGAAATCATTGCAAAAATTACCAGTTGTTGATAGCTATAATCTTGTTGTGTCTAACGTCATGGCTGGTGTTGAATATGGTGTGGACCTGTCCATCGCCGAATTGTGCGCCCCATTTGGTTCGGGTAGGTCTGCCGATGTGAAAGTTAGATTGGCAGATGAAGAAATTACATCACATCAACGGATTCGCAGTTGACGGCGTTGACTACGAAAAAGACATAACAGACATGACAGCAATTGACTAATATTGCCTCATGATTCAAAAATAGAAAAGCTCCCGGTGCTAAGTGAAATTGCATCGGGAGCTTTTTTTCAACATTTAATAGTTGTTTTACTGAGCAATTCCCCTGAATTCGTCGATTGACTTGAAGCCGCGAGATTTCATGTAGCTTCGAAGCCCCTGCACGATTTCGAGCATTGTGTTCGGGTGGGCGAATGTTGCCGTTCCCACCTGGATTGCGGCTGCTCCCGCCATGAGGAATTCAATTGCGTCCTGAGCGCATGAAATTCCGCCCAGGCCTACTACCGGGATTCGCTCTGATTCTGGCAATTTGTTCATTGCCTGTACTACGTCGTAAACCATGCGGAGTGCGATTGGCTTGACTGCAGGGCCAGAGAATCCTGCGCGGATATTGTCGAAGACCGGGCGGCCTGTGTTCAAGTCGATTGACATAGCCTGGAACGTGTTTACGAGGCTCAACGCGTCGGCTCCTGCTTCTCGTACTGCCATTGCGATTCCGATTAAGTCCGGGGCGTTCGGTGTGAGTTTGACCATGAGAGGCTTTTTGGTTGCTTCGCGAACGGCTTTTGTGACGCTTGCCGCCGTTTCTGGAGCCATTCCAAAGCCCATGCCTCCAGCCTTAACGTTCGGACAGCTGATATTGAGCTCAATCATGGGCACATCTGTCTGGTCGAGGAGTTTTGCGCCCTCGTCGGTGAGCCTGCCCGCGCACTCCCCTGCCTGAACGATTTTCGGCAGCAGCTCGGAGAGGCTGAGCCTGAGCTCGGTGCCCGCCGTGAGAGTGCCGAAGCGCGACATCATGGAGCTGTCATAATCGCAGGTCTTGGGGTCTATCGGGAAGATACCCGACGCGTCGCCTGCTCCGATTACCTTCTCTCCTGTGAGGAGGTAGTGAACGTAGCCTGCGAGAGTAGTCATGAACGCGAGCCTGCCGATGTGCGGCTCCTTGTTGAGTATCGCCTGATACAGATGCGCAACGCTCCAGCGCTGCGGGATATTAAAATCAAAAGC
>CACZCD010000209.1 GCA_902779565.1 uncultured bacterium | reverse complement strand
AATTGGCTCAACTTCACTGAGCTTTCCGGCGACCACATCTGCGAGCAGCACGTCCACAACATCGATGTCGCGAACTGGTTCATCGGGCGCTTTCCGAAGACCGCGCTGGCGTTCGGGGCGCGCATGCGCCGCGTGAGCGGGAACCAGTACGATTTCTTCTCTGCCGATCTCGACTACGGCGAGGGCGTGCACATCCATTCCATGTGCCGGCAGATCTCGGAATGCAAGAACGATGTGCGCGAGTTCTTCCGTACGGCGAAGGAGACGATCGCGGGTGGGCAGGTGGTAAAGGCCCTTGACGGCAAGAAGATCGAGCTGGCGGGCGACTTCCCGGATGTGAATCCCTACGTGCAGGAGCATGTGGATCTGTTCAAGTCCATCCTGGGAGCCGGCCCGTATTTGAACGAAGGCGAGGCCTGTGCGCTCTCCACCGCGTGCGGCATCATGATCCGTCTTTCCGCCTACACGGGGCAGATGGTGACGATGAACGACATGATCAAGTCGGAAAATTCGCCGTTCTACAATCTCGCCTGCACGCCGACGCCCGCTGACTTCGAACAGGAGGGCGACGTGCCGATGCCGACCTTTGGCGAGAATCAGTGGCCGCTTCCCGGCGTACCGTGGGGAACCAAGAAGGCGTAAACCATGAAAATCCTGAAAGTTCTCGCTGTTTCGCTTACCGTCTCGTTCGCGTGTCTTGCCGCGGAGGCCTCCGGCAAGGTGCAGGGGCTGGACGGCGTCCAGATCGCCGCGCGGTTCCCGCTTATCGGACAGGACCGGATGCAGGGCTTCTTGCGTACGAAGTTCACGATGGACGGCTGCGA
Source organism: uncultured bacterium (assembly GCA_902779565.1). GTDB lineage: Bacteria > Verrucomicrobiota > Kiritimatiellia > RFP12 > UBA1067 > UBA1731. The sequence continues at coordinate 4,850 of CACZCD010000209.1, read as the reverse complement.
GGCGTGGGTCGTTGAACCGGAAACGCCTGCTGCCGACGGGCGCTGGGTGTGGTGCATGGAATGGCCCACGGCGTTTCAGGACCGCGTGGGCGTGAAGGCGCTGTTGACTGCGGGCTACCGTTGGGTCACCTTCAATCCAGCGTCCAAAACGGTTCCTGCCGGCAACCAGAACGACGAGATGATCGCGAAGCGCCGTGCGTTTCAGCGGTTTCTTGTGGAAGGGCTGGGGTATGCGCCGAAGTGCGGGCTGATCGGCATGAGCTGGGGCGGCTACTATTCCGTTCGGTATGCCTCAACCCATCCCGAATGCGTCTGCGCCGCCTATCTCGATGCGCCGCTTCTCGACTTCTCGACATTGAAGGGCTTCAGGGATGCCGACAGCGCCACTCGCAAACGGCTCATGGCGTACTACCCGTTCGCCACCGAGGGATATGACGGCGCGAACGATCCGTTCCAGAGCGTGAACCGTGCGGAACCCATCGCAAAGGCCGGCATTCCGCTGCTCATCCTGTATGGCGGCGTGGATGTCGTGGTGCCGCCGGAATCGAACTGCATGAAGTTTGCGGTCGCCTTCGAGAAGGCCGGCGGCGATCTGATGATCGAGCGCCGCGGTCGCTACGGACACCATCCGCATGGCGTGGAGCCGAACGAGGTCCAGCGTCTCGTCAACTTCTTCGACCGCGGCTACGCGCCGAAAACGGACACGCCGAAGAAGTGAGGCGCACCTTCAGCGTCTTTTTGACCCTCCGCTGGACGTTTTGGGGCGGTGGGTGGTCAAGGGGTTGAATTGTTGGGGGGTATTTAGTATAATACGCACTTCATTTTTGAGACACATAAGGAAAAATGATGAAAGCCGACTCGATGCGCAATGACATCTGGAAGTGGTTGACGCTTCTGATTATCGCCGTATTTTCAATTTACGTGACTTTCCCGACGAAGGAAAAGCTTCGCTTCGGCCTTGACCTGAAGGGCGGCACCTCGTTCACCCTCGGCGTTGACAAGGAGAAGCTCCGTGAGACGATCCTCGCTGCGAACCCGTCGCTCTCCAACGAAACGGCGAAGGTCGAGGAGAATATCCAGAAGACGCTTCAGGGTTGCGATGCGCGTATCATTCAGGTCGTCCGCCGCCGTATTGACGGCATGGGCATGAATGAGCCGGTCATTCAGGGAATGAAGGATCACCGTCTGCTTGTGCAGTTGCCGGGCATCGACGAGGAGACGCGTGCGGCGGCGAAGAAATCGCTCCAGTCGGCCGCGTTCCTCGAGTTCCGCCTCACGCATCCGCGCAATGACGAGTTGGTCGCCAAGTTGATGGCCACGGACGCGTGCCCCGAAGGGTACGAGCGTGGCGGGGCTGGCTTTGTCCGCGCCGCAAACTACAACGAGGTCGCTTCCCAGAAGGGCTATGCGGCTCGCCTGTCGTCCTTCCGCGTGCCGGATCCGCGTTATCAGTTCATGCTTGAGAAGGCGAAGGATGGCGTATCGTACACCGCCAACTTCGTATGCCGCACGCCGCCGGTGAAGGAGCCGATCACGGGCGAATACCTCACCGCCGCTTCCGTGGATCGCGATGCGGCCGGTTCCCTCTCGATTGCCTTCTCCTTCAACTCCAAGGGCGCGAAGCTCTTCTCTGAGGCGACGCGCAACTATGTCGCGCACGGCCCGAAGAACCGTACCGACCGCGGCCGTCAGCTGGCTATCATCCTGGACGACACGCTCATCTCCGCACCGGTCATCCAGAGCGAGATCGGCGCGCACGGCCAGATTACGGGTCACTTCTCGGCAACCGAGGCGCAGCAGCTTGCGAACGACCTGAACGCCGGCGCCCTGCCCGCGCCGCTCACGATCCTTGCCGAATCCTCCGTCGCCCCGACGGTGGGCGAGGACGCGATTCACGCCGGCCTCATCGCGGCGAGTCTCGGCTTTGCGCTCGTGGCGCTGTTCATGTTCTTCTACTACTGGTTCACGGGTCTTGTCGCGAACATCGCGCTCTTCCTCGATATCGCGCTCCTCCCGGCGGCGCTCGTCCTCGTGGCGAACGTGCTCGGCGTGTTCGCGAAGGACGCCACGATGGGCGGCTCTGGCACGCTGGCGCTCCCGGTGCTCACGATGCCCGGCATCGCCGGTCTCGTGCTGACGCTCGGCATGGCGGTTGACGCGAACGTGCTCATCTTCGAGCGCATCCGCGAGGAGTTCGAGGCGAACCGCGCCGCCGGCATGGCCATCAAGAACGGCTATGGCCGCGCGTTCACGGCGATTCTCGACTCGAACATCACGACCATCGTGACGGGCATCATCCTCTTCATCGTCGGCACCGGTCCGGTGCGCGGCTTCGCGATCACCCTCACGGGTGGCGTCGTCCTCTCGATGTTCACCGCCGTCGTCGTGACGCGCCTCGTGTTGGACAACTGCGTGGACGGTAACCGCACGGCGCCGTTCCGCATGCTCAAGGTGTTCAAGAAGGTGCCGAACGTCCCGTTCCTGAAGCTCGGTAACGTGGTGTTCTTCGCGTCCTTCGGCCTCATCGCGCTTTCGCTGGTGATCTTCGCCGTCCGCCTGATGAACAACCGCGCGAGCGTGCTCGCCGTGGATCTCACGGGCGGCACCTCGATCGTCTATTCGCTCGATCAGGAGAAGAAGCCGGCCGTCGGCGACGTCCGCAAGGCGCTTGATGGCTTTGACAACGCGGCGATCATCCAGTACCAGCAGGGTGTGGGCGACGCGACGCTGCTCGTGAAGACGGGCGAGACCGCCGAGACCGAGAAGGGCAAGGCGATTGAGAACCATGACGTGGGCGGCCACGTGACGAAGCTCTTGCAGGCGAAGTTCCCCGACGCGAACCTGAAGCAGGTCTCCGTGGACGAAGTCGGCTCCATGGTCGGCGCGGACCTCAAGAAGTCCGGCACCTGGGCCGTGATCCTCTCGCTTTGCGCGATTCTGATCTACGTGGGCTTCCGCTTCGAGTTCGGCTTCGGCCTTGGCGCGCTCGTCGCCCTCGCGCACGACGCGCTCATCTCGCTCGGCCTCTACTCGCTCTGCGGGCGTCAGGTGTCACTCATCGTGGTGACGGCGCTTCTCACGATCATCGGCTACTCCGTGAACGACACGATCGTGGTGTTCGACCGCATCCGTGAGGACCTCCGCAAGGACCAGAAGACGCCGTTCAAGGAGCTGTGCGACCGTGCGATCAACTCGACGCTTTCGCGTACGGTGATCACCTCGGTGACGACGCTCTTCGCGGTGCTGGCGCTCTTCTGCTTCGGCGACGGCTCGATCTTCGATTTCGCGCTCACGATGCTCATCGGCATCATCGCCGGCACGTTCTCGTCGATGTTCATCGCTACGCCGATCATGGTCTGGTGGTACCGCGGCAAGCGTCCGCAGTTCGAAAAGGTGGAGAAGAAGCCGCAGGCGTAAGCGGCTTCGCGCACCGCGCGTTTCCGATGAAAACGGAACGGTATTTGCGGTTCAAGGGGTTCCGGGATGTGCATGTGCACTTCCGGGACCCCGGCTCGTTATTGTCCGAGACGCGCGCCACGGGCGCGGCGGCCGCCGCGGCCGGCGGGTTCGTCTGCGTGACGACGATGCCGAACACGACCCCCGCCGGCGACAATGTGGCATGGATCCGCGAACAGATCGAGGATGCGTCGCTCCCCGTGCGCATCGCACCCTCCGCCTGCCTCACGAAAGGGCGGCTCGGCCGCGAGGTCGCCGACCTTGAGCGTCTGGCGGAAGCGGGCGCGGTGGCGTTCACCGATGATGGTTCCTTTGTGGCGGATGAAGGCGTGATGCGCGAGGCGATGCGACGCGCGGCGGCGCTCGGCAAGCCCGTGATGCAGCATGCGGTGGTGCCCGCTTTGCTGGGAGCCGGTGTGATCCGCGACTGTCCGGTGGCGCGGAAGTTCAATCTTCCCGTCATGCCGCCTGAAGCCGAGACGGAGGCCGTGCGGCGGGATATCGCCCTCTGCCGCGAGACGGGTTGCGCGCTCCACATCCAGCACATCTCCTGTGCGGGGACGGTGGAGCTGATCCGCGCCGCCCAGCGCGAAGGGCTTCCCGTGACGGGCGAGGCGACGCCGCACCATCTGCTCTTCGCCTGCGAGGACATTCCCGACAACGACGCGAACTGGAAGATGGCACCGCCGCTCGGGAACCGCGCAGACCGCGCTGCCATCCGCGCCGCCGTGAAGGACGGCACGCTCGGCATTTTCGCGACGGACCACGCGCCTCATCCCGCCGCCGCCAAGCAGGGCGGTTTCATCGGCACGGCGAACGGTATCATCGGATTGGAGACCGCAGTGGCCGTCACGTACCATGTGATGGTGGAGGAAGAGGGGATGGACGTGAACGAATGGGCGAAGCGCTGGACGGAAGGCCCGGCCCATCTGATCGGTGAGGAGCCGGACGGCGAGACGGTCATCGACCTTCAGGCGAACCGCACCGTCGATCCCGCCACGTTCAAGTCGCTCTCGCGCAATATGCCCTACGCGGGCCTGACTTTCTCGGCTTGGCCGATCGGAACGGGAGAATTGACATGAAAAAGACTGCACGGTATGTCCTTGCTTTGATGGGTGCTCTGCTTCTCGCGGCTTCCGTCCGCGCGGAAGGATGGAAGCTGTTTGACCGCCGGTTGGGTATGTTCATCCATTGGGGCATCTATTCGGTGGGGGAATGGCACTGCCAGCAGCACTGGCGCAAACGCATGAGCCGCGCCGACTACGAGAAGTTCGTCGGGCAGTTCGCCGCCGAGAAGTTCAGCGCCGACGCGTTTGTGGATGTTGCGGAGTCGGCGGGGGCCGAGTACATCGTGTTCACCTCGAAGCACCACGACGGCTTCTGCATGTGGGATA
>CACZCD010000208.1 GCA_902779565.1 uncultured bacterium | reverse complement strand
CGAGGGGCAAGACGCCGCCGGGACGGATGCGATTGGCGCAGGGAGGCATCGCGACCAAGCCAAGCGCGCCGTAGCGGCGGATGGATTGCCCCTCGCGGAGGAAGGCGGATTCGCGGTGGCAGAGTGGAGGCGCGCCGAAAACCGCCGCGCGCCCGTGCCAACCGCGCGGCCCACCGCCCCCGCAGCGGAACGCAGCGATGCGAAATGCGCCGGACGGGGAAGCGACCGCACCCGAACGCAATCTAACGATTGCGGAGCGGTGCGGGCGCAATGCGGGACGGTGCATTTCGCGCGCGCGTACCGTTGGGGCGGTGGACCGCGCACGCTGACTGGCACCGCACACACAGCTCACACGGCTCCACACACGTTCAAGAACGTACGCCTTATGCCATCTGGGCACAATTCACGAATCCATTACAGAGTTTATGCTATACTACGCGGCATGGGCATGATACTGAAACGAGCGGCGGCATTGGCGCTGGCGATGTTTGCGGCGGCCGGGTTGTCGGCGCGGACAATCTCCGTGGCCGAATACAAAGAACGGATGATCGCCGGATGGATCGGGCAGATCGCCGGCGTGGTGTGGGGCGCGCCCACCGAGTTCAAGTTCAAAGGCGTGATCGCGCCGGACTCCGCTTTGCGGGAATGGACGCCGGCCATGATAAACGAGGGCTTCGACCAGGACGATCTGTACGTTGAGATGACATTCATCGAGACCTTGGACAAATATGGGCTCACGGTTGACATCCGTCAGGCGGGGATCGATTTCGCCAACACCCAATACAAGCTTTGGTGCGCCAACGCCGCCGGACGCACCAACCTGCGCAAGGGCATCGCGCCGCCGGACTCATCCCATCCTGCGTTCAACCGTTACGCCACAGCCATCGACTATCAGATCGAAGCCGACTTCTCCGGCCTCATTTCCCCCGGCTGTCCACAGCGCGTGCTTGAGCTGGGCAACCTCTTCGGCCGTCTCATGAACTATGGCGACGGCGTGTATGGCGGACAGTTCGTCGGTGGCATGTATGCCGAAGCCTTCTTCGAAACCAACCGCGTGAAGATCGTTGAAGCCGGACTCGCCTGCATTCCGCAGGAGTCCCTCTATGCGCAGATGGTGCGCGACATGCTCAAGTGGTACCGGAACGATCCGAAGGATTGGAAGCTGGCCTGGCGATGCGCCAAAGCCAAATGGCGGGAGAATCCCGAGTATCAGAAACTCTCCAGCGGCGACATCGACGTGAAGATCAATGGCGCGATGGTGCTTCTCGGATTCCTGTGGGGTGAAGGCGATCCCGAGAACACCATCCGAATCTCGGCGCGCGGCGGCTACGATTCCGACTGCAATCCCTCAAGCGCCGCCGGCGTGCTGTTCACCAGCCTGGGGCTCAAGAACATCCCCGCAAAATACTACACGGCGCTCGACCGATCGAAGAAGTTCTCGTTCACGGCGTACGACTTCCCTTCGTTGATCGAAGTCTGCGAGCGTTTGGCGCGCAAGGTCGTCTTGAAGGAGGGCGGAAAGATCCGGAAAGACAGCAACGGCAAAGAGATATTCATCATTCCGCAGAACGCTCCGGCGCCGGATGGTTACGATATCGCATGGGCGCCAGTTCGCCCGGAAGGCTGCCACTACACGCCAGAAGAGCGCGCGAAGATTCGAGTCAAATGAAGAGTCCGGACAATAGCTTCCCGACGGCGCCCGACGGCACCGCACGCAACTGGAAACGATGGCTCGTTGAAGCCCTTGCGTTCTTTGCGCTTTGGATGGTCTACTTTGCCTACGGCCTCTGGCTCCGGAACCAGATCCCCCTTGATGTCGTCCCGGGCGAACTCCACGGATTCGATTACAATGCCCACGGAATCCTGTTCTCCGACCATCATCTGATTCTCTTCACACGATTCCGGCATCCGCTCTTTGGATGGCTCATGAGTCCGATCCCTCTTTTCGGGGAACGCCTTGCGCGCCTGTCGTTCGAGGCCTACTGGGGCTATCTGTCGCTGATCTTTTCCGGCTTCGTGACGGTCAGCGTGTGGCTTGTCTACCGCATCGCCGCGAAGATCAATGGCGTTGGACGGTGGCGGGCGGCCCTCTGTGCGGCGGGATTCGCCTGCTTTGGATACATGCGCTATCTGGCGGCAGGTCCGGAGAGCTTCCCCGTTTCGATGTCAATAGCCCTTGCCGTTCTCTGGTGGGGCTGCCATTCGCCGTTCAACAATGAGCGAAGGCAGACCTTTGACCGCATCGGCTGGGGCGTGCTGTTCTTTCTGAGCGGCGGCATCACGATTACGCAAGGCGTCAAGACCGCCCTCTCGTATCTGGTGGCGCGCAAGCCGACACGACGCACGTGGCTCTTTCTGGGTGGCGGCGCCCTTCTGCTCGCGATAGGCGGGACCCTTTTCTATGTTGTCAAGCTGGTCTGGCTCGGGAGCGAAGGCGGCCGGACGATCGGTGCCGCTTTTGAGGATTTGCTGGGGAGCATCCCGCACGGCCTTTCGTGGGGGCAGCGGTTGCGGATGATGGAAATGTTTCTCTGTGAACCGATCATCCCTCACGACGTACCGTATTCCGTATCGAAAATCACGGTCGGCTACAATTCTTGGTGGCCCTATGCGCTCTGTGCCGTCCTCTACCTGCTGGCGGCTGTTGGCGCCTGGCGGTTGCGGCACACGCGGATCCTTCGCCTCATGATTGCCACCTTCTCCATTGACATCGTGATCCATTTCGTGTTCTTCTGGGGAATGGACGAAGCGCAAATCTACTGCGGCCACTGGTTTTACGTGCTGCCGATCCTTGTCGCCGGCGCAATCGCCAAACAGCCGCGTCCGCAAGGTATGATATAATAGGCGGCATGAAAACGGCGAGCGGAAAGAAGAAGTTTGAACTCACGTTCGGACCCGACGGGAAACCCATCTGGCCCAAGCGCCCCGAAATGACGCCCGAACGGCTTGAAGCCATCAAACAGCTCGATGAACTCCGCTCCGGCAAGGATGAGGACATGCCCGAGGTGCCGCTTGCCGCCATCGTGTACGTAAAGGACTACACGGAGATCCCGCTTGCGAACGAAGCCTACGCGCTCGTCACGGTGACGGGCGAAGGAAAGAAGACGTGGAAGCTCGCCATCCGGCGCGGCGCCGCGAAACCGCGCACCAAGATGCTGTTCGTCTCGTCCGACGCCGCCCTTCCCATAGAGCCGCGCTACCGGAACGAAGCCGTCACGCGCTGCAAGGAGAAGAAGTACCGGTTCGGCGTCGCCGTGGTCCCGCGCCTCCTGCCGCACGTGCAGCGACACATCTACCGGCTGAACAGCGGCGTTCTCTATCCGTTGAAGGACTTCCCCGAACTGAAGAGCCTCAAGAAAGGCACCGAGGTCTCCGCGCAGCTCAACATCCGCAGCCAAAAGACGATGAAGGCGCTGATGATCGCCATCCCCTACCGGAAAAGCTAACGCCACGCGGCCGCGCGCGCACGCGCCTCGCGGTCCAGCGCCAGAACATCCTCCACCGAGACAGGTGCGCGGGACTCGGTGCGCTCCACCACGTCGGCGACCAGCCGCACGATGTCGCCGAACCGGATCTCGCCGCGCCGAAAGCGCCCGACGGCGATTTCATCCGCCGCGCTCAGCGCAACGAGCTTCGCGCGTCCCGCGCGCAGGGTCTCCTTCGCAAGCCGCAGCGCCGGGAAGCGCGTTTCGTCCGGCGCGCGGAACGTCAACGCGCCCAGGGCGACGAGATCCAACGGCGCGCGGGCGGCGGGGAGCCGTTCCGGCCAGGTGAAGGCGTACTGGATCGGCACGCGCATATCCGGCGGCGCGAGCTGCGCGAGCGTGGCGCCATCGGAAAACTCCACAAGCGAATGGACGATCGACTCGGGATGCACGACCACGTCAATCCGTTCGACCGGCAGGCCGAAGAGCCAGAACGCCTCGATGATCTCAAAGCCCTTGTTCATCATGGTGGCCGAATCAATCGTCACCTTCGGTCCCATGTTCCATCGCGGATGGTTGAGCGCCTGCTCCGGCGTCACGCCGTCCAGGTCGAGGGGGGCGTCAAGGAACGGCCCGCCGCTCGCGGTGAGGATGAGACGCGAAACGCTGCGCGCCGCATCCGGTCCCTGCAGACACTGGAAGATCGCGGAATGCTCCGAATCGACGGGGATGATCGGCCGCCCTGCCGCCGACGCGGCCGCCGTGACAAGTTCGCCGGCCGCCACCAGCACCTCTTTCGTGGCCAGCGCGACGGTCATGCCCTTCCCGAGCGCGGTCAGCGTAGGCGAAAGCCCCGAGAGCCCGACGGTCGCCACCAGCACGAGATCGGCGTCGTTCTCCTCCACGGCGCGCACGGCGCCCGTTTCGCCCGAATAGACCTTTGCACCGAACTCGCGTCCCAAGAGCGCGGCGGCGGCGAGGTTCTCCCTCACCGCCAGCGCCACGACCTTGAACCGTTCGGGATGTGCGCGGACAACGTCGCACGCGCTCCTTCCGATGGAACCGGTCGCCCCGAGCAGAATGATCCGCTTCAACCTTCGACGGCCTTCATGAGGCCCTTGAAGTAACCGACCGACTCCGCCACTTCGTCCAGCTTGATGCCGGGCTTTTCGCCCTTGGGCGGGAACGACTCGTATTCAAGCGAGCAGACGCCATCGTATCCGACCTCAACGAGCGCCTTCACGATCTCCCACATGTTCATGTCGCCACGCGGCATCGGCCTTGCCATGTTCTTCACGGGGTCGAACTTCACGTTCTTGACGTGCATGTCGAAGATGCGCGTGTGGAACTGGCGGATGGAATCCGCCGGATTCGCCTTGGCGCGGAAATCATGCCCGATGTCAAGGCACAGCCCCATGCGCGGATCCAGATCCTTGACCATGTCCCAGGACTTCTGGCCGGTCGGGAAGAGATACGGGATGTCCGGGCCGTGGTTGTGGATCGCATAGCGGATGTCGTACGTCTGGCAGAGTCCCGCCACATACTCGCAGAGCGAACGGGATTCCACGCGCGTGTTCTTGCCGTTGATCATCTTCATCTCGAACGGAACGCCCACCACCGTCTTCACGCCGACGCGCTTGGCGAACTCGAACGTCTCCTTGGCCTTCTCCTTCGAATCCATATAGACCGGGCCGAGACCATAGCCGGTCACGCCGTGATCGGCGCACTTCTGCTTGAACTCCGCGATCTGCGCATCCGTGGACTTGAACGGCAGGTGGAAGTCCTTGATGCAGAGGAACTTCATGTCAAGACGCTTCAGCAGATCAAGCGTTTCATCCGTCGAAAGCCGATTGCACGAATATCCGGCCATGCCGAACTTGAACTTGACCTTGCCGCAGCCCTTGGCGCAGCAGCAGTCCGAACCTGTGAACGACTGGCATCCCGCCGCCGCGAGCGCGAGCGACGAAGTTGCGAAGAAACCACGACGAGTCATCATAAAGCTTTTCTCCTTTTTGAAATGCCCACATTATACCGCAATGCGGAAATAAAATCAAACCGCATCTCAACCGTATCTCAACAGTCCACGTACTGCGTCACTGAATGGCATCCCTCAATAAACCGTAAGATTCTGTTCCTTGCGGTGCTTCGGGAGGATACACTTTCGGGGAACCCACCCTTCAAGGCGGCATTCGTCGGTGCGCCTCCACAGTGGGGATTCGCTCGGCACGGGCGCGGCTTGTGCCGCGTCCGTGGCGGCTCATGCGCACCGAATGCCATGCCGCCTTTCCGGGCGTCCCTCGAAAGTGTATCCATCCCTCCGCCCG
>CACZCD010000207.1 GCA_902779565.1 uncultured bacterium | reverse complement strand
CATGTTGGATCGCTACCGCCGGCGGATGGGGGACTTGAGCGAGTTCATGAAGACGTTCAAGCAGCGCGTCTCGCAGTGGTACAACGGCGAGGCCGGGCATGAGGGGACGTTGTGGGAAGGGCGGTTCAAGAGCGTGCTCATCGAGGGCGGCGAATACCTCCGCGCGGTCGTGAACTACATCCACATGAACCCCGTCCGCGCGAAGATTGTGCCCCACGCCTCCCAATACGTTTGGAGCGCGCTCGGCGCGGCCGCCTCCGGCGACGCCTTCGCCCTGAAGGGCCTGTCCCTCGTCGGTGTCGGCCCGGAGGGTCTGTCCCCGCAGGAGGCGGGGGTGCGGGACCGGCGGCTGTCCAACGGGGTGATACTCGGCAGTCTCGCGTTCGTGAGGCGCTTCGGGACGATTTTCTCCTTCGGCATGGGGCGAAGGGGGCGGCGGATCGTGTCGTTCAGCCGGCACGGGACGAATCTCTATGCGACGCATGGGCAGCACTCGGCGCCGAAGGTTGCGTGAAAGGTTACATGATAGGTATATATGGGACTGATTATGGTGGTTTATGGTGGAGGATATGAAGGGGCTGACCCCAAGCCTTCTATGATATGAAGGGTCTGTCCCTCAAGGGTGAAAGGCAGGAGGAGCGTCGGTTATGGTATAATGTGCGGCATGGCAGAAAATCTCACGTCAGCGGCATTTGCGCCGGGTCGGACCATCGGTGCGTACAGGATTGTGCGCGCGCTTGGACATGGCGGCATGGCGGAGGTGTACGAAGTGGAGAACGAACGACTGGGCGCGCGCTTCGCGCTCAAGGCGTTCACGCTTGATCATGGTGATGTCGAATTCCTCCGTCGCCGGTTCAGTGTCGAAGGGAGGCTGCTGGCGCGTCTTTCGCATCCACGAATTGTGCGTGTGTACGATATGGATGTCGATTCTGCGTCCGGTCTCGCGTACTACGTGATGGATCTTGTGCTTGATCCGGCCGGGCGTCCACGTTCTCTGCGCGAAGCGCTGGAGGCTGGCGAGGTTACGGAGGAGCGTGTTGCCAATTGGTACGAGGACTTGCGAGAGGGGCTTGCCTACATTCATGGTGAAGGCGTGATTCACCGTGACGTCACGCTCGAGAATGTTCTCATAGGTGCCGATGGGCGGGCGGTGCTCTCCGACTTCGGCGTCTCGAAGATATTGCCGCGTGACCTGCGTGTGGAACTTCAGGCCACCATGAGCACGATGGTTCGTGGGGAGAAGCCGCTCATGGGCAAGCCGTTCTACCTCGCCCCGGAACTTGCCAAAGGTGCCGAGGAGTCTGCCGCCTCGGACTGGTACTCACTCGGCGTGATGATGCTTCGCATGCTCACGCAGGTGTGGTACTCGCCGGGTGCGCAACTTGCGGACCTGCTGACGCCGTTCGACCCGCAGTGGCGGAAGGTACTGCCGTCGCTTCTTGCCGCCGATCCCGCCGCGCGCAGCTGTCCGCCCTGGCGTGCGGCGAGTCCGGTCCGCGTTGTGACGGCGGAGAACCGCACGAATGAGGTGACGTTGCGAATCCGCTTCCCTCATTGGCTGCTGGGTGGCATCATTCTCGCCGTTTGCGCCGCCTGTCTCCTGCTTGCGCTTCTGGCCGTGTATGAACACGGGCAGCGGCGTAGCGTGGAACGGGAGCTTGACCAGATGCGCCGCCAGATGCAGGGGGTTGGAAGTTGAGCGCTTTCCCTGAAACGCCCGCCACGCTTCTCGTCAAGCTCGCCGCGCAGGTCACAGGCGAGGACGAGGCGAACTGGGTGCGCTTCGCCGACCTGTACGTGCCGGCAATCCACTCGTTCGCCGAGCGGCATGGAGATGGTCGCGACGCTGATGATGTCGTGCAGGAGGTACTCGTGGGACTGGTTGAAATCTTCCGAGGCGGGAGGTTTTCGGTGCGCGAAGGGCACGGAAACTTCCGTGCGTATCTTGCGAAGATGATTCGCAGCCGTCTCTACATGGCCTATCGCAGGGAGAGGGCGCGTGGCTTGGGGGCAACGGTGCCTTTGGACGATGTTGAGCTCGCTGTGCCAGGCGATTCGGTGACGGCTGCGCTTGACCTCGAATGGGCAGAGGCGCGGCACCGGGCGGCGGTTGAGCATGCCCTTACGAAGACGCTCGTTTCCGATTTGAACAAGTCCATCTATCGTGCCTACGTATTGGAGGGACGGCCCATCGGCGAGGTCGCAGAGAAATTTGGCGTTACCCGCAACCAGGTGAGCCAGGCGAAGATGCGCGTGGGGCGAATGGTCGCCGCCCTTGAAGCCGAGTTCGGCGACTGAACGGGGTGATACGACGGAATCATACCCCCTCGCCCCTCCGGGGCACTCCCCCTGTCTCAGGGGGAGAGTCTTATCTGCTATCCCCAAGTTTGCGAGATAACAAATTTTTTTTGGATGACGGTGACATTCTGCCGGCTCCCATGCATTCTCCCGTTTGATGAAAAGGGAGAATACATTTGGTGGCGGGCTGCTTGCACAGGTTGCGTTCGTCGCGCTGACGACGGGCGTGTACGGAGCCGTGCTTGCGGCGTGGCGCTCACCGCGCATGGCGGCGTATGTGGCGGTGAAGCTGCCGATGGTGTTCGTTGGCACCACGTTCATGGTGTCGGTGTTCTGCTGGATGTCGAGCCTCGCCGCCGGCGCGGAGCTGCGCTACCGTGAGGTGCTTGGCGCGGTTTTCTCCGCGATGTCAGTGTCCGGAGCGATCCTGCTTGCGCTTGCACCCGTCGTTCTCTTCTTCATCCTCTCCGGCGCCCCGGATGTCGGTGGCCGCGATGCGCTTCGCTTCGCGCATGCTTGTCTCATGCTCGTGCACATTGCGGTATTGGGTGGCGCTGGCGTAGCCGGAAACATTGCGCTTGTCCGTTCGCTCCGCCAAAGGGTGCCGCCACGTTGTCGCCTTTCGTTGATGCTGGTGTTATGGCTGCTGGCATTCGCGCTTGTCGGATGCCAGTTCGGGTGGATGATGCGCCCGATCGTGGGCAGCCCTAACATCGCCGTGGAGTTTCTGAGAGCAGACGCCCTTGACAGCAACTTTCTCGAATCGCTTTTCGGCCAGATAATACCCCACTTCATAAACAAAGGAGCAATACGATGAATGCAATCAACACAAGAACAAGCGTGGCGGAGCTTCTCCGCAATCCGGACACATGCCTCGGGCATGCGTGCGAGGATGCAAGAACGGGAGGCCTAACCGCGTTTCTCCTCCTCCTTTCACTGGCTGGGAGCGCGGCGTTCGGGTTCGCGATAGGCTCGTTCGCTGGCTGGGGCGTGGCGTTCCTTGACGCGGCGAAGATGGCGGGGATCATGCTATTCTCGTTTGCGTTATGCTACCCCACGCTCTACGTGTTTTCGGCCCTTGGCGGGTGCAAGCTGTCCCCGAAAAGGCTCTTGGCTTTAGGGCTTGTGCCGATGGCGGTGCTCGGCTGCCTGCTGGCTGCGCTCTCGCCAATCATGTGGCTGTTCTCGGTGTCAACCGAATCGGTGGGATTCATCGTGTTCTTCTCGTGCGGGCTGGCGGCGGTGGCGGTTTACTTCGCGCAGAGACCGTTGCTGTGCGCGAAGGAGAGGGGCCTCGTCATTTCGCTCGTGGGGATGCGGGTGTGGTTCTTCGTGCTTATCGTCGTGGCGCTGCAGTCCGTGACGCTGGTGCGGCCGATGCTTTCCCCGCTTGGCGCCGAACGCACGCCGCAAGGCAAGTGCTTCTTTCTCGAACACTTCAAGAGCGCGATTCTCGAAATGCGCTAATGGTATGTTATAATACGTGGCTTGAAAGGATGCACCACGCCATCAGGAGGATGACATGAACGAAAGGCTGAAAGGATTTTTGGGAAACCTGCGAAGGGGATGTTTCCGGTTCGCGCCGTTCAATGTGGGGGCCGTCCTGCTGGCGGCGTTCCTGGTCTGGCACAACCATATTCCGTGGAAGGAGCGCGAGACCGCCGGACTGATTCCAATCTCCCTGGCGTGCGGCGTCTGCTGGGGGATGCTGGCGGCGTTGGCGGCACGGCTTGCTCTGGAACGCCGGTCGGCAAGGCCGCGATTGCTGAGTGTGCTTCCCGCGGTCGGCGGCCTCTTGGCGACCGTCGCCGGTGCCTGGTTCTGGTATCATGTTCGGGATGGGCATGTGTTCTATTACCTCTGGCGGATGATCTACTTCGGCGGCATCACGGCGTTGGCATCTGCGGCGGTGGCGAACCTCTTCGGCGCGCGCAACAGGCTGACGCTCTTCGGTCAGGTGTTCCAGTCTGCCGTATTTGTGACGATGATCTCGCTCGTGACGATGCTGGGCGGCTATCTGTGCCTTGAGGCGTATCGCGAGCTGATATTCAAGATTTCGAATGATTTCATGAGCGATGTCGCGACCATCGTGTGGTGTGCGGTGGCGCCAGTCTTCATGGCGGCCTGTCTTCCGCACGATGACGCGCCTACGGAGCGGTCGCGATGGTACA
This sequence comes from uncultured bacterium, assembly GCA_902779565.1. Classification (GTDB taxonomy): domain Bacteria; phylum Verrucomicrobiota; class Kiritimatiellia; order RFP12; family UBA1067; genus UBA1731. The sequence continues at coordinate 1,308 of CACZCD010000207.1, read as the reverse complement.
ATGTCCTCTTCTGGTTCCTGACCCCGCTTGGACTTGTTCTCGTCACCATCCTCTACGCCTACATCGGCAAGATCGTAATCCGCTGGGAGATGCCGTCCGGCAAGATGAACTGGTTCGCGTCGTGGGCGCTTGCGGGCTATCTCTTCTTCTGGCTGTCGCTACGCGCGTCGCGCGTGCGCTTCTTCGCCTTCGTGGCGCGCTGGGGATGGGTGGCGCTCATACCGGTGGTCGTCACGCAGATCGTGGGCATCGTGATCCGCTATCAGGCGCACGGACTCACCACGCCGCGCATGGCGGGGATGGTGACGCTGGCGATCGGCATCTACGCGCTCGTGCTGGCGGCGCTCGACCGCGACGCGAAGAGCATCTTCACGGTCACGGCGGTGGCGGGGATCGTCTTCACCGTCACGCCCCTCAACATCGTGGACGTCCCGATGCGTGAACAGAGCGCGCGTCTGCAGCGGGCGTTGGCGCGCAACGGCTGCCTCGGATCTGACGGGCAGCTCGTCATCCCGGAGAAGCCGGAGATTCCGCTCGACGACGCGAAGCGGCTCGTGGGCGCATGGCGCTATGTGGCGGACATCGGCCGGTTCCGCCCCGCCAGCACGAACGCGCCGACGTTGCGGCCGGGCGTGTGGTACCGGGCGGCATTCGCGCAGGACGTGCTGAAGAAAGTCGTCGTCCAGAAAAAGGACGGCGACCTGCCCGCACTCCTGAAGATCGACGAAAGCAAGCTCGTGGACGTCGGCAGATCAAGGACGTACACCTATCACAGCTTCGAGCTTGAACATTCTGAAGAGCTCGACATAACCGGCTTCTCCCGAATGAGGAGGGAGCGGTATTTCACGCTTGAGCTGGGTCAGAGCCAGCGGTGCTACTATGTCACGGTCAACGACATTCCGCAGACGAACCGGTTTGTCGAGGCCAAGACCGCCTACGAAGTGACCGAATACATGGATCGCATCGTTTCGGCGACAGATGCCAAGCTCAAGTGGACGAACGGCCGGTACAACAACAATTACAAATTGCCGAACGACCTTGCCCTCTGGTCGCTCTCCAGCAACCTGACGCTGGCCGTGACGAAGATCAGCTTTTCCCTCGACTTCTCTCGAACGAACTCCTTTTCCGGAAGTGTCACCGGCAATCTCCTGATACGTCGCTGAGCTTGATGGGGACAGACCCCGTGAAGTGGTGCGTCTCAAGTTTGATGGGGACAGACCCCGTGAAGTGGTGTGGCCTGTAGGGTCTGTCCCCGTGGGAGACGAGGGGGGTACCCGTATTGCTATCAAAACTGAGGTTTGATATAAT
>CACZCD010000206.1 GCA_902779565.1 uncultured bacterium | reverse complement strand
GGCGTCCCAGATCTCCACGCGCGACATGTCCCGAACGACCACAACGGTCCCCACGATGAAGGCGACGATGAACAGGGCGGCGGCACGGTCGCGCAGCACTACGCCGCCAAGCCCCACCAGCACGAGAAACGCGGCGAATCCATAGAGGAGGCCGGCGGTCTTCCGCTGCGAGACGAACTTGCGGAGCAGGCGGTGGTGGAGATGGTCAGAATCCGCCTGCATCACGCGTGAGCGCTCGCCCGTGGCCGCGTCTCGGCCGTTGAGCACCGCACGCACCGTGCGACGGATGATCGCGAGTGACGTGTCGAAGATCGGCACACCCATCGCCAAAAGCGGTACGCCGATGCCCACGAGGAACGAATCGCCGGCGCGGGTCAGAAGCGGCGCCGTCGAAAGGAAAAAACCGAGGAACATCGAGCCGGAGTCCCCCAGAAAGACGGAAGCGGGGTTGAAGTTGTAGCGCAAGAACCCCAGCACCGATCCGATGAACGCCAGATGCAGCAGAATCTGCCCGGGCGACCCGACGAAGAACATCGATCCCGCCATGCCGACGGCGGCGATGACGGCAAGGCCGGAGGCGAGGCCATCCAGACCATCAATAAGGTTGAAGGCGTTGATCGCGCCGACGATCCAGAAAACGGTCAGCGGCAAGTCAACCCACATGGGAATGGACGGGAAGAAGAAATGGAACCCCACATGTCCCCAGAAGAACGCGAGGGTCGCAAGGACGATCTGCCCCAAAAGCTTCACGACGGGCTTCATCCCGAACCAGTCATCGTAGAAACCGATCGCCCCAATGCCGAGGGAAAGCGTCAGCATCCGCCAATAGATGGGATCCTTGATGGCCGTGGAAATCGGCTTGTCTGTGAAAAGGACGAACGCCGCCGTCGAGAGGGCAAATGCGAGAATCACCGCCACGCCACCACCGCGCGGAATCGGCGTCGCGTTGATGCGCCGTCCGCCCGGATTGTCAACCACGCCCATCTTCCGGTTCAGTTCACGGACAAACGGCGTGAGGATCAGCGACAGGATGAGCGCCGCCAGAAAGAGACCCCAGTAGGGAAGCGTCTGCTGAAGCATTTCGAGGATGGCGTTCAGATGTGTCATTCAAAGCCCCCCATGCGCTCCAGGAACGCCTTCAGCTCCGGTTCGGTCGCGCCCGTCACATGCACCGCGAGCATGACCCACCTGTCCACACGGTTCAGAACGGAACGGTCAAGGACGTCCTGCCAGATGCGGCGCGTGTGGGATGCCGTTCGAAAGCCCGCCTGATTGAAGAACGTGTAGGCTTCCATGCCCGGCAGACCGCCGGGCTTCACGATGTCAATGGCATGCCACGGACGTCCCCCCGCCTCGAAGTTGCGCGGGTTGGACATCACATAGCCCTGCGACGGCAGACAGAGCTCCGGCCGGTGGATGGAGGCGCGAGAGGTGCCGCCGATCACGAACGACACGAGGAAATGCGCGCCGGACGGCGCCACATAGACCTTCTTGACGACCTCTGTATCCTTCGGCAGGATCTTCAGCTCGGCCTCGGAGATCTTCTGCTGTTCGGCGAACTTCTCATCGTCCGTGATGAAGCCCTCGATCGTCGGGAACGAGACGGACGGCGCCTTTGCGATGGTGGCCGCCGGCGTGATCGCCTGAAAGATGAACACCGACACGAAGAACAGCATCGCCAAAACGGGGAGTATCTTCCCCTTCCACAACGCAGGAACCGGCACTGGCGCCACGTCCGGCTCGGCGACGGCCGCCGCCGGCTTGACGGGGGTGCGGAACAGACGGTCGATCACCTCGCCCATCAGCACCATCAGGGCGATCGCCACAATGAAGACGATGTAGCCGGAGTAGTCGTGGTAGAAGCCTGTGGCGAACTGCGGATCCGAACCGGAGGCGATCACGCAGATGGAGACGATGCGCGCCACGTTGCCGGCGACGGCGAGCGGCACGGAACAGGCGAAGAGGATGCCGCGCCGCAGCCAGGTGGGCTGGTTGAAGTAGGCGTAGCCAGCCGTGAGCGCCATCAGCGCAAAAAGCGACCGCAGACCGGAACACGGCTCGGCGACATCGACGGCAAAGGCGTGCGCCCCGCGCGAAATGACCGCCGTCCCCTCGCGTACCGCCTCAAAGCCAAAGCCGTTCAACACCGCCAGCGCGGTACCGCTCGCCAGATACCGCAGATGGATCGTGACGATGTCAAGGAAGGTCGCAAGCGGAATGCAGAAAAGCAGATAGGCGGCAGGGAAAAGGAACTGCCGGGCGCACCGCCAACCGAAGAACGTCCACGGCACCGTCACGCAGAGACCGATGAAGCCCAGCTGCTCCAACCGCAGCTGGACGCCGCGCGTGCCGAGCAGCGCGAGACCGAGGAACGGAAGGCTCGCCAGAAGACCTGCGAACGAAAAGCCGCCGCGCCGGATGGCGGGCACCAGCTTCGCGCGATTCGTCCAGAGCACATAGATCGAGAACAGCGGCACGAACCAGCCGAACGACATATCCTCCTCTTCGGCGAAGGCGAAGATCTGGTACGCCCGCATGAACATTCCCGAAAAGCCGTAGAGGGCGCAGAGCGCCGTCGCCGCGCAAGCGGCCACCGCGACGGAAAGCAACTTCTCTCCCTCTCTCTTTTCCATGTGCGAAATTATACCACAAAGCGGCAAACGCCGCTTTGTGGTATAACCGAAGCGTGGCGATTTCGCCCGCCCGCCGCTTCCAAAAGACCAAAATCCAACTTCCAACTCTCAACCCGAATCGTGGTCCGTCCGTTTCAAGTCCGTGTCCCGTCCGTGGCCCGTCCGTTAGGAGTCCGTATTTTTTGTCCGTAGCTCGTCCGTTCCAAGCCCGTGTGCAGTCCGTTTTAGTCCGTGTGCAGTCCGTTTTGTGTCTGTAGCCCGTCCGTTAGGAGTCCGTTAACGGTACGAAGAAGCTTTTCAGGGACCCAAATCTCAGTCCCACTGAAAACGCATACCTTGCAGGGTCTGTCCCCAACGAATCCCGCACAGTCACGCGGGCGACTGTGCCTGTGGAGGCGAAAAGAGAGACGGAGAATAGCAAAACTGCTACCAGCGGAAATAAGAAATCGGCACGACACTTCACAACTGACGCAATCCATCCTGCTTGAGCTTTTTCTCAACCCGTTCCTTAAGAGCTTTCATGGCCGCAAGGTATTCCTGACGCGATTCTTTTACATACATTCCCATGGCTAATGTTACGTCAAAAGAACCAAATGTATTATGACTTTGTAGGGTCGCTAATTTTTCGTCATTTTCATCAAGTACATTTCTAAGCAAATCCACATAAACACATTTGCCCTCACCACATTTCCCCGAACCGCTAACATCAAATCCAAACTCATAAAACGTCATGTAGACTTGGTGAACTTCTCCTTCAACGATTATCCCATGTTTGTCAGACACAATCCGAGAATGGCGAGGCGCATGATACTCCAATAGAGGTGCATGATACTCCCAATACATTCCAGGAACTATTTCCATTCGATGCTTGCAGAACTCCCTGCCGCATCCTGTAAAAAACATCAATCCGATTAATGTAAATCTGAATAACATTCCTGCCTCTATTTCTTGATCATTCAATAAGTTTTAGAATATAACCATCACCACTTAAAGGAACTTTTGACCAAGTATGTCCATAACCGTAAGGAACACCACCAGGAACTTCAATATTTGGTTCATGCAACCAATTAAGTACATCGACAGGATCTGAGAACGAGTCAGAATATTTCATTTGCCCAGAATATTCCCATTGGTAATGTTTCACTTTGTATAAATGTCCGTCAATCCAGAGGTGGGACCGCCAGCAAGAGCATCTTTTAGACACAGCTCTGTCATGCCATCCGTTGATCCAGATCCGCCCCAACAGGCAGAAACATGGGTGGCAATTGCAATTAAGATATTGGTCTTTTTAATGTCCATGTGGACCTCCTGGTGCATCAAGTTATTGTGATACTCTTCTTCATCACAAGACTCACCGCCCTTCAGGTTTTTCTTTCCTTGTTGTCACACGCATAATACATTGTCTTACCTGCTCGTCCTCCGGATTTATTTTCCTTGTGATCTGCCTCCATTTGCCTGGTTTCACTTCGTAATTACAGACCACAATATCTCCTGTGAAATTAAGGTTGAACCTCTTTGCCCTAACAACAACTACCGGCACATACGTCACAAGAGATACCTGTCCCTCTAAAGGCGAATTCAACATCCAATGAGACAACAATGTCTGCTCATCTTGTGATAGGTCTGCCCATTTTGCCTCCAATTGCAAACCGTTGTCCTGATGACGTTCAAACACCACGCTCTCAACATCCTGTTTCGTCAATTGAGGCATTGTACTACATGAACACCCCTGGTATGTTGCCACGGCGAGAACAATAACAAACATTTTCTGCCAACATCCGCGCTTCATTTTTTTGATCCCTTTTTGTACTTGTTGAATACTGCCTGAGAGAAAGACCTACAATTCTGAAAGACAATAGAGTAATTGGCATTCTGTCCGACGAGACCTTTCATGTAATTAAGAATGTCAATATCAATACAGGGATCATCACCTGTGGACAAGAAAAAGGCCCGCCTGGTTGATGGATCATTATTATCAGAATATACACGACCATCTCCGTTAGGATTTGGCCCATCAAACCCTTTCGGGAACCGCGATTTCCCCGTTGTGCCAGCTGCTTCATCACCACTTGTGCTGGAAGCCTTTCAGGGTCTGTCCCCGCAATTTTCGTTGATCCAGATCCGCCCCAACAGGCAGAAACATGGGTGGCAATTGCAATTAAGATATTGGTCTTTTTAATGTCCATGTGGACCTCCTGGAGATTCTAACCATCCATTAATAAGCTCGCACCTTGCAGGGCCTGTCCCCGTAGTTTCCCGGAAGGCACTCTGGCAAAACAGAATCCAATTGTTAGTGTTAATTGCAGCACAATTATACAAATGAAACCTATAAACATGACGCTTCTAGACTGCATACCTTAATCTCCAATTTCATTCAAGAACGTTGACTTGTAATCCGCCGCACTCTCCCCATTTTGGACGAGGGCTTACTCGCAATTGTCTGCCGTTCGAAAGACCTTTCAGAAGCATCCTCCCCCAGCACATATGCAACCACCTCACAAACAGATGGCGCGCTTGAGAACACACCATATATGAACGACAACACGGCAAATATTATCCACAAGATTAGCAAATTAATGATACAAGTCTTCATGACGAATCTATCTATACATGTTTTATCGTTTGCGATAATTGCCAGCAACCGTCCTCCCAACACACCTCCCCACATCAAACTCAAAGGGCAATATCCAACGATAACAGCTATCTTGCGCACTTCCCTAATTTCTTCGGTTGTCAAAAGCGTATGTGCTGCCCTGATTAAAAACAGGCCATACGCTAACGGAACTGAACCAACTGCGGTTGAACACAGAACCGCTACCAATGCACTTGAGATTCTGAAGGAATGTTCCATGATGCAAAATACCAGCAAAATAGGGAACACATAAAACACCAGCCCTACAGCCACATTCCAAAAACCACTCGTCTTGAGCGAATGCGAGATTTTTAGAACTTCTTCCGAATTTTCTGGCAAGCACCATTTAATTCTTATTTCATCTTTCATCGAACATGCAACCATAATGCACCAGTTAATGTACCATAAACTCCCCCACCGATATTAGCCCCGACATCTCCACCGGATCACCCTCACGCGGAAGTTGACGAGGCCCGTCGCCGAAGACCACTCGCGGCACTGGAAGCGGTAGCGGTTCGTGGCAAGCGCAGGGACAGAAGATGTCGCCGAAAGGATATTGCCCCACGCATCGTATTCGAACCGAGCGACGATGGAATTGCTGGAATCCACATATCCCCAAATCGTGCCCTGCACGTCCGTGAGCGGATAGTACGTCGCGCCGCCGGTGCGGATGGCGAGCAGGTTGTCTATTCCCGCTCCCCATGTGTAGGAGGCGACGACATCGCCGTTACCGTCGATGTCTGCGACACACTGCACGCCATCGTACACGTGCTGCCGGATCGTGCCCTCTCGCGTGGTCGTCGATACGCGCCGACCGAGCGCATCGGAATTATTGTTGCCACCAGAAATCATTCTAACGCCTCCCATTATTTTTTCCTCTTAGCGATACCCAATACAATCAAGGAAGCTATTGATCCAATCATAAACGACATTGATTTATGCTTCGCAAAAAACAATTCAATAATAATGCCTGTAAAAATCAAAAGAACAAGCATCCAGAAAAAAAACATCAAAAATAATTTTCTCATCTTACTTCAATCCTAAAACGGTCGCCGTAGCGACCCCTGCAGCATACAATCTAGCACCAAGTGAAAATCCTGTCGCTCCGACTGTAACCGCAGCACCAACATTACCAACTTTTGTCATCGCGCCACTTAATGCCTTTGTGCTTGCAGCGATTTTTGCCCCTTTATCCGCTGCCACTATCTTCGACATGATATTGCCATTGTTTAGGGCACCAGCCAGTTCTGCTCGAGTTATTTGATCAGAGGCTAAAGCCATTATAATCGAATTGTATGCACTTACCGCACCAGTATATATTGCACTTCCAATAACAAACAGCCCCGTGTTATCACTAATGTCTAAAATGTCTCCGTACTCGTCTTTGAGTACCTTATTATAAACATCTCCCCAATCTGGATTTTCTCCAAATGAATCACGGAAACCAATCGGATCATTTCCGCAGAACGCGTAAAGATTTAGTCCGCCGTTTAATCCAATTGGATCTTTCGACAGCCACCTACCCGTCACGGGATCGTACCACCGCGCGCGGAAGTTGGTAAGCCCTGTCGCCGCCGACCATTCGCGGCACTGGAAACGGTAGCGGTTGCGCGCAAGCGCGGTGACGGATGATGTCGTGGAAAGGATGTTGCCCCAGGCATCATACTCGAACCGCGCGACGATGGAATTGCTGGAATCCACATAGCCCCAAATCGTGCCCTGCACGTCCGTGAGCGGATAGTACGTCGCGCCGCCGGTGCGGATGGCGAGCAGGTTG
>CACZCD010000205.1 GCA_902779565.1 uncultured bacterium | reverse complement strand
TCGCTCCTTGTCGTACATGTTTCGCCCTCCAGACCATCCGCCACCCCCATCCCTCAATCACAAAACCTCGCACCAGCGAGGTTTTGCAATTGCCTCATTATGATATAATCCCGCCTCACAAGGAGATGCTATGAAACGGAATGTACGGGAAAACGATCGCGGGATTGCCGCGACAGGGCTTGCGGCGGCGATCTGCCTCACCGCGTTGCAGGGTTTCGCGGCGACGAACACCCCTTGGATCAAGGGCGTCACAGACAAGGATCCGCTCACCTACCGGTGCGGGGAGAAAATCGTGTTCACGCTTACGCTCGAACGGGCGGAAACGCTACCCGCCGGACTCGACATCGTCTGGACGCGCACCGGCGACGACGGCCGACAGGAGACCGGCAAGGCCCCGGCCGATTCCTCGAAACCGCTCAAGGTCAAAACGACGCTTGACCGTCCGGGCTTCGTGCGGCTCTATGCGATTCTCCGCCACCCTAACGGAAAGATCTGGGCGCCCAAGGGCGTGAAGGTGAAGAACGAACGAGCGGGCGGTTACGTCGGCGCGGTGTTCTTCGACGGCGGCGCGGGTGTGGAGGTGGACGCCATCCGTCAGGGCGTGGCGGAGCCGGCGGACTATGATGCGTTCTGGGCGCGCCACAAGGCGACGCTGGCGGCGGTCCCGATGACGGACGTGAAATACACCGAGCTGCCGAGCCGGAACCCCAAGGTGAAGATCTTCATCGTGAGCGTGCCGTGCGCAGGCCCCAAGCCCGCCACCGGCTATCTCCTCGTGCCGACCGCGCCCGGAAAATATCCGGCGGAAATCACCTTCCACGGCTACGGCTCAAGCTGGAGTGCGCGCGCCACGCAGGCGCCCGACGGCACGCACGCGAAAGGCAACCGGCTGATGCTGGCGCTCAGCGCGCACGGCTTCGAGCTGAACCGCGAACCGGCCTACTATCAGGCCGAACGCAAAAAGGTCATGTCAAACGGACACGGCCATGCGTTCGACCCCGTGCAGAACGCCGATCCCGAAAAGGCCTACTTCTGCGGCATGACATACCGCGTGATGCGCGGTCTGGAATACCTCAAGTCGCGTCCCGAATGGAACGGACGCGACCTGATCGTCTCCGGCGGAAGCCAGGGCGGGCTGCAGTCCATCTGGGGCGCGGCGCTCGTGCCGGGCGTGACGGAGGCGAGCATCTTCATTCCGTGGTGCTGCGACATGGGCGGAACGTCCGTCGGCCGCAACCATGGCACGTGGTACATCGAATGGGTGCCGGCGCTCGGCTACTACGACCCCGTGAACATGGCCAAGCGCATCCCGAAGACCTGCCGCGTGGACATCACGCGCGCCGGATTGGGAGACTACACATGCCCGCCGACGGGTGTGGCGGCGTTCTACAACAATCTCACCTGCCCGAAGAAGATCAAATGGGTGCAGGGCTCGACGCACAGCTACATGCCGCCCAGCTCGGAAAAGTACGAACGGCGGACCGCCGATTGATTCGTTACGTGCCGTCTCAGGGCTTTTTCGAGAACCAGCGGTACACATGCACGCCGAAGGGCTCGAAGTCGTCCTCAAGGACGCCGTTGGTGCAGGTGACCGAACGGTTTTCGCGCATGACATCGAGCTTGCCGGTCTCATCGTCGATCCGGAAGCGGGCGCGCACCTTCTCCGGTGCGGCGTTGACCGTCAGGAGGAACGCCTCCCCGCCGCAGCGCTTCAGCAGCGCCGTAACGGACGGCTGACCGAGCGGGTCGAGCTTCGCGCCCGAGACGATCTCAGCGGGCGGCGGCTGTTTGCCGGTGCGCGTCACGAGCGCCGGCGAAAGCTCCTTCAGCCATGTGGCGAGGTTGCAGATTGCCTTCCACCTCTCCGGCGTGGAGTTCACGCCTTCGTTGTACTTCTTGCGCTTCTTGTCGTATCGTCCGCCGTAGGTGTACCACGTGATGCCGTGGCCGCCGTGGATGATCGCCGCGAAGCTCGTCGCGAAGAGCTGTTCGCGAGTGGGGAAGTGATCCCAGTTCGCCCAGCCCTTGAACCACTGCAGGATCGGCCAGAATCCGCGCGCGCGCCCGTCGCCGTAGTCCACAACATCGCGCTTGATCGTCTCCATCGTGCGCACCACCTCCGCCACGCACGTCTTGTCGGAGATGTCACCCTCCTTGTGGCGCACCGGATAGATCTCCGGCATAAACACGTCGGTGCCGGTCACGTACCGTGCGTATTTGGAGATTTTGTTCGCGGCGCCCGCGCCATCGGCCTGGCACGTGAGGCGAGTGGGGTCGATGGCCTTCACGGCGTCATGGTAGTCGCGCAGCTCCTGCGGCGTCTCGTGACCCGAAGTGTCGTCGCCAAGGTACCACGCGAGGATCTCCGGGATGAACCGCCCCTTCTCCATGAATCTTGAGTCGGGGAACCGCGAACCCACCCAGAGCTTCACGCCGTGCTTCGCCGCCGACTCGAAAAACCCCGGCGCGTACGCCTTGCCGTACGTCTGCGCAAAGTTGAAGCCGCCCTCCTTTAAGCCCTTGAACGCGTTGTCCAGGCTGTTTCCGTTGAAGTCGCGCGCGCCAACCGAATACAGGCCAATCGGAAAGAACGGCTTACCGTCGATGAGCGTCATGCCATCGTCGCGCAGGGTGTGCTGCGGCATGTCCTTCGGCGCCTCGCCGATGTAGAAGAGCTTCTTCGCCGTGACGGAAAGCCCCCGGCAGTCGGCGGCGTCGATCTCCGCCCAGTGGATGCCGTTGGTGTACGCCTCGGCGCGTGGAGTCTTCTCGCGCATGATGTCGCCATCGCGCACAAAATCCGCCGTCACATCCTTGCCGTCCACGCGTATCCGCACCGAGTCCCAATCGACGGCGGACCGATCGCGTATCGAGAACGCAAGCCGCACGTGCGCATCAGTGGTGGGCGACGGCATCGCGCGCCAGATCTCCGGCGTCTGGTCATCCACAAGGTCGGTCCACCGGCCGTCCACGACATTGCCGACGGTAACCTTCTCCAGCATGGGCGTGGACGCACCGTCAGAGACGAGCAGGACCCTGTACTGCACGAACGGCGCGTTCGCCGAGAATGGCCGCGTGTAGAACGAGGCGTCCGTGCCGTCCGGTCCCTTGAATTTCGCAGCGAACAGGTCCTTGGCCTTGTCCGCGCCGCGCCACTGGAACTTCACCGCTGTCCCCTCCGGCGTCTGCGCCGCCCACGAAACGCCGCCACCCCTGTGCACCTCAGAGACGAACGAACCTTCCGTCGCGAACCGCTTCACCGGACCGATGGAGGCCAGTACGATCTTCGTGAACGCCACCGCCTCGCCGGGACGGATGTCCGGGTAGTCGAATCCGAGCTTCAACACCATCTCCGCGGCGCCATCCGGGACTTCGAGCGGCACGTTCACGTCGGAGAACCGCCCGCCGCCCGCCGCATAATACGGGAAGCTGTTGTTTCCGGCGATCTCCTTGCCGGCGGCATCATACCAGAACACGCCGTTCTGCCATTTCTGGGGACGTTCCGTGATCCGGCACAGCGCGGCGGAGATCATTTTGTCGGAATACACCCGCATCTCCATCTGGCAGTTCTTCAGCCCCTTCGGCAGCTTCACCCGCTTCGAGGTGGCGTTCCACGCCGTGTCGCACTTCGATGTGGGCCCGCCCACATAGAGGCACTTCAGCCCCTTGATGTCCTTGCCCGCCGCTATCGAAAGCGTCTTGCCGTAGCACTCGCTGCGCCAATCGCCCGCGCCGACCGGGAACTCCGCGACCGGCTCGCCCCTCTCGCGGCAGGTGATACCTTCCGGTTCCACCCGCACGCCATCGGTCTCATATACCGACGCCGCCTTCTCTGTGGCGACGGACTGCACAGGCGCACGTCCGCAACCGACCAGCGCCAGCACGAACGCGCCGAGGGCCGCGAACGCCGCCCGCATCACTTCTTCACCTCCTCAAGGCGCACGCCGTCGAACCACGCCGTGCCCTTGCAGTTGAAGATGCGCAGCCAGAGGCTCGCCTTGTACCCTTCCTTGCCCACGTCATCCCGCGTGGTGAACTCCATCGACTGGTGTATCCAGTCCATTGTGTCATGCCAATAGTTGCCTTCCGGCTTGCGCTTCGCCGTGTACTTCGAGCCGAACTGCTCCACCTCCATGCACGCCCCGCCGCCGCTGCCGAGGCGCTTCAGATTCTCGGTCTTCACGAAGTACGAGAGACGGTAGGTTGTGTTCGGCTTGAGCGCAGATGCGTCCTTCAGCGTGAACCCCACGTACAGGTTCTTTTCGGTGGACGTCACCTTGAGCGCGCTTCCTTCACGGACCGCGCTCTTCGGGATCGCCCAGCCCTTCCATTCCACGCCGGAATCCACGATCACCTTCGCGTTCTTGTCGGCGGCGCGGCGCGCGCGCTCCACGTCCACGGAGATCGCATCGTGGTAGGACTTCGCGCGCTTCGCCACGCGCTCGAACAGCTCCTCCCTGATCCACTGCACGCGGCGCGCCTCAAGCGAACCGGGCGCCACCGCCGCCGCGGCTTCCTTCAAGTAGCCGTCGAGCTCGTCGATGAATGCGCTGGAGTAGATCTTCTCCCAGAGGTCGCGCTCATTCGGGCCGTAGAGCATCGGACCGATCTCCGTCTCGCCGATGAGCGACGGCACGGCGATCTCGCCGATCCACTTCTTCTCAACCGCATCGAAGAACTTCGTCATGCCGGGCGCGCCCGCGCCGAACATGAGCCGATGGTGCTCGGCCAGCACCTGCTCGATGTCGATCTTGCCGTCCCACGCGAGCTTCGAGAACACGTAGAAGTTGAGGTAGTTCTGCACGAGCGTCTCGCCCACGTTCGACTCCACGAACGACCCGTCGATGTAAGGTTCGGCGAGCGTGTAGAACTTCGCGTAGGCGCGCGGTGCCACCTGCGGCACGTCCGGCGTCTGGAGCCGTCCGTAGTTCTTCATCGGATAGGTCCAGATCCACGAGACCGGACGCTTCAGCTTTTCGGCCCAGATGCGGATGAAGTCGATCTGCTTGTCGCGGATGTCGGGATGGGATTCCGCCCACGGTCCGCCCACGGCCAGCACCACCTTCACGTTCTCCGGGATTTCCACGGAGGGGATGTTGCGGTAGGTGCCGTAGGCCATCTGCGACACGCCGCCGTCAAGTCCGGCCGCGGTCACCGCCTGCGCGACGGCGACGGTGTTGGACCAGATCAGCTCGGTCGCGTAACCGGAGGAGAGCGTGAAATTCGTGGTGTTGAACGTCTTCTGGCACTTCTCGCACCAGCACGGACTCATGCCGTCCTGCGGCATCACGTCCACATACTTCTCGCCCTTCTTGACGCGCTGGATCGTCTCCGCGCGGAAGATGTCCCACACCTTCGACGTGTGGCAGAGCTGACGTCCCATCCAGCCATGATCGAACTTCGTACCCACGCAGCGCGTCCCGTTCTTGCGGAGCTGGAAATACTCCGGATGCGACTCGCTGAAGCGCTCGGCGATGTTGAAGCGGTTCTGGCCGTGGCAGCAGGTCACGCGCTCCGTCTCTTCGCGCAGGAACAGGCGGTACCGCGCCTTGGCGCGGCCCTGCGCGGCACGGTCCTTCGGATCGATGCCGGGATACGGTCCCGCGCCCTGGATGTAGCAGTCGCGCGTGGAGAAGCGCGGCGTGACGCTGTAGGACGTGAGCGGGAGCGTGAGAGCCGCCGCACGCGGCACCACGGTGCCAAGTTCGCCGGGGAAGTAGAACCGGAGACCGACATGGCGCTCGAGAAACTCATGCACGCCAAAGAGCGTCGCCCGCTCGAGCGCCGCCACATGTCCGTTCGCAATTCCTTTCTCGATGTTGAGTTTCGGATCGTCGCAACCCGCGATGTACGCACGCTCCGGCAATATCTTCACGCAGAAAGAGTCA
>CACZCD010000204.1 GCA_902779565.1 uncultured bacterium | reverse complement strand
TGGGTCCGTCGCCCGCCTGCTTCGCCGCCCGGTCGAACACCTGCACGGCCTCCGCATACCGTCCCAGCTCCATGACGGCCTCCCCCTGCACAAGCAGGGCCTCGACGAACAGTGCGCTGTCCGCCGCCGAGGCGGTCGCGGCCTTCGTGGCAAGCTCCACAGCCTTGGAGTAGTCGGTGAGAGCCGTGGAGCAACGCGCCGCCCACAGGAGGGCCTCGACGGCCTTGGGCGTACCGCTGCACAGGTCGGCATACATCTCGAAGTGCGTGCGCGCCTCAACGTACTCGCCACGGTTGAACTCAAACTTGGCGCACCAGAGCATCAGATCGGCCCGCAGTTCCTGATCCTTCGTGGCGGTCATCAGCGAGGCCGCCGACGCCTTGGCGTCAACGTCCTTGCCCGCACCGTAGAGACAGAGAACCGAAAGGAAACGCATCCGATCGGCCCGTTTCGGATCTCGCTTGGCGACCTGTTCGAAATCGGCCATCGCCTCCTTGAACCGGTAATCGCGATAGCAGGCCCTCCCGCGTCCCAAATAGGTCTCGGTTATGTCCGCCTCCGACAACTGGTTGGTCTTGATCAGACCATCGTAGATCTTGATTGCGTCGGCAATTTGTCCCTTGCGGACCGACAGGACCGCCTTGCGAAGCTTCGACTTCTCGCCCCAGACATCGTTCACTTGAGCCAACTCGTTGTAAAGCCCCTCCGCGCGCGCCATCTCGCCCGCCCGCTCCCAGGCATCGGCCTCCGAAAACCGTGCGCGCGCCGCCGCCTCGCCGCCATACCCGGCACTGCGCGCAAAACAGGCGGCGGCATCCGGATAGCGTCCATCCGCGAGGAACGCCTCCGCCTGACGGAAGGCGGCGCTTGCCTTCATCGCCGGATTGGTGGCACACTGCTCGGCCCGGGCGAACATGGCAGCGGCCTCCGGACGGCGCCCCAGCATGAGCGAAGCCCGTCCGCGCCGGTCCAGCACGTCCGCATCCATTGCGGCGGCGGGGTTGATCTCAAGGTAGCGCCGGTATTCGTCGTCCGCCCCGGCGTAGTCGCCCGACGCGAGCAGACGGTCGGCGAACGTCCGCGCGGCGGCGACCGAAAGCGCCTCGCCCGGCTGGGAGCGGAGAAGTCCCCGGACACGCGCGACACCGGCCGTGTGCGTCGCGGGCTGGGCCATTTCGGCAAAGCCCAGCAGATAGCTGGCGCGCAGCTTCACCTCCTTGCGTTCGGCGCTTTCGGCAAGCGGGCGCAGGACCTCGCACGCCTCCGCCATCTTGCCAGTCTCCCCTAAAAGTTCACCCCGGATAAGCCGCGCGTCCTCGGCCGCCGCGCCGGCTTTCCCGTCGATCTTCACACTATCAATCAGAGAGAGCGCACCCGCCTTGTCACCCGTCGCCGCCCGCATGCTGGCCTTGAGGTTGGTTACCGGCAACGCAAGCGCCGGATCCGCGAACGGTTCCTTGAGTGTCTTGCCCGCCTGCTCGAAATCCCCCACGCGCACTTGCGCGCGCGCGCGCCAAAAGCGGAAGTGCTCGTTGGTCTCCTCCTTCCAGGCGGAGAGACGCTTCCGGATCTCCGTGTCGTTCTCCTGCCGCGCCAACGCCTCAAGCGCGATCAGGCGCGCCGCCGTGCGATCGGCGGCGTTCGTCGCCGCCCGATCAGCCGCCGCCAGCGCCGACGCCCAAACGCCGTCGTTCAGCGCCTGGCGCGCGACGTCCAGGTCCCCTGCGGCACCCGCCGCAAGGGAGGCGAAAATCACCACACTGGAAAGCCACCGCTTCACACCAACGCCCCCTGATAGCCCATCTCCGCGAGCAGACGGTCGTTCTTCATCCAGTGCGGCTCGACCTTCACCCACAGTTCGAGACGCACCTTCACGCCAAACATCTCCGAGAGTTCCGGCTCCGCCGCCTTGCGCGCATACTTGAGCGTCTTGCCGCCCGTGCCGATCACCATCCCCTTCTGGGACGGCTTGTTCACGTAGATTGTGACGGAGACCTCCCATCCGTCCTTACGTTCGGCAATGTCCTTGACCGCCACGCCGATCTCGTGCGGCACCTCCTGGAACAGCTTCGACAGCAGTTTCTCGCGCACGACATCCGCGATTGCGAGCTTGCGCGGATAGTCGGTCACGATGTCATCGTCGAAAAGCGCCGGGCCGACCTCTGCCATCTCGAAGAGAACGTCTGCCAGCGACGGAAGCCCCTCGCCCGTAAGCGCCGAGACCCTTGTCCACACCGGGATCAAGCCGGATCCGCCGCCTGCCGCGGTCCAGCTGTCGCGATACATGGTCTCGAACACGGGACTCTTGTCGCACTGGTTCAGCACGAACACGCACCGCGCCGGCTTTTCGCGTGCGACGCGGGCCATCCACCCCTCATCCTCAAGCTGCGGCGCGTGGGAGGCGTCGAACACGACGCACAGGATGTCCACACCGGCGCTGGACGCGCGCGCCATGCCGTTGAGCAGGCGCCCCAGCGGACCGACCGCCTTGTGGAGACCGGGCGTATCGACCAGCACGAGCTGCCCACGCGGATCCGAGACGATGCCGCGCACGGTGTTGCGCGTCGTCTGCTCCACGGGCGAGACGATCGAGACCTTCTCGCCGACAAGGGCGTTGACAAGCGTCGACTTGCCGGCGTTTGTCCGACCGACAACGCCGACGATCGCCGCCTTCTTGGGCGCTTCGTCTCCGTCTGCACTCATGCCGTTGATACCTGATTCATCCAAGGGGGCGATTATAGCACAAAAAAGAGACCTGCGCCCAGAGCGCGGCCTCTTTTTCGCCCTTGATACTCAAGGATGTGGCGGTCACGCCTGAGCGCCGTCACCGAATCCCTTGGATTTGAGGTAGTCGATGACCTTGCCCACCGTCGTGAGCTTTTCAGCGTCCTCTTCCGGAATCGCCGCGCCGAATTCCTCTTCGAACGCCATAATGAGTTCGACGGAATCGAGGGAATCCGCGCCGAGATCATCGATGAACGACGCCTCAGGCGTCACCTGCTCGGCGTTGACGCCCAGCTGATCAACAATTATCTCTTTGACGCGATCTTCAAGTTTACCTGCCATAGTCTTTAAGTCTCCTTTTGGTTGGAACAGCGCGTAAGATACCACATCCGCCCTTCAAACGCAAGCAAAAACTTTGCGTTTCCGAAAAAGCGCAAAAACCGGTGTCAGCCCTTCAATCCCGGAAAGTCGAGCGTGGCGAAGTAGTCGGCGAGCGTCTCGGCCCGGCGGATCTCCCTCACAGACCCGTCCTCCTGCAGCAGCAGCTCCGCGCTCCGGAGCTTGCCGTTGTACTGGAAACCCATCGCATGACCGTGCGCGCCGGCGTCGTGGATCGCCACGAGATCGCCCGGACGCATCTCGGGCAGCTCGCGGTCGATCGCGAACTTGTCGTTGTTCTCGCAGAGCGAACCCGTCACGTCGCATTTCACCAATGGACGCGACGCGGCGTCCTCGGCCATGAGCGTGATGTGATGGTAGGCACCATAGAGGGCCGGACGCATCAGGTTCGCCATGCACGCATCGAGCCCCACGTAGGTCTTGTACGTCTTCTTGATGTGACGCACGCGGGCGACCAGCCAGCCGTAGGGACCCGTGATGCAGCGACCGCACTCCATGTAGAGTTTCGGCTCCGACAGACCCTTCGAGGTCAGATGCTCCCGGCACGCCGCCTCAATGCCCTTCCCGACGAATTCAAGGTCCATCGCCTTCTGGTCCGGACGGTACGGGATCCCGACGCCGCCGCCGATGTTGATGAACTCGAACGTAATGCCGACCGCCGCCGAGATCTCGGCGACAAGGTCGAAAAGCAACGTTGCCGTGTCGATGATGTACTGCGGATCAAGTTCGTTGGAGGCGACCATCGTGTGGAGTCCGAACCGCTTCACGCCCGCCGCCTTCATCGCGCGGTAGCATTCGATGAGCTGCGGCTTTGTGAAGCCGTACTTCGCCTCTTCCGGCTTGCCGATGATCGCGTTGCCGCCCTTCAGGGGACCGGGATTCCAGCGGCAGCACATCAGCTCCGGCAGGGGCTTCCCCACCGCCTTGAGCGTCCGCACGAGGAAATCCCAGTGCGTGATGTCGTCGAGATTGATGATGGCGCCCAGTTCCGCCGCCTTCAGGAACTCCTCGGCGGGGGTGTCGTTCGAGGTGAACATGATCGATTCACCCACATTGCCAACCGCCTCGGACAGCACCAGCTCCGCCATTGACGAACAGTCGCTGCCGAACCCCTCCTCGCGCAGAAGCGCCATCAGGTGCGGATTGGGTGCCGCCTTTACGGCAAAGAACTCGCGGAAGCCCTTGTTCCAGGCAAACGCCGCCTTCAGGCGCCGCGCATTCGCGCGGATCGCCGTCTCGTCATAGAGATGGAACGGCGTCGGGTGCTGCGCAACGATCTCCTCCAGTTGCGCAACGGTGAACGGTGTCGTCTTGGTCATGTATCTAATCCTTCCTTCAGCGCTGTATTATAGCACATCGCTCCAATCAAGGCACCAGAAGTCAAGACGTGTCGAAAAAAGTTTGTCAGAAAATCATTACTTACATACCTTGCTGAATGTAAGCGCGAGATGCGCACAACAATCCAAAAAGAAAGAGACGGTGTGATATGAACAACAAGACCATCAAAACCTTCGGAACGATTCTCGCTTGCCTGGCCCTCACGGGAACCTGCCTCGCGGCACCTCACGGCGGACACTACGGCCACCACGCGCCGGCGCCGATGCACCATGCTGGCCACGGGCATTACCACCATCCGGCACCCCCGCCTCCGCCGCCCCCTCACCATCATCATCACCACGGGCACCACCATACGGGTCTCATCGCAACAGGTGCGGCCGTGGTCGGCGGTGTGATCGGCGGTGTAATCGGTGCCCTGACCGGCTGGTGATCCGGGAAGCGAGCCTGCCGGTGGATGAATCGGTGCTGATTCTCTTTGAACGCGTCGTTTTGCCCGGCGGCGCTCCGGCGGCGGCCGCGGTTCGGGGCGCCCTCGGTGAAATCGCCGTCTCGCTGTCTCAAAAACTGACGGAAATGAAGATCGCCCATACCGTGGGCTGGCTCAGCGCGGGGAGCGGCGCTTTTGCCGGTCACCGCGTCGATTCCGAAGAGACCTTTCAGCTGCTGTTGACGGAGATTCTCTCCGTTTCGGAACTGGGGGGGAAGGAGAACACGGTGGAAGGCTATATGAAGGCCGTGCATCCCGGGAATTATTCCAATATCATTTATCTTGCCTCTGTCTCGCCGGAGAATCTGTTTCTGCTGCCGCCGACGGCGAAAAAGACGGTGATTCTCTGCGCTGACGATGGAGCGGGAGCGGCGGTCTCCGGGGAGGCCGACCTTTACGGCGTGACGCCGGAAAATTACGAAACGGCGCTTTATCCGCTGATGATTTGATATGAAAATGAAACGAATCCGTTCGGACCAACTGAAAAGAAGGAAGAAAAACCGGGCTCAGCCCCTGCCGAACGGCGGCCTGAGCCTTTCTTTCGCGTCCCGCGAAACCGATGCCGGCGGCGAGGGTTTTCGCTCCTTTGCCGTTCTCTGGGGGATCGGTACTTTGCTGCTTGTTTCCGTCATCGCGGCGGCGGTTTCCTGTCTGAATCTGCCGTTTTACGCTGTTGCCGCCGTGCTCTGGGGTGTGGCGGCGATGGGGCTGAGCTTGTTTTTTTACACGCGTTTTGATTCCCATTGGCGGCTTTTTTTCGGCGCGGTGTTGTTCACCGCCGCCGTTGCCGTCCTTGGCGGGGAGGTCTTTTACGACGGTCTCGCCCTGACGCTGAACGGCGTGAAAGACCTGTTCGGCATGGAACTGAGCCGTGTCTTTCTGCCGGCGGCGGTGTCGGGCCGTTACGGGGCGGCGCTCTGCGTTACCGTCTTCCTGCTGCCGGTGACGCTGATCCTCGCCGTCGT
>CACZCD010000203.1 GCA_902779565.1 uncultured bacterium | reverse complement strand
CGAACGCAATCTGGCGATTGCGGAGCGGTGCGGGCGGGAAGCGGAACGCCCTCTGCGCGAGGGGAAGCACGGTTGGGGCGTTCTCCGCCACACGCTGACAGGCACCGCACACACAGCAGCCCTCGGACTCATTATCTAAAAACGGAACAACCGCAAGGCCGGAATGTCCTTGCGGTTGTTCGGGTGCTTCCGGCAGAGCCGGTCGCCGCTTCTTACGCCTTGTTGTGGCGCTTGCGGAGCTTCGCGGACGTGTTCTTGATGCCCTCGACCATGTCATGGATGTCCTGGTCGGTGAGCCGCGGGTGCATCGGGATGTTGAACTCGCGGTTGTAGAAGAACTCGTTCGCGCGCGGGCACTGGTCCGGATCGTAGCCCATGCGCTTCAGGCCGGTGAAGTGGTAGGTCGGCTGATAGTGCAGAATGCCCTGCACGCCCTCTTCCTGGTAGAGCACCTGCATGAACTCGTCGCGCGAACCGCCCAGCTCCTTCTCGTTCACGCACACCGTGTAGAGGTGGAAGCTGTGGTAGCAGTTCGGATCCTCGTACACCGGCTCCACGCCCGGCACGTCCTGAAGACCTGCCGTGATCTTGTGGGCGATCTCGCGGCGCTTGTTCACGAGCATGTCGAGCTTGTCGAGCTGACAGCAGCCGACGGCCGCCTGGATCTCGTTCATGCGGTAGTTGCTGCCCCAGTGGCCGTTCCACGGAATCACGTCGAAGTGCGCCGGCATCCAGTACTGGATCGGATCCGTGCGGCGCTTGACGATCTTGCCGAAGGTCCAGACAGGATCGTTCTTGTCGGCGAGCTGGTCGTTCCAGGTCTGCGGCATGTTGCTCATGCAGCGGAGGTTCTGGATGCCCTTCGCGTACTCGTCGTTGCTCGTGGTGATCATGCCGCCCTCGCCACAGGTGGTGATGTTCTTGAGCGAGTGGAACGAGAATGCGCCGCAGTCGCCGATCGAGCCGGCCTTGCGCCCCTTGTAGCTGGAACCCGTCGCGTGCGCGCAGTCTTCGAGCACCTTGAGGTTGTGCTTCTTCGCGATCTCCATGATCGGATCCATGTCAACCATCTGGCCGGCGTAGTGCACCACGTAGATCGCCTTCGTCTTCGGCGTGATCTTGCGCTCCACGTCGTTGGGGTCGATGTTGAACGTGCGCGGATCGATATCCGCGAACACCGGGATGCCGCCCTCCTTGAGGATCACGAGCGACGTCGCCACGAACGTGTTCGGCGTGACGATCACCTCGTCGCCGGGCTTGATGTCGAACAGCTGCGTGACCACGTGCATCGACGTGGTGCAGCTCGTCGCCGCAAAGGCGTACTTCGTGCCGGACATCTTCGCGAACTTGTCCTGGAACTCAATCGTCTTCGGACCCATCGTGAGCGAGTCCTGCGCCATCGCGTCCAGCGCGGCCTTGCGCTCGGCCTCGTCGTAGATCGAGCCCATGAACGAGTAGGCGACTTTCAGCTTCACGCCGTCGTTCGTCGCATAGCTCGAGGTGATTCCGCCTTCGGTCTCACCGCCCGTGTAGTGTTCATCCTTGATTGCCATTTTTTTGGTTTCCTTTCGGTTGGTTTGAATCTGGGTTGTGTTGAAATTCTGTTGTGTTGAAAAATGTGGAAGCGATTATAGCATCTTGCGCCCGCACCGTCAATGAGACGGCGTCACTTGCCGGTCTTCACATCCATCACATAGACCTGGCGTGTGCCCTCATGGACGGAGTTGAATCCGATCTGCTTGCCGTCCAAACGCCACCGCGGATGGAGGTCGCACCGGCAGTAGATGTCACGGTAGATCTCCGGCACGAAGAAGTCGCCCACGTCCCGTACCGCATTGTCCGCAAGACGCACCATCTTCCAGTGACGCATGAAATACTTTTTGTCGAAGTAGCCGTCGCCCGAGATGAAGTTGCCGTCCATCGTGTAGATGCAGTGGCCGTCGAAGTTCATCCGGTCGTCACCCACCCGGTGCGCCTTCTCCTCTTCGCCGACGGTGAACTCCACATGCGTATAGATGCGGTTCTGCCACTTGCAGGTGACGATCATCGTGCGGGCGTCGCGCTCGGAGAGCGCCGGCTTCCAGTTGAAGTGCGAGGAGCCCCAGCCGTCCGGGAAGCAGCGGCGCACGTTCGTGCCGTCCGCGTTGCACGTGAACGCCGTCGTGTGCCAGTTCACGCCCTTGAACTTCTTCACGCCCTCCATCGACTGCTCGACGGACCGCGACAGGAAATAGACGCGCTTGCCGTCCTTCGAGATCACGGTGTGGCAGATGTAGCTCATGCCATTGGCGCTCTTCACCTCCGGCACCATGCCCTTCACGGCGGCGCACGAAACGATCAGCTTCACCTCGCCGGTCTTGAGGTCAATACGGAAAAGCCCGTCATCCTCGGGAAAGACGACATCCTTCTTGGGATCCTGCCCGTCGCCGTAGTAGCCATAGTCGGGGCGCGTGAGGAAGAGACGCGCGTAGTTGATGCCGAGCGCCCAGGTGCCGTCCTCGGAGACGGCGCTCACGGGATACGGGATGATGCGCTCCTCCTTCGTCTTCCAGTTCATGACGACCGAGACGAACTTGCCGTCGCGTAGGTCGTTGAAGATCACCGTGTCCTTCGCCCAGGGGAGCCAGAACGCCATCGCAGCCTCCTGGAAGTTCCAGGTGCGCGTCGTCGAGAACGGGATGAACTTGTCGCCGTCCTGGGTATCGACCACGCCGATGGTGCAGGGACGGCCGTCCGGAAGCGTGTTCTTGATGTCCGTCTCCAGAACGAGCGCATAGCGGAGGTCGGGGCTCCAGGAGTTGATCGCGAAGTAGCTCGCGAAGAAATGGTCATGCGGTCCCTTGGTGATGGCACGTGGCGCGGTGAACTCCGGGAACGGCGGAAGCGCGGCGCTTTCGGCGGCGCAGACGGCGCCAACCGCCAGGGCGGAAAGCGCGAACGAGATGAAACGTGAGGAACTTGTCATGTTGATCCTTGTCTATGAATTAGCTTGGTAGTTTTTAGCCGTGTAGAACGTGTAGAGCGTGAAGAGCAGAATGGACATATCATTCGGCGATCCAGTCGAGGATTCCCATCAGGATGGCCTTGGACACCTTTTCGCGGCGGACGGGATCGCCGGACTCCTCCTCACCTTCCGGAAGGTTGATGAAATCGACCTCCACGAGACAGCTCGGAATGGCCGGATTGCGGCAGACGGCGAGCGACTTAATCTGCGCCCCGATGTCCCGAACGGGCGCCATCACCTGCGCCACATGCTTCTGCACGGCCCGGGCGAGCGCGAGTCCCTTGTCGTTCGAGGCATAGGTGACGGTATGGCGCGCCTCGCGCGGGTTGCTGCCGCAACCGGTCGCGTTGTGGTGGATCGAGATAAAAAGATCGACCTTCTCGCGGTAGGCGCGGCGCGGTCGGTCGTAAAGCGCGGGGAACGAATCGTCCGTACGCGTCATCGTCACCTTGAAACCGGCCTTCGTGAGCGTCTTCTCCAGCGAAAGCGCCTGTGCGAGATTGAAGTCCTTCTCCTTCAGGCCACACGGCGTGAGGGCACCCGAATCCGTGCCGCCATGTCCGGCATCCACCATCACGTGGACGTTCTTCGGCGGCGTCCCCGGCGGCGGCTTCGCGGCGAACACGGCGTTCGTCGGGATGCCAAGGTCGGCATAGGGGTCATGGGGTTTTGAGGGCGGCAAAGGTGCGGCCGGATCAGGCGGCGGCGCCACCGTGAAGCGCCGCACGAGCGTGTTCGTCCCCTGCGAGAACGTCAGCGTGTTCTCGCCGGGCGACACCTTCACCATCGTCAGGAACGCCCCCGTCCTGTACACGTCGATCTCGACGTCGTTCAGGTAGAGGCGTTCCCGGCGGTTTGTCTCCGCCGCGCCGATCACATACGTGCGCACCGTCGCCGGGAGTTTCTGGTTCTCGGCCGGAAACGTCACGAGCAAGGCAGCGAAAAGCGCGGCGGTCACGGATCACTCCGTTCAGGCGAGGGACTTCATGAGCGCGAGCGCCTTGTCAAGGCCATCTTCGAACTTGATGTCCTTCCAACCGCACTCACACGAAACGCCACCACAATAGCCGATCTTCTTGAGCGCATCGAAGTACGGCTTGAAGATCTCGGCGTCGTCGGGGCGATAACCGGGATACTGACGCGTTTCCTTGCACGCGATATGGCAGTGCTTCAGGTGGCAGCCGGCGTCAATGAGAGAGCAGGCCGACTCCTTGCCGCAGATCATGTGGAAGATGTCGGCGAGTTCCTGCAGACGCGGATGGTTGACCTCGCGGACGATCTGCATGCCCTGCCACACATAGTTGATGATGTTCGACTCGTTCGGACGGAGCGGTTCAATCACGATCTGCACGGTCTGGAGGTCCTCGACGCGCTTGCAGAGGATCTTGCAGAACTCGGTGTACTGTTCAACGCCCTTCTCCGGAAGCGGCTTCTGCTCCTTCGGGCCGCAGATGTCGCCCGGAACATTACGCGCGCCGCCAGAGCCGAAAACGATCGCCTTTGTGCCGACCTCATCCGCGCGACGAAGGACCGTCTCGGCGTACTTGAGCGCCGGCTCGAAATCGGCGTTTGGTCCCGTCAAGCGGAAGGTACCGGGCAGGAATCCATTGCAGCTGCGGAGCGGCAGACCGCAGTTGAGGATCACGTCCTTCTGTTTCTTCCACTCCTCGTCGGACTTCGTGGGGACGAAGGCGGCGGCGGCGCTCGTTTCGATGAAGTCGTAACCGTGCGCCTTCATGATCTTAGCATCTTTGAGCGGGCGACAGGCACCGAAAAGGATGTTCGCCTTCCCGAATTTGCCAGCAGAGGCGCAGCACGCCTTTTCACCGCTCGTGGCACATCCGGCCATGCCAGTCGCGGCAGCAGCCATCAGGAATTCTCTTCTGTTCATTTGTTCTTGTCTCCTTTGTTTTTGTTAAGTGAAAGTCTGGTTTGAGGGGTCTGAAAGGTTTGAGAAGTTTGAGAGGTTTGAGAAGTTTAAAATCCGCCAATCACCCAATCATTTATCACCTGAAAGCGTCTCGCCGTCACCGACATCGTGTCGCACCACCACGCCGGCCGCGATGTACGCGCGTGCGCCCACGGACATGTGGCCCAGCAATGTGGCGGCGGGGCGCAGCATCGCGAAGTCGCCCAATTTCGTATCGTGGCCCACGCCGGCCCGCGAACAGACGATCGCAAACTTGCCGAGCTCCGCGCCGACCGAGACGACCGCCTGCTGGCCGATGAACACACCATGGCGCATCTCGGCGGTCGGGGCGACGACGGCGGAGGGATCGATGATCACCGGGAAATCGTGTCCGCGCAGGCGGCGGTAGATGCTCTCGCGGATGGCGTTGTCGCCGATGGCGATATAGACCGCCGCGCCGGGATGGTCCTGAGACGCCTTCTCGACGTTGCCGAGAAGCGGATAGCCCTCGACGGAACCGGTCGCCTTCGCGGGATCATCATCCGCGAAACCGAGGATGTTCCAAGTCTCTTCGCGCTCATTGATGCGCTCAAGCGTCCACACGGCCTCGCGGCCCCAGCCGCCAGCCCCGACTATCATGATGTCGCGTACCATCGAAATCCTCCCACTCGCTTGTAAGGGTTGAAAATTTGTCTCGTATTATACCATACGTCGGGGCCTCACACGCAACTTTCGCAACATCATTTTTGGGGGCGCACCCATCATCGGTCGGGGGCCTCCAAACGAAACGGGCGGCCCGAAGGCCGCCCGTCGCGTTTGAACGGACTTGCGCCGGTTACTTCATCATCGCCGCCGCGACCTTCTTGAACGCCTTGACGTCGTTCTCGATGAAGTCGAGCGTGTACGTCGGGTGCGTCCAGAACGAGATCGTCGCATCGGCGAGCGAATGCGCGACGGGGCAGCTCACCTTCGTGTAGTCGATGCCCTTGCCGAACGCCGGATCCTTGAACGGATAGTGGCGCGAGCCGAAGCCCT
>CACZCD010000202.1 GCA_902779565.1 uncultured bacterium | reverse complement strand
CGCAAGCCGCGCCTTTTGTGTCATGAAGTTGGCGAGCTATGAATTTTTTATCTCCACCCTAGCGATTGCTCGCACATTACTGATTTCTGATCCCCCTAATGGTCGCTTTATGGTATAATATGCGACCTATGGCTAATCAGAAAATAGATGTGGGCTATGTCGCAGAGTTGGCGCGGCTTGAGCTCACGGAGAACGAGAAGGCGACCTTTCAGGGACAGCTGGAGGATATCGTCAAGTACGTGGAGAAGATTTCCTCGGTTGATGTCGAGGGTGTGCCGCCGACGATGCATGGGCGTGAAATTGTGAATGCGTTCCGCGAGGATGAGGTGCGGCCGTCGATGGACCGCGAGGCCGCGCTTGTGAACGCACCGCGCCGGACGGAGAACGAATTCTACCTTCCGAAGATTGTCGAGGGGGCGGAGAGCTGATATGAGCGAACTTTACAAGTTGGGAATCAAAGAGGCGGCCGAGGGACTTGCCGCCGGGGCGTTCTCGTCGGTTGAACTTACGCAAGCCGTGATCGATCGCGTCCATGAAAAGGACGGCGAGATTGGGGCGTATCTCACCTTTGACGAAGAAGGGGCGCTCGCCGCCGCGGAGGCGGCGGATGAGAAGCGGCTCGGGCAAGGCGCCCAGTCTCCCAGTCTGCTCGGCATACCGGTAGCCATCAAGGATCTCATCAACGTGAAAGGGCAGCCTTGCACCTGCGCCTCCAAGATCCTCAAGGGATACGTGAGCCCCTACGATGCGACGGTCATCAGGAACCTTAAGGCGGCGGGTGCGGTGTGTGCGGGGCGCGTCAACATGGACGAGTTCGCCATGGGTTCCTCGACGGAGAACTCCGGTTTAGGCGTGACGCACAACCCTTACGATCTCTCCCGCGTACCGGGCGGCAGCTCCGGCGGCAGCGCGGCGGCGGTCGGCGGCGATCTGGCGATTGCGGCGCTCGGCACGGATACGGGCGGGTCGATCCGTCAGCCGGCGAGCTTCTGCAACATCGTAGGGCTGAAGCCCAGCTATGGGCGCGTGAGCCGCTACGGCGTGACGGCGTTCGCGAGTTCGCTCGATCAGGTGGGGCCGATGACGAAGAGCGTGGAGGATGCGGCGATGCTCCTGCAGGTGCTCGCCGGACACGACGAGATGGACGGCACCACGCCGAAGGAGTCGGTGCCGGACTATGTGAAGGCGCTCGAGGGCGCGTCGCTGAAGGGTGTGAAGCTGGGGTTGCCGAAAGAGTATTACGAGGTCTCCGGCGTGGATCCCGAGGTGAAGCGCATCACGGACGAGGCGATCAAGTCCTGCGAGGCGGCGGGGGCCGAACTGGTGGAGGTGTCTCTCCCGCACACGGAGTATGCGATGGCTGTTTACTACATCGTTGCGCCGGCGGAGGCCTCCGCAAATCTCGCACGCTTCGATGGCGTGCGGTACGGACACCGTTCCGAGCGCAGCGATGACGTGTTCAACCTCTATGCCCGCAGCCGCGCTGAGGGCTTCGGTCCGGAGGTGAAGCGCCGCATCATCATGGGCACATACGTGCTTTCGAGCGG
Organism: uncultured bacterium; assembly: GCA_902779565.1. GTDB lineage: Bacteria > Verrucomicrobiota > Kiritimatiellia > RFP12 > UBA1067 > UBA1731. Next base: position 4,457 of record CACZCD010000202.1, on the reverse strand, counting down.
CTACTACGATGCGTACTACGGCCGTGCCTCAAAGGTGCGTACGTTGATTCGCCGCGATTTCGAGACGGCATTCCAGAAGGTCGATGCGCTTCTCACGCCCGTCGCGCCGACACCGGCGTTCCGGATCGGCGAAGTGCAGGATCCGCTCACGATGTATCTCAACGACCTCTTTACGATCCCGGGTTCGTTGGCGGGCAACTGCTCCATCAGCGTCCCTGCCGGGTTCGCCGCAACGGAGGGAGCGAAGCTTCCCGTGGGCGTGCAGTTTATCTGCGACGCCTACCGCGAAGAGAAGCTTCTGGCCGTCGGAATGGCCTTCGAGACTATTGTTAGAGGTTGAAACGTGGAAAAGAGAAAGGTGGAAAGGTAAAATGAAAAGGTTGATTGCCGGTTGCCTGTTGTCTCTGGCTTGTGCTTCGGCGCAGGCGGAGGGCGCTGTTGCCATGGTCGTCACGAACTTCGTGACGGCTCTTGACGTACCGGTCGTGACGAATCTCGTGACGATCACCACCACGAACACGTTCACCCAGGTTGTCACCAACGCGGTGCCGTCGCCGGCGGTGCTCGAGGAGGAGCGTGCCCGGTATGAGGAAGAGGCGCGCAAACGCCGGATTGCCACGCGCACCTTCCTTCTCGCGCATGCCGATGCGGCGGAGGTCGCCGAACGGTTCAATGCCACCTGGCCCGGCGATTTCGGGATCGGTATCAAGATCGCGAAGATCGCCCAGGCGTTCCCGGAGGCGAACAAGGTGATGGTGACGGCACCGGGCGTGATCCTGGACGCCTGCGCAGAGGTCATCCGCGAGATTGACGTCGCGCCGCAGCAGGTCTATATCGAGGCACGCTTCGTGGAGCTCTCTTCGACAGCGCTCCACAAGCTCGGCATCGACTGGTCGATGTTGGAGGGAATGAAGGGCACTGCGACGTTGGGGGCCGGCATCGATGGCCACAACGTCGGGAAGGGGGTGGAGGAGTATTCGCGTACGATTGTTGACAGCTCGAGTACCACGAGCTACAAGATATCTGGCGGCACCACGTCCGGCACGGCCAAGTCGTTCAAGGGCGACAGCGACGGCTCCATCTCCCATTTCAACGGTACGCTCGACTTCTCCCAGATGTACCTCGTGATGAGCGCGCTCGAGCGCGAGAACGACACGCGCATCTTCTCCAACCCACGCATCATCGTGGCGAGCGGGCGCAAGGCCACGGTGGACATGACGACGAAGTACCCGAACGTCACGGTGGCGGCGAAGCGTACCTCGAACAGCAACTCCGACTCTCTCGACCTTGACATGAAGATGGCGGCGATTCCGGGCGAAGACAAGTTCATGTTCGCGAAGGAGGCGTTCTTCAGCTGGGGCATCGAGCTGGAGGTGACTCCACGCGTGGGGACGAACGGTCTCATCAACGTCTCGATCGTTCCGACGATCTCGTCCCAGACGGATTGGGTGACGGCCGGTGCCAGCGACACGAGCGACAAACGGGCGGATAGCAACATCGGCTCGTACTCCGCGAAGTACCCGGTGATCGACGTGCAGCGTCTCGTCACGGATTTTGTGATGGCCGATGGGACGACGGCGGTGATCGGAGGTCTCTCCAAGACGACTGAAGAGCAGATGGATAGCGGCATTCCGCTGCTGCGTGACATCCCCTGGATCGGCACCACGCTCTTCGGCGGCAAGTCGCGCCAGAAGGTACAGAAGGAGATTCTTGTGTTTGTGACGGTCGGATTCGCCAATCCGGGTACGCTGCGGAAGGATGTCGGGCTTCCGAAGAACGCCGTCCTTGGTCGGGAATACACCGACGGCTTCCGCAAGGAGCCTGGCGACCGCCGGAACGGTGTGGCGGGCGTGACCTCGCTTGACCTGCGCAGCATCGAGAATCAGGCGGCCGATCCCGCCTGGACCAACCGGGAGGAGAAGACGGAGTTCCGCTTTCCGCTGCCGTTCACGAAGCGCAAATGAGGATGTGCCGACTTTTGACTGAGGATCTATGATGGAATTCGAAAACACGATCGGGCTTGAAACCCATGTGCAGCTGAAGACGCGCACGAAGATGTTCTGCAGTTGTCTGCTCAAGACGGGATGCGAGCCGAACACGAACGTCTGCCCCGTGTGTCTGGGCTATCCTGGTGCCTTGCCGGTGATGAACCGCGAGGCCGTGAAGCTGACCGTGATGAGCGGACTCATGCTGGGTTGTGAGATCAACCGGCACGCGACCTTCGACCGGAAGAACTACTTCTATCCCGACATGGCGAAGGACTACCAGATCTCGGAGAACGGCAACCCGCTCTGCCTTGGCGGCGGCGTGGAGATCACGCGCACGGACGGCTCAAAGAAGTTCATCCGCATCAACCACATCCATTTGGAGGAGGATGCGGCGAAGATCAACCACTATGCCGCGCATTCCGGGGTCGATTTCAACCGGGGCGGAACGCCGCTCATGGAGATCGTCTCGGAGCCGGACCTCTCGAGCGCCGACGAGGCCATCGCCTACCTGACGGCGTTGAAGGAGATGCTCATCTATGCGGGCGTCTCCGACTGCAACCTTGAAGAGGGGAACATGCGATCGGACGTGAACATCTCGATCCGTCCGGTCGGCGAGACGAAGCTTGGCACGAAGGTCGAGATCAAGAACATGAACTCCTTCAAGGGCATCCACGCCGCGCTTGAATACGAGGCGCGCCGCCAGCGCGAATGCATGGCGCATTCGATCCCGATCGTGCAGGAGACGCGGCGTTGGGACGGCGAGGCGCTGGAGACGGCCTCCATGCGCTCCAAGGAGAATGCGCACGACTACCGCTATTTCCCGGAGCCGGATCTGGTGCCGGTTGCGCTTTCCGAGGAGCAGATCGCCGAATGGAAGGCGCTGCTGCCCGAGAAGCCGGAGCTTCGCCGCGCCCGCATGGTGGAGCAGTACGGCATCGCGGAGTACGATGCCGAGGTGCTTTCCCAGCAGAAGGAGAACGCCGACTACTTCGAGGCCGCAGCCAAGGGGCTTGACCGGAAAGTTGCGAAACAGCTGTGCAACCTGTACATGTCGGATGTGATGGCGCTCATGAACGCCACGGGGAAATCCATTGGCGAATGCGCGATGAGACCTGAGGCGCTGCGCGCCCTTGTCGTGCTTGCCGCGCAGGGGACGATCAACGGTCCGACGCTCAAGGAGCTTCTCCCGGAGATCTTTGAGAAGGGTGGCGATCCGGAGGCGATTGTCAAGGAGCGCGGACTCGGCGCGGTGAACGATGCGTCGGCGCTGGAGGCGTTCGTGGACCAGGCAATCGCTGCGAACCCGAACGTCGTGGCGGACTACAAGGCCGGCAAGAAGGCCGCCGCCGGATTCTTCGTGGGGCAGGTGATGAAGCTATCGAAGGGCAAGGCGGATCCCAAGACCGTCGGTCCCATGATTGCCAAGAAACTTTCAGCGATGTAAGTATCCCACTCTTCCACCTTTTCACCTTTCCACTTTTCCACCTTTCCACTTTTCCACCTTTCCACTTAAAAAGGCATTATGCGCATCACCGGTGGCATCCATCGCGGAAGAATCCTCAAGGTGCCGGATGGCATAGAGGTCCGCCCCACGCAGGATCGCGTGCGCGAGGCGTTGTTCAACATTCTCATGCACGACATCGCGGGGGCTCGGTTTCTCGACCTCTTTGCCGGGTCGGGGGCGGTTGGCCTGGAGGCCCTCTCGCACGGGGCGTCTTCGGTGACGTTTGTCGAGCAGAACGCGCGGCACGTGGCGTTCATCCGCGCCAATGCGGTGATGCTGAAGGTCGCGCCAGAGATCGTCTCGGCGGATGCCTATCTCTACCTTTCGGCATTCAGCGGCACGCCATTCGATATTGCCTACGCCGACCCGCCCTATGCGCTCGGCGAAGAGCGTGGCTTTGCGGAAATGCTCAAGACGCTGTCGGATCGGAATGTTGTTCGTCCAGGCGGCCTTTTCATCGCGGAAACAACCTCGCGGCAGAATCTTACCGATGTGTTGGGTTGGGATCTCTGCCGTGACCGCGAATACGGAAAGACGCGCCTCTTGATCTGGAAGCGGCAGACGTTGTCCTAAAGGGATCAAATGCGCTCATTCCTCATGCCGGTCTCTTCCTCCGAGAGGGGGCTGCCGGCGCGTCCCTTGCGGAACCTCCCGCCCCTCCGCCGGATGCGACCATCGTCGTAATCTCCGGCGCGACCCTTGGCGCGTAGTCCGGATCCACCCGCCGCGCCAGCTGCGCCGCCAGCGACGCCACCGAGCATTCGCAGTCCGAGATTAATTCTCGCGAACGCCTGAAGACCTCTCTCGCCTCCCGCAGTGCCGCCGCAAGCCCCGCTTCCGCTCCTGTTACCGCAACATCTCCGCCGATTGCCGCGTTTCTGGCGGATGTCTCGGCAGCCCTCGCGTTCCCCTCTGCCGTTCCGCCGCATTTCGCACCCATGGCTTCCGAGCCGGCTCCGCCGCTT
>CACZCD010000201.1 GCA_902779565.1 uncultured bacterium | reverse complement strand
AGGCGAGCCATCGCCTGGGCGTGCCGTTCGGCATCATCGACCTTTCGCTCGCGCCGACGCCGGCCGTCGGCGATTCGGTCGCCGACATCCTCAAGGAGATCGGGCTTGAGCATCCGGGCGCGCCGGGCACGACGGCCGCGCTCGCGCTTCTCAACGATCAGGTGAAGAAGGGCGGCGTGATGGCCAGCTCCTACGTGGGCGGGCTTTCCGGCGCGTTCATCCCGGTCTCCGAGGATCAGGGCATGATCGACGCGGTGAACGCGGGCGCGCTCACCATCGAGAAGCTCGAGGCGATGACGTGCGTCTGCTCGGTGGGGCTGGACATGATCGCCATCCCCGGCGATACTTCCGCCGCGACGATCGCGGGCATCATCGCCGACGAGGCGGCAATCGGCATGGTCAACCAGAAGACGACGGCCGTGCGCATCATTCCCGTCGTCGGGAAGGGGACTGGCGAGACGGTCGAGTTCGGAGGTCTCCTGGGCCATGCGCCCGTGATGCCCGTCAACCGCTTCTCCTGCGAGGCGTTCATCGCCCGTAAGGGGCGCATCCCCGCCCCCATCCACTCCTTCAAGAACTGATAGCTTTCCTTTCAAGACCCCCGCACCATATTTTTGTGCGGGGGTTGACAATTCAACTGCGACATGATAAAGTAAGCGCATGTTTACCTTTAAGGGGGAATAGGACATGCGCGAAAGATCAGACGGAAAGGCCACGAGGGAGGCCATCCTCGAGGCGGCGGAAGCCGAGTTCGCGGCGTGCGGATACGAGGCCGCCTCGACGCGGCGCATCTGCGCGCGGGCGGGCGTGAACGTGGCGCTTGTGAATCGCTACTTCGACTCGAAGGAGAACCTGTACCGCGTGGTCGCGAAGCGGCTCTTCGGCGACCTCGGCGCGCCGATGGCGGAACTTCCGGCGTCTGTGCATGACGCGGAAGGGTGGCGTGCCGCGCTACGGATGTGGGTGGAGGACTTCCTGTTCATGACGTTGCCGACGCAGAAGGCGCAGAAGCGGTGCGCCGCGCTCTTCCGGCAGGAGGTCACGCACCCCACGAAGTTCCATGCCGAATTCAAGCGCGACTTCGGCAAGCCGGTTTACGATGCCTTGCGCAATCTGCTGGCGATGGCCGTGGCGGATGAGGTCCTGCTGGAGCTTTGGACGACGTCCATCTGGTCGCAGGTGAGCGTTTATGCCCTTTCGGACGTGAAGTGGCACGATTCGTTCCGGCCCAAAGGCGTCTCGGTGCGCGAATGGGCGGATCAGGTGCGTGACTTCATCTGCGAGACCCTGTTCCGTTCGCTGTCGTTTAAACAGATGGGAGGTGTATGATGGAAGCGTTCATAGTTTTACTTTTGCTTGGAATCATCGTGGTGATATTTGTGCTGCCGATAGTTACTCTTGTGAAGGTAAGTGGCATCGTTAAAGAGATGGCGGAGCTCAAGAGGCTTCTTGAAAAACCGAATGGGCCGCCAAAAACCGAGACGAAAGCGGACGTACGCCCCTTGCCGACCCCGCTTCACGTCAACAGGCGTATTGTGCCCGATACGCCATTGTCAAGGCGATGCACTGATTCGGCTGCGCGTGCGGTCAAAACAGCTGACCGAGATGCTACTACGGCGTTGGATGTGTTCTGGGGGAAGGTCGACGACTGGCTGTTTGTAAGAGGGTCATTTGCACCTATGGGCATGACGCGGGAGTTTGCAATTGCGACACGATGGCTGGTGCGTATCGGTATTCTGATGCTTGTCGCGGGTATTGTCTATTTTGTGAAACTTTCGATCGATTGTGGTTGGATGGGGCCAACCGGGCGTGTTGTCGCGACGCTTTTCTGGGGGACCGTCGCCGCCGCGGCGGGAACATGGCTCGTAAAACGCACGAGATATGGCGCGGTTGGTCATGCCATAGCCGCGGTCGGCGTCGTCGCGCTGTATCTGGGGTTCGGCCTCGGACATCGCTTCTTCGATCCACCCGTGATACAATCGGCTGGATTCGCCTTCGTTTCTCTCGTGGCGGTAACGGTCTGCGCCGGCATTATGTCGGTTTTCCTGCATTCACCAACGATTGCTGTCATGGGCCTTATCGGCGGCTACCTTGTGCCGGTTGTGGCCGGGAAGGATTCGGCCACTCCTCTAGGTATGGATAGTTATCTTCTCATGCTTAACATGGGGGCCTTCGCCGTCGCGTGGTTCCGTCGCTGGTCGGCACTTGATTTTCTGGCGGCGATGCAGGCCTTTCTGCTCTGCTTCATCTGGAGCGGGACTCATGCGTCGGCCTCTTCATCGGCTGTGCTGACAAATTTTGTGTTCCTCTCCGCCGTGCATGTCCTCTACATGGCGAGTGTCATCATGGGGTCGAAATGGCGTGGCCGAACTGGAAATGCAATTGCCTGGGCGGGATTGGCGCTTAATGCCTGCACGTACCTTGGATGGCTTGCATTGCACTTCAGAGCGGGTTTCTCCAATGAAATGACTGGAATTGTATTTCTTGCTATGGTTGGCGTTTATCTCGCCGTTGCGTCATGCGCCATGCGGCGCGGTTGGACGGACCGAGGAACGGTGAACATTCTGCTCTCCTTTGCTCTGGTGTTTCTCGCGATTGCGCCGCTACTGCTTTTCGAGGCGGCGTGGAGCACCGTCTCATGGAGTGTCATTGCCGTCGCCACGGCGCAGGCGGAGAGGCGCACGGGACAGAAGATACTTGGAGTTCTTGCGCTGATTGTCCTCTCCGCCGCCGCCGTATCGGGAATCTTCTACCTCGCACCGATCTCTTACGGATTTTCGTCATTCGGCGGTGTTTGCACGCAAGAGGGCGGTTGTCATTCGCTCTCGGCCTTCCTCTATTTCAAGGAATTGATCCTTCGCATCATTCGCTTGTGGACGCTTCCTGTCGCGATTGCGCTTGTTGCCCGCAGTGTTCGTGGCAAGCTCTTGGTTGTTTCCTGCGTGGTTGGATTCCTGTTCTACACATGTGAGTCGCAAATGTTTGGCGCTGTATTCTTGCCGTCACTTAAACTTGGTTCTATTACGGTGTTCTGGTCGGTATTGGCATTTGCGGGAATTTGGTTCGGAATCGCACGTCGCGTAAAGGTGGTGCGCATTGCGGCACTCGTGCTGCTAGGGGGCACGACCGCAAAGCTTCTTGCTCTCGACACGGCACATTTGGCAACAGCTGCACGCGTTGCGGTATTCTCGCTAACGGGGATATTGCTTATTGTTGGAGCGTTTCTTTACATTCGGTTCAAGGAAAGGTTTGAGACTCATGAATAGACATTGCTTGGTTTTTGCAATCGCGGTTTCCTCTGCCGCTGCACTTGCCCACACAAATGCCTGGCGGATTGTTGGTTCCGTAAAGGCGCCGAGTGTCGTCTCCGTTGCTTTGCATCCGCTCCTGTACCACCATGTGACGGCGGGTTTGAAAGATGCACTGGAACGGGAACTGCGGATACAGGATCGTCAGGGCCGGGATGTCGCTTACGCCATCAGACCCAAGGTCATCCGAACCTCACGCATAGAGAAGGAATGGCATCGCCTTTCCTTGAAGAGTTTGACGGAGACGAATGGGCAGCTCGTCATAGAGGCAGAGTATCCGTCCGGCACTGGATGCCCAGATCGCTTCATTGCGCTCAAGGTTGATACGCCGCTCCATGATTTCGAGGAGCATGTTGTGGTTGCGTCCGAAGGTAATATTCTTGCCGAGGGTGCATTCTGTGATTACAGGAAATATGCCGATCTCAGAAAAGTCGAGATGCCGTTTGAGACGACATTCGCGCGAAGGATCTCGGTGACTTTTTCAAAGCCCGTATCACCGGAGGCATTCGCGATGTTTGAGCGCACGATCACGGAAAATGTTAAGGATGGCAATGAGGCGCGGACGGTTCGGCGTTCGGTTGTTGACCGTCCGTTTCGGATCGACGGCCTTTTTGTCGCTGTACCCAAGATGTCGATCTCGGTAGAACCAGCACCAGCCGATGAAATTAGTTTCGGTGGCAAGGCCTGTGGACGGAAGACGGATGTAGGTGCCAAGAAGACAGTGTTTGAAATCAATAGCGCGTTCATGCCCGTTACGGGAATCCGCCTTAATGTCGAGGACGGAAATTTTTCTCGGCATGTCAAGGTTATGCGGCGTGTCAGGACTGGATGGGTGCCAATTGCACAGGGAAATGTCCGCTCTGTCCATCTGTCCAACACTCAAAAGAAATCGCTTGAACTGCCTCTGCCCGGCGAATGTCGCGAAGAGTGCATGCGAATTGAGGTCGATGATAGGGATAATCCGCCGATTTCCTATGGTGACACTCCGGTGACGGCGTTCGTGAAGCCTTATGAACTTGTTTTCATAGCATCACCGGGGGAGTCGTATTCACTTGCTGTACAGGAGGGCGCGGAAAAACCGAACTATGACTTGCCGATTTTAGAGGATGCAACGAGGATGGTTGAGCCTGTTCAGTGGCGCATTCAATTCCCTGAGATGTGGGTGGATGGCGTGTTGGATGATCATAGTCCGACTGCCATTTGGATGACGTCAGATCCGGTCTCTGTTGTGTCGGTGCTCGTGTTCATCGTTCTGGGTGTCATCTGTATTCGTCTTTTCCGCAGAACACGATAACGTCGGTTGGAGAGGTGATTTTCATGATGATTCAGTGTGCCCTGTTGGCAAGATTGGCATAAAGGAGGAAAGACGATGAAAGGCAAGTCATTTTTTCCGCTGTTCGTCACGAACTTCTTTGGCGTGGTGAACGACAACTTCCTGAAGACGCTCGCCAGCTTCACCGTGATCGGCTGGCTGGCGGACGAACGGGCGCAGTCCGTGTACATGGGCGTGACGGCCGGGGCGCTGGTGCTGCCGTACATTCTCTTCTCGCCGCTTGCCGACCGCTTGACGGTCGTGTTTCCGAAACGGCGGATCCTGCGCCTCGCGAAGTGGGCGGAGCTTCCGATCATGGCGGTGGCGATCGCGGGCTTTATGCTTGAGTCGCCCGCGCTCGTGGTGGCTTCTGTCCTTCTGATGGGGCTCCAAAGCTCGCTGTACTCGCCGGCCAAGTACGCGCTCGTGCGCGATATCGGCGGCGAGAACCGCATATCGACCGGCATGGGCGGCATGGAGGGGATAACCTTCCTCGCGGTGTTGGGCGGCACGATCGCCGCGTCGTTCGCGATGGATCGCGCCGCGCCGTGCGTGCGCTATGCGGGCCTGGCGGCATTTGCGCTTCTCGGTCTTGCGTTCAGCTACACGATCCGCGCCGAGGAGGAGTTGAGCCGCGCAATCCATTCCATCAACCCGATCCGCTACATGCGGCGCGCGTACCGGATCGCGCGCGGCTATCCCGGACTCAACGCCGTGATCCTCACGCTCTCCGTTTTCTGGTGGGCGGCGGCGATGCTCCAGATGGGGCTGCTCGTCTATGGCCGGCAGGTGATGGGGCTGGACGCCACGCATACGGGACTGATTCTGGCCTTGGCGGCTATTGGAATCGTCGCCGGACAGGTGATCGCCGGCTTCGTGGATCGCCGCCATTTCCTTTTGGGTTTCGTGCTGCCGACGGGCTGGCTCGGGGCGGCGCTTCTCGCCCTGCTCTTCTTCGTGCCGATGTCGCCGCTGGCGTTCGGGTGCGTCGTCGCGGTGTTGGCGTTCGACTTCGGTTTCTTCAAGCTGCCGCTCGACGCCGAGATACAGAAGGTGGTGAAGGGCCCGAAGCTGAACACGATGCTCGCCTACTTCAATCAGGTGTCGTTCCTGTTCATGCTGGCGGCGAGCGGCTGCTACGCGCTCGTGAGCGCGTTGTGCGGTCCGCGCGCCTTTCTGCTGCTCATTGCCGCTGTGCTGGTCATCGTGCCGTTCCTGTTTGTGTTCACGAACCGCAAGGTGCTGTGCTTTACGGGACGCTGGATCTTCCGCCGTCGCTACGCGGTGTCGGTCAAAGGGCTCGAATGCCTTGAGACGGGGAAGACGTACCTTGTGCTGCCCAATCATCCGGCGATGGTGGATCCGATGATCGTCACCGCCGAACTG
>CACZCD010000200.1:1266-7330 GCA_902779565.1 uncultured bacterium | reverse complement strand
CGAAGATGCAGGGCGATCCCGGCTCGCTCCTCGAAGTCGTGGGCGGCTGGGGCAAGAATCGGACTGCGCCGGATTCCGGTCTGTCCGCCGCATACAAGATGCTCACGAACCGCGTGGATCTCGCGGGGGCGCTCTCGCTCAAGATGAGTGCCACGAACGAGACGATGACGTTCTACTCGAAGGCGTTCTCGACCTGCGGCGATCTCGAGGTGTCGGCGGGCACGCTCGAATTCAGGAGCAACGCGAGCTGGCTCAACGGCACGAACGTCGCCGTGAACGGCGAAGGGCGGCTCAAGGTCGCGAAGGGCGGCACGTTCAACGGCAAGTTCGCGGAGCTGGCGCTTGCGGACGGGGGCGTCTTCGAGATCCCGTCCGGCCAGTCGCAGATATTCAACTACGTCACCACGAACGGCGTGCAGGTCTCGAGCGGGCGGCACACGTTGCTCCCGAACGGCGAGGGCGACTTCCTCGCGGGCGGCGGCGAGATCGTCGTCCGCCGCCACGGCATCGTCTTCTCGCTTCGATAGTGGTTAGTGTACCCCCTCCCCGCTTCGCGGTACTCCCCCTCTGTAGGGGGAGAGTTATGCTTGATTCGCGGACGTTCGCCTCTGCTGTTCGCCTCTGCTTGACGGTGGAGGGGGCGTTTGGTAAAATTTGCGCCCATTAGGAAAGATTGTATTCAAGAAAGGGTCCTGTCGATGAAAATGAACATCTTTGCAGTCTCTTTTGTGGCTTTTGCATGCGCCATGGGCGCGTTTGCCGGCACGGTCACGGAGATTACCGATGACATGACGGCGCAGGGCGACTGGGAGGTGACGGTCGCGGCGGGCGACTCGAACGTGGTTGCCGTCGCGCAGAGCGGCGGCGGCAAGATCGTCAAGAAGGGCGGAGGATGGCTTGTCCTTCGGAAGAACAGCACGTTCACCGGCGGCGTGGAGCTGCAGGAAGGTTTCGTGATGGTCGATCCCGACGCGGACGCCGGCACCGCCGGCACGGTGAGCTGCACCGCGCTCGGCACGGGCGACGTGACGATCCTTGGCCAGCGTTCGGGCTACACGGGCTACTGCGAGCTGGGGATTGTGGGCGCCGGCTCGAACGATACCCGCATCGTCACGGTGGCGAACAACATCAACGTGACCGGCACCTCCGACGGCACCTACCCCGCGCTCGTCATCTATGGGCAGAACAGCGTCCTCACGGGCAAGATCACGGCGGCGGCGGACTTCTATTTCTGGGATGACTTCAACTCTGCGACAGCGATATACAAGAGCCAGTACAACCGTTACCTGTTTGTGCAGTCCTGCACGTTGGGAGAGATCGAGGCGGTGGGGACGATCGGCTATGCCGGCTGGTGCCGGTTCGTCTTGGCTGGGAAGGTGAAGACGCCGAAGTTCGACATGTCCATCACGCGTGCGCGGCGCAGCTATGACGGGGACACAACGGTCGGGAACAACAACGCCCATGGTGCGTTCGTGTTCAACGTGCCGTGCGAGATCGGCGAACTGATCGACAACCACCGGTTCCTCTACTGTGCAGCGGCGAATGTGTTGCCGGGGACGCTGTTCCGGCACACCATCGAGGCCACCGGCATAACCGGCAGCGTATTGGGTATGAATGATGGCTACAACTCGTCAACCTACTACGACCAGACGCTCGGCGGCCTTGTCAGCTCTCCGCTCGGCCACACGGTGAAGTGGGGCAGCTCGGAATACGAATGGACCGTGGACGGCGGAAGCTCGAAGACGCTCACGATCACCGGCATCGCGCCGGAGGCAGGCGAGACGGAGCGTGAGCTGGTGACGTGCGCCTGGCTGCGGGGCGCGATGAACCTCACGATCGATGCCTACGACGGCTTCACGCAGACGTTCTCGAACCGCACGCACACGATCTCAAAGACGATCCGCGCGAAGAAGGGCGGATTCCGTGCGGCCGGTCTGGTGACGTTCCCGAACCTGACGGGCATCACGGTTGACCAGGGCGCTCGCTTCGACTTCTTCACGGCGACTTCAAACGCCGTGGCCAAGCTCGCCTCGCTTACGGTGAACGGGACGTTCACGATGAGCGCGGCGGCGGCGGCGAGCGGCGCGCTCGACACCGGCACCCCAATCACGCCGAGACTGAACCTCTCCATCGGCGCGAATGGCTCTCTCTCCCTGCCTCAAGGCACCACGCTCAACGTGTGGCAGCTTTCGGTGGACGGCGTGGCGCAGCCGGTGGGGACGTACACGCACGCGGACCTGCCGCAGCTTTCCGAAGGGGCGACCATCATAGTCAGGAGCACGGCTCAGAGCGCCACCGGCGTGTGGACAGGCGCGGCGGAGAGCGACAACCTGATGGCGACGATGGCGAACTGGCAGGGTTCGCCGGAGTCGCTGTCGTTCGGCAACTACACGCTCGGCGTGACGATCACGAACAGCGGCACGGAGATGGTGTACGCGGACGGTACGAAGATCAACAACATCAACTTTACGCGCACGCAGGCGGCGGAGCCGTTCACGATACGCCCGGCGACACCAGGCGCGTCGCTCGAGGTTGTGGGGCGCATCAACCTTAAAAACTCCGCCCAGCTAATCCTGAAGGACGTGACCCTCGCGACGCCGAATCACACCGATCAGGGTCCGTCGGGCGACAACAACACTACGATGTTCATGACATTGAGCAGCGGACGGACGACGGAGATACAGCCGTACATCGCGTCGAACAATGTCTATCTCTATAAACATGGCGATAATCTCCAATACACCCATCTGCCGTTCATCCTTGACAACGCGATCATCGAGAAGCCCGTGTACATCAAGGCCGGTTTCACCCCCTACGAGCCGTTCCACTGCGTACAGGGGACGACAAACGAGTTCAAGGGCGCGTTCGGCACCGAATGGCAGGGGTATCTCATCGTGGAACCGGATACCCAGATCACATTTTCCGGCGGGGTTTCGTACGGCACGTTCCTGCACAAGGACGGGACTGGGACTATGATTGTGAAGGACAAGCCGATCACCGCCACCTCCTACTTCCTCCACCATGCCGGCTTGCTGGCGCTGGATGCGGAGAACTTCTCGCTCCGGGGCTCGAACAGCGGCGAGGGCATGTCCCTTCAGCCGACGAGTTCGACTGGCCTGACTCTCGACTGCCGCCGTTCGTACTGCTTCAACGGCGACTGCGCGTTGCTGTTCTGGGACTCTTCAAACAAGGCCGTTGCGGAGTTCAATTCGACGACGCAGCGCGTGACCCGCCTTAACGGACGGAATCCCAACGCTTCCTCGAAGATGCAGGGCGCTCCCGGCTCGCTCTTGGAAGTCGTAGGCGGTTGGGGCAAGGGCCGGACCAAGTGGGACGACAAGCTTGATATCAAGTTTAAACTGCTCACGAACCGCGTGGACATCGCGGGCGCGCTCTCGCTCAAGATGAGTGCCACGAACGAGACGATGACGTTCTACTCGAAGGCGTTCTCGACCTGCGGCGATCTCGAGGTGTCGGCGGGCACGCTGGAATTCAGGAGCAATGCGACATGGCTCAACGGCACGAACGTCGCCGTGAACGGCGAAGGGCGGCTCAAGATCGGAAAGTCCGGGACATTCTCCGGCAAGTTCGCGGAGCTGGCGCTCGCGGACGGGGGCGTCTTCGAGATTCCGTCCGGCCAGTCGCAGACGTTCAACTACGTCACCACGAACGGCGTGCAGGTCTCGAGCGGACGGCACGCGTCGCTCCCGAACGGTGACGGCGACTTCCTCGCAGGCGGCGGCGAGATCGTCGTCCGCCGCAAAGGCATCGTCTTTTCGGTGCGGTGAGGCCAGGAAATCTTTCACGCAGTCAGCAACACAAGGAGATCCCATGGGAATGGACAGGCGTACTTTCATCGGCACCGGCGCGGTCGCGGCGGAGTTTGCCGCAAGCGGCGTTCCGAACATCGGCGGAGCCAAGAGGACGTTCAAGCTGGCGCTAATCGGGTGTGGGTCGCGCGGAACCGGCGCCGCCGAAAACATCACCGATGCGGCGCGGCATCTTGGATGTGACGTGTCGTTCGTCGCATGCGCGGATTTCTTTGCGGAGAAGGCCAACGCGTTTGCGGCGAAGTTCGGCGTACCGGCCGGCTGCACCTATTCCGGCGCGCGCGGATATCTCGGGGCGATCGAGAGCGGTGCCGAGATCGTGATGCTTGCCACGCCTCCGTTCTTCCGTCCTCTCCACATGAAGGCGGCGGTCGAGGCGGGGAAGCATGTTTTCGCCGAGAAGCCGATAGCGACCGATCCGCGCGGCGTCCGCGACTTTCTCGCGTCGGCGGCCGAGGCCGAGCGAAAGGGGCTTTCCGTCCTTGCCGGCACGGTCCACCGTCATTCCAACCGCTACCTCAGGCAGCTCCGTCCGCTGCGCGAAGGGAAGGCGATCGGCCGGCCCGTCGCCGGGCAGGCGTACCGCTGCGAGCGGGTGATCATGCTCCGTCCGCGCCGCACGGGCGCGACGAACGCGGAGTATCTGGCGGACAACTGGTATTTCTTCCGGCAGATGGGCGGCGATCAGGTGGTCGAGCAGGCGCTCCATCAGATCGACGACGTCAACTTCATGCTGGGGCGCTACCCGAAGAGCGCGATTGGGCTTGGGGCGCGCGTGAGGCGACCGGCCGGAATCGGCGACGTCTATGACTGCCAGGCGATTGACTGGGACTACGGGGACGATTTCCACCTGTCGATGCTTGCGCGGCAGATGGATGACTGCGCAAGGCGTGTCGGCGCGCGCATCGTCGGCTCCGAGGGGACGATGATGCTCGGGGAATCGATAACCCGTTACGACGGCCGCAAGGTGGAGCTGGATGAAGCCGCCTGCCGCGGTCGTCTGGAGAACCACTTTGTGCAGGAGCATGTGGATCTGCTTTCGGCGATTCTCAACGGTCCTCCCCTTAAGGATTCGAAGGCCGTTGCGTATAGCACGGTTGCGGCGATGATCGGCACCTTGGCGTGCTATTCCGGGCAGGAGGTCGCTTTCGACGATATTCTTGCCAACACATCCAGTCCGTTCTACGATGGATGGAACAATCCGCTCCTTCCAGAGATGTTCGAGAAGCCGGGCGATGTTCCTCTACCCGTGGAAGGCGTTGCCCCGGTGCCGGGCACGAAGGCATAGCGACTTTTGGGGGAGTCAAAGATGAAGTTTGGGAATTGTGCATGGAACGGCGTTTTGCGGCTGCTCGGTGTTGCGTGCCTTGCGCTGGCTGGCGCCGGATCGGCGGTTGCGGACAGCGGTCCCGGAGAAGCTCGCTGGCGAAAGTCTCTCATCGTGGCGAAGGTCGATCTTGCGACAGTTGCGCGCGCAAAGGGCTTTGGATACGATGGGCTGGAGATCCGTCTCGGCGCCGACATGGACGAGACCCGTGCGGCGGCAGCCCGCCAGCTTGCCGCCCGTGAGGGCATAGCCATCCATTCCGCCATGGGCGACGGATGGTATGCGTTCGAGGATCCGGCGAAGTTTGAGGCGGAAGTCGCAAAGGCGAAGCGCGACATTGCGCTGGCGGCGGCCTATGGTGCCGACACTCTCCTTGTCGCGTGCGGTGCGCGCCGTCCCGGACCCAAGCGCTACGTTCCGCTGTCATCGGAGGAGCAGGCGGCCCTTGATGGCGCTGTGCGCCGGGCGTTCGCCGAACTTCTGCCTGTTGCCAGCGGCTGTGGCGTGGTGCTTGCGCTTGAGTTCGTGTGGAACGGCGCGTGGACTGATCCGGATGCCTACGCGGCTTTCGTGCGTTCCTTCGGCAGCCCGTGGGTGAGGTGCTACATGGATGTTGGCAACGTGCTGAAGTACGCGCCCGTCGAGAAGTGGATCTCGGCTGCGGGCGACATGATACGGCGAGTCCACATCAAGGATTTCCTTCTGGATCCCACCACGGCACGTGGCGGCGAGTTCGTGCCGATCGGCAAGGGGAGCCTCGACTATGCCGCCGTAAAGCGTGCCCTGGATGCGGTGGGATATCGCGGATGGGTGTCAATCGAGTCGTTCGGATGGAACTCCGCCCAGCATGCGGAGCTTGTGGATTGGTTCTTCTCCGGCGCTGCACCGGCGGCAAAGCCGCGCCTGC
>CACZCD010000200.1:0-1240 GCA_902779565.1 uncultured bacterium | reverse complement strand
CCGCAGCGCGTCCGGCGAATGGCGTTGCAACCTGCTTTGGCGCTGGGCGAGCCCATGGCAGGGCGTGGATCCCGTCGAGCGCGACGGCGTGCTCTCGTTCAGGCAAGGGCCGCCGGAAAAGGCGATCCCCGGAAAGCCGTATGCCATGGTCGAGGCGAAATGCCCGTTGGACCGGGAAGACGAGATCGTTGTCACCTGGCAGAGCTATTCCGCGGACGGGAGTCCAGACGGAAAGCCTGTGGTCGCGCGCGGACGTCTGATACCGCCGCCGGGACCGAAGCCGGATCTGTCGAACATAAGGTTCGGTAGTCCCGTTGACCTGCTGGCGGACGGTCTTGACGGATGGCGTTCGCTGGATCCGGCCAGCATGAATGGCTGGTCGTTCTCAGGCGGAGTTCTGTCCAACCGGGTTCCGCGCGACGAAAAGGGCAACGTGCTGCATTCCACCGCGAACATCGCCACGAAGCGGGCGGATTTCTATGATTTCACGATTGACTACGACATAATGATGAGCAAGGGCGGCAATTCGGGACTGTACCTGCGCGGCATCTACGAGATACAGGCCAACGACACCTTTGGCCGTCCGGTGGATTCCCACAACATGGGCGCGCTCTATGCTCGCATCGCACCCTCCGTCGCTGTGGAGCGCCCGGCCGGAGAATGGCAGCATGTGACCGCAACGATCTTCCGTCGGCATGTGACGGTGGTGCTGAACGGCATCAGGATCATCGACAACGAGCCGGTGTACGGCGTGACAGGCGGCGCGCTCACGAGCAATGAGTTCGTGCCAGGGCCGATTTATCTGCAAGGCGACCATTCGGATGCCGCCTACCGCAACATGATACTCCGCCCCGTACTGTCTTCCGCCGAGTAGGGGCTCCGTGCAGTGGCTCGCTCGGTTTGACGGAGGAGGGCTGTTTTGGTACAATCTGCCGACATCAGAAATGATTGTATTTAAGAAAGGCTCCTGACGATGAAAATGAATATTTTTGCCGCCATTCTTATGGCTTTTGTATGCGCCATGGGCGCGATTGCCGGCACGGTCACGCAGACGACTACGGATGAGACCGTATCGGGCGATTGGGAGATCACGGTCGCAACGGGCGACTCGAACGTGGTGACGGTCGCGCAGAGCGGCACGGGCAAGATCATCAAGAAGGGCGGCGGGTATCTCGTCCTCCGCAAGAACAGCACCTTCACCGGCGGCGTGGAGCTGCAGGAGGGCTTCCTGATGGTCGAT
>CACZCD010000199.1 GCA_902779565.1 uncultured bacterium | reverse complement strand
GGTTCCATCTACCTGAAGTCAAACGGGGGATTGCTCTTGGCTGATGGAGCCATCTTGAAAGCCCATCCCGATCCGGCGAAATGGACGGTTCGGGATGTTTGCAGGGAGAAGGAGTCCTTTGTGCGGCGTAATTTTACCAGCGCCCATCTTGTCTGTGCCGTAGGTGTCACGAATGTGTTCATTCGAGGAGGTACGATTGATGGCAACTGGCCGGCCTTCCACAAAGAGACGTTCCATCTGGGTTGTGGTGGTCGCAGGATGCGCGACGCGAAGCGGTGGCGTCCCGCGCAGATGGTCTGGTTCTGCGAGTGTGCGGATATCCGCGTTGAGGATGTGAGGTTTCGCGATTCGGCGTTTTGGAACCTCTTTCTGCACGGATGCGAACGTGCACGACTGTCTCGGTTGGACATTGAATCATCCGAACTCGTTGGCGAAGACGATGGCATCGACATCGACTGTTGCCAGTCTGTCGAAGTGTCTGACTGCCGCATTCGCGTCGGTGACGACGGCATTGCCGTCCGTGCAAACAAAAGGGGGCTGTCATGTCCGCGGCCGACAGAAAATGTTCACGTGAAGAACTGCCGGATCTTGAGCCATTACGCCCATGCCTTGCGCATTGGCGTTGGCAACGGCGAGATACGAGATGTTTCCTTCTCGAATGTCGATGTTGACGGAACGCGGGGCGCCGTCTGGGTTTGCTCCAAGTACTCTGGTGGTCCTGGGGTGCATATCCACGACATTCGTTTTGACAACATCCATGGTGACGCGTTCTGCTGGTTGTTCGTTCGCCATGATTATAAGTTCGTGGAACCGACAAATCCGTTTCTCGGGGAACTACGTGACATCTCATTTGTCAACTGTAAAGGTCGTGGGGTAATCCCAGAAGTGATCGCCGGGAACGGCAAGGCCGTACTGCGGGGAATAGATCGGTCAGGACTCACGCTTGGAACCCTTGACGCGGAAGATGTCCCAGAAGGCGAATACCAGTTCTTTATGTGCACTAAGCCAAAACCAGATGGGGAAATGCGCTGACGACGCCGATAGGATCTCTGCACAATAGACGAACCGGCGCCTACTGGAGAGGCTTTTGCGGCGTAATGGGGCTTTGCGCCGCTTTGTGGTATAATTCGCACTTTATTCATCGCCGCAGAATGGATTTGCGGCGTGGAGAGAGGAAGGAGACACAATGAACTACGGAGAGGCGAAGAAAACGCTTGCGGCGAACGGGCAGGATCACATCCTGCGCTTCTGGAGCAGCTTGGGAACTGCGGCACGGAAGGCGCTGCTGGCGCAGATCGCGACAATCGATTTCAAGGAGTTGGCGCGGTGCCGGGCGATGTTGCCGGGCGCGGGTGCGGTGGCGGCAGATGCGAAGGGCGGTGTGTCGCCCACGGCGCCGAAGGTCGCCGAGCTGAAGGGCAAGGCGCAAGCGGCGGCGTTCGCGGCGGGCGCGAAGGAACTGGCCGCTGGGCGCGTGGCCGTGCTGCTCGTTGCGGGCGGACAGGGATCGCGTCTCGGTTTCGAGGGGCCGAAGGGTGCCTATCCGATCGGCCCCGTCACCGACAAGCCGCTCTTCTATTTCCATGCGCGCAAGGTTCTCGCCAAGGCGCGGAAGTACGGCAAGCCGGTGCCGTTCTACATCATGACCTCCGAGGCGAACTACGCGGCCACACTCGCCTGTTTCAAGGAGAATGCCTGGTTCGGACTCAATCCGCGCGACGTTTTCCTGTTCAAACAGGGCATGTGGCCCGGCATGACGGCGGAGGGTCAGGTGATCCTCGATGCGCCGGGGCATGTGTTCATGTCGCCTGACGGACACGGCGGCCTTCTCGCGGCGCTGAAGCGTTCGGGCGCGCTCGCCGACATGAAGAAGCGCGGCGTCCGCTCGGTCTTCTTCTTCCAGGTGGACAATCCGCTCGTTGAGATTGCGGACGAGGCGTTCATCGGTTATCATGTGCTGGAGAAGAGCGACTACACGCTCAAGCTCTGCGCGAAACGCGATCCCTACGAGAAGGTGGGCATGCCGATGAAGTTCGGCAAGACCTTCCGCATGGTGGAGTACACCGAGATGACCGACGAGCAGTGCAACCGCAAGGGCAAGGACGGAAAGCTCTACTTCCTCTACGGCTCGCCGGCGATCCACGTGTTCGACCGTACGTTCCTCGAGCGCGAGGCTCTAAAGCCCATGCCACTGCACCTCGCCCACAAGAAGATCGCGATGGTGGATGTGAAGGGCAAGGTCGTCAAGCCCACGGAGCCGAACGGCTACAAGTTCGAGAAGTTCATCTTCGACATCCTGCCGGACGCGAAGAAGGCGGCGTTTCTGGCGTTTGACCAGAAGGACGAATTCTCGCCCGTGAAGAACGCGGAGGGTAACGACTCGCCCGCAACCTGCAAGGCGGATCTTCAGGCGAAGTGGCGGCGTCAGCTCGCTGCGCGCGGGATCTTGGTCTCGGAGAATGCAACGCTGGAGGTGGATCCGTGTACTCTCTGATCATTGCCGGCGTCTGCGGGGTCACGACGGGCCTTACGCTCTATTTCACCGACACCTTCGGCTACGGTTGGAGCATCTTCTTCGGCATCCTTGGCTTCGGCGTGGTGCAGATGAGCATTGGCCTCTATCTGCAGCGGAAGGTCAAGGCCGGCATGAAGGCCGTGGAGCAGACGCTTCTGGCGGGACAGAAAGAGCTTCAGGCCAAAACCCAGCGCTGGCAGATGCGTCCGCCCGGCTCGATCCAGGCCGCGCAGAATGAGATCGCCCGCGACCAGCGGAAGTTCGTGGAGGCGGCGCTGGCGCTCACCGAGCCGCTGCACCGGTTCGACCGGTGGGTGCCGATGATGACGCGTCAGATTGCTACCGCGCAGTTCCAGCTCTACTGGATGATCAAGGAGTACCGCAAGTGCGACGCGCTGATGGACAAGGCGCTGTTCGTGGAACCGACGATGTATGCAATGAAGATGGCGCGTCTCTATACGCTTGACCGTCCTACGGACGAGATCCGAAAGGTTTACGAGAAGGGGAGCAAGCGTCTCCGCTACAACCAGAACGTACTGCTCGCCGCCGCCTGGACGTGGATCCTCGTGAAGCGCAACGAAATCGACACCGCGTTCAAGGCGCTCAATGAGGCGCTCCGGAACAGCGACAACGAAACGCTGAAGGCGAACCGTGACGCGCTCGCGAACAACCGTATCGCGCACTTCTCGAACTCCGGGATCGGCGATACGTGGTGGGCGCTCGGTCTTGAGGAACCGAAGGTCAAGATGCAGCGGCAGAGGATGCAATGGCGGTAAGGAAGGCCATCGTTCTTGCGGCGGGACTGGGCACCCGGTTGCGTCCGCTTACGGTTTCACGTCCTAAGCCGCTTCTCCCGGTGAGGGGCGAGCCGATGCTCGCGCGCATCCTCGACATGCTCGTTTCCTGGGGCGTGGAGGAGATTCAGGTGAACGCCCACTATCTCGCCGATCAGGTGGCGGCGTTCGTGGCGGACTACCAAGGCGGCGAACCGGAGGCGAAGGGCGTGAAGGTCTCCGTCTCGCGCGAGGAGGCGATTCTCGGCACGGGCGGCGTGCTGCGTCCGCTCCAAGATTGGATCGGCAACGACCCGTTCTGGCTCGTGAATGGCGACATCGTGGTGGAGGATCTTGATCCCGAACCGATCGAGGAGGCATTTGCGCGCAGCGGGAACTTCGCCGGGTGCTGGATGTCGGAGGATTTCGGTCCGCGCACGATTGAGGCGGATCCCGAAGGACGCGTGTGCAACTGGAAATCTGATGACGCCGGCTATCCGGGCACCTATACCTACTGTGGCGTGGCGCTGTTGTCGCCGGAGGTGCTGCGGTTCCTGCCGCCGCTTCGCCGTGCCGAAGGCGGAAAGGGCGAGGGTTTCTGCTCAATTGTTGAGGCCTACGAGAACGCAATGATGTCGGCGGCGAAGTTCGTGGTCGGCGTGCAGGAGCCCGAGGCGTGCTGGTGCGATGCCGGCACGGTGGCGTCCTTCAAGGAGCTGAACGAGGGGCCGATGTCGCCCGCGCTCTTCGGCGATGCGCGTTTGGACGCACTTGTGGCGGCGCTCGGATGGAAGGCCGAGGATGCGTTGGCGGAATTTCTCGATGCGCGCGGGTCGGATCGGATGTTCTATCGGCTCTATCGCGGCGGTTCGGAACAGTCGGCGGCGGGTTCGGCGCTGGGCGTTATCTATGAGGAGACGCGGAAAGAGAATGCGAATGCGCGGTTCCCCGTGCTGACGCGCTTCCTTGACGGTAACGGCGTGCGCGTGCCGAAACTTCTTGCGGATCTTCCGGAGAGCCATGCGTATGCGACGCAATTCGTGGAGGGCAAGGATCTTGAGACGCGGGCGAACGAGAAGGGAGCCGATCTGGTGAAGCTGTACCTTCCCGCGCTCGATGTGCTGAAATCGCTGTGGGCGGTTCCTGTCGCGTCCGGCGTGCCGGAACTCGAGCCGGCGTTCGGTCCGGAGCTGTATGCGTGGGAGCGGGAACTATTCGAGCGCGAGTGCGTGAAGGGGCGCTATGGACTCGACGGGCTACCGGCGGAGGCCGTTGCGGAGCTTGAAAAAGTGGCGGAGGTGCTCTGCCGGGAGCCGCAGAGTCTCGTTCACCGCGATTTTCAGAGCGCAAACCTTATCTATCCCAATGACGGCGGCAAACCGTACCTGATCGACTATCAGGGGTTGCGCTTCGGTGCCGCCGCGTATGATGTGGCATCGCTCTTGTTTGATCCGTATGTGCCGATGGACGGAACCGACCGCAAGATGTTGCTGGAACTTGCCGCGAAGATGCCCAACGCCCCGTCGGCCGAAGTCGTGACGCTCGCCGCTGTGCAGCGGCTCTGCCAGGCGCTTGGGGCGTACTGCCGTCTTGTCTCGGTGGGGCAGCCACGGTTCGGGAAGTACATCCTCCGTGCGCTCGGCAACCTGCACCATGCCCTCCATGAGGCGGAATTGCCCGCGCTCGCGGGCTTCTCGCACCAGCTGATCGAGCGCGAGAAGATCGCAGGCGGCGTCTAGACAGCGAGCGGGGTGTTCAATGATGTGCCGGACATGGGTTGTTACGAGTTCACCTATCCAAGGGGCTTGGTTATCTCCTTCAAATAAAAGATGGAACCGGATTACTTCTTTCGGATTGTTGCCTTATGAGCATTAATACTAGCAGACGCGGGTTTATCAAGGGGGCTGGTTTTTTTGCGGCGCTAACAGGTGCGGCAGGAGGCGTTGTCTCTGCGAGGGCCGTTCCTTCCGGGAGTGCCTTGAATGCGGGGGCGTGGATTGACGCCGACGTGGTTGTGTCAGGTGGCGGCCCTGCGGGCGTATGCGCAGCGGTAAGCGCGGCGCGCATGGGGGCGAAGACCGTACTTGTCGAGCGGTTCGGCTGCCTTGGCGGAAACCTTACGCTCGGGCATGTCTCGCCCATCCTTGGCAAGGTCAGCCCCGGCACGATGGCCGATGAGGTGCGTCGCCTTCTCAACGAGAGGCATCTTGGCGCACAGAAGGTGATGACGCGCAACGGGCCGGAAGAACACATCGACCATGAAGAGGCCAAGGGGATATTGGCGAAGCTGTGCGCCGACGCCGGCGTCTCGGTTCTGCTCTGCGCATCGGTCGTCGACGCCGTCATGGACGGGAACCGCGTCGTCGGGCTTGTCGTCGATACGCCGAAGGGTCTGCGCAGGATATCGGCAAAGGCGTTTGTTGACGCAACGGGAGATGGACGCGTCGCCGCGTCAGCGGGCGCGGAGTTCAAGATCGGGCGCGACGCGGATGGTGCGACGCAGCCGTCGTCCCTCGAGTTCGTGGTTGACGGGGTGGACGAGCGGGTCGGAATCACGGCATGGGGTGGCACCGACCCCGTGAAGCTGCCTTCCGGCGAGGAGTACCGCGCCCTCTGCAAGCGGATGAACGCGGCGGGGGAGCTGCCCGAGAACGTCACCATCGTGCGTCTCCACCGTACCTTCTATCCCGGCGAGCGCAGCGTCAACGCCACGCAGGTCAACGGCGTGGACGCATTGGATCCGGCGGCCATTGGAAAGGCGGACGCCGAGCTGCGGCGGCAGATCGACATGTGCGTGGCATTTCTGCGGAAGCATGTGCCG
>CACZCD010000198.1 GCA_902779565.1 uncultured bacterium | reverse complement strand
GGGGGTTCCGGCAAAAAAATTCAAGTTTTTTCGGAACCAATGAAATGCCCGCAAAACGCCCGTTTCGGACGCATGAAGTTAGCCTTTGGAAACCGAAGGCACGGGAATTCCGTCCCCGGACCGGACAAATCCGAGCGGGCATCCGCCCAAAACCGCCAGGCGGGGCTACTTCCCCGCCGTCGGCGCCTTGAAATCGGACGGCAAGGCGCGCAAACGGGCGGCGATGGTCTGGGCCATGCGCAGATGTCCCAGGCCGTTCGGATGCAGGTTGTCCTTCCCCGTCGCCCCGCCATCGCGGAAATACTTGGCATAGGCCGGGTCATCGGGGAAAAGCCCCGAATCACGGTACAGATCGATCAGCGGCACGCTCCAGATGTCGGCGGCCTCGCGGAGCACCTTCACGTAGTCCTCAAGATAGAGCCCCAACACATTCGGGAAGCTTTCCGGCGGCTGGACGTTCGAGTTCCCAAAATTGGCGTAACCGCGATGCAACGGCGTCATGAGGACGATCTGCTGGTCCGGAAAGTTCTGCTTGAGACACTCCATCACGGTGTTGATCCGCCCCCGAAGCGTCCCCATGTTCTTGACGAAGTGGCGACGCGGCTGACGGATCAGCACCCCCCGCCGATTCACGTCCTCCTCGATCTCCTCGTACCATTTCCCCAGCGGAACGCCGGCGTTGTAGTCGTTCGTCCCCAGCAGGATGAGGATCGCATCGGGCGTATCCCCCATCTCGGCCTTCATCTTCTGGGCCATCGGATAGATGCGGTCCCACTGGTAGCCGCTGATGGCGTACACATGCGGCTCAAGGCCATACATCTCCTGCAGATACTTCCAATAGACATTGTGCTTGTGGCGCTCCATCTGCGACGGGTCGGTGATCGAGTCGCCCAGATAGACCACCTTCTTTCCGTTCCACGGATGCGCCTCGGCGGCGGCGAACGCCGCACCGGACCCTACCAACGCCACCGCAACGGCAGCGGAAGCCAACAACACCTTGATCGTTTTCATCGCTCTGTTCCTTTCTTGTTTTCTACTTTCAGACTAAAATGGACCGATACCGCCGACGGGGATGGCACCTTCACCGATTCGGAGACGCGGTAGCCGGGGATCCACAACACCTCCCCCGTCTCGGCATCGGCGATAACCGGCAGGGAATGGCGGATCGACGGCGGAGTCTTGGCCGTCACGAAAATATCCTGAAGCTTCCGGCGATGCGGGAACCCGCTCGGCTTCATCCAGTCGCCCGCCCGCCAACGGCGCACCTCCAGCGTACGCCCCTTCAAAGCTGCTGCATCCATCCAGCAGTCCGCCGGCAGCGAACCGATCTCCGCCGACGTCTTCTCGTAACCCTGCGCCCGCTCAACCGAAAGCGCAAACGCTTCGGTCCGAGAGGGCGCGGGCGGTGCGGCGACAGTCGCACGGTGGTCGAGAACAACGGCCCGCCCTTGATCCCGCAGATACGAAGCGCTGCGGCAGATGTGCTCGACGATCTGCGGGTCCAGTTCGCGCGCCAGAAACGGCAGGATCACATGCCGCACCTTGTTCCGAAGGATGGACGTATCGGCGTTGGTGGCATCCTCGCGCCAGGCGATGCCGCGCGCACGCAGATAGTCTCGGAGTTCTCTCCCCCGTACATTGAGGAGCGGACGGATGAACACGATGTCCTCGACGAAGCTCACCGGCTTGAGCCCCGCCAGCCCCGCCGCGCCCGAAGACCGTTTCAGCCGCATCAAGAAGGTCTCCGCCACATCGTCCATCTGGTGACCCGTCGCGATGCAGTCGAGATGCAGATACTTCATGGACGCGGCGAAAAACTTGAGTCGCTCCCGCCGCGCTGCCATCTCGATCGATTCACCCTTCCGCCGCGCCACCTTGACCCGCGCCGAATGGAACGGCAGACCGAACCGCGCGGCCAGGCGTTTCACGAACGCCGCATCATCCGCAGACTCCTTCCGGATCCCGTGATCGAAATGCAGCACCACCGGTTCGAACCCGTGCGAGGCGCGCAATGACGCCATCAGCACGAGAAGCGCAACGGAATCGGCGCCGCCGGAGACGGCCAGTCCGACCCTGAACGTCTTTCGGCGGGCGTCAGACAAGGTCTTCAATAAAGATGAACGAATAGCCGTTCGCCTTCATCACCTCAGACATCACGCGGATCTTCTCCATGTAGTCCGGCTGGTAGGCGAGGTAGTCCTTGAAGAAATACTGCTCATGCAGCGAGAAGCAGAGGTGTTCCCGTCCGAGAATCTTGCTGATGTCGTCCCGGAGCGTCGGCACGTCCACGAGGTTGAGGCACGGCGCGTCGCAGAAGAGATGCTTGAAGCGCATCCCCGTGCGGTGGTCGAGCACATAGTTGAGCGAGCGCTCGGTGCGCGCCGCCTGCTCGAGCGAGATGTGGTTGTACGAGCAGGCCGACGACATGATCTCGACGTTGCGCGTATCGCGCCAGAAGAACGCCGTCTCGGGCTTGCGGTTCTGCTCGATGCGCATGGCGTGCCCGTACGGCAGACGCGTGCGCACGCCGTCGTAGCGGTAGCGCGCCCCCACCGAACATTCCATGATCTTGATGCCGAGCTCCTTCATCGCGCGGCAGCCGGCCTCGCTCATCGGGCACCAGTGCGGCACGAGCGCGGTCGTGAACACCCCTTCGCCGGCAAAGCGGTCGATCTCGCCCTTGATCATCCCGAAGAGCTTCCGCACATCGTCGCCGTCGATGTTGAGCCACGGATAGTCCGGGAACTCCTGAAGCGAATGGAAGCCGAGCTTGAGCCAATCCTTGTTGGCCTGCCATTCGGCCTTGTAGGCGTCGGGCACTTCGCGGAGCGAGAACTCGTCCATGCCGTAGAAAAAGTCGGTGCGGTAGAAGAGGTTGATCTGAAGCTTGAGGCCGTAACGGTCGTGGTATTCCTTGAGCGGCTTCAGGAACGGATTGTCGAAGAGAGACTTCGGACGCATGCGCGCGATGTCGCGCAGGAACCAGATCGCGTCGTCGATGAAGAACGAGGCGTAGCGCCCCTTGAGCGCCGGATTGCGTCCATATTCGAAATCGTCGAGGATCGGCGGAAGCTCCTCGGCCCCCTTCGCGAATTCGGGGACCTTCTTCTCCACCGCCCGTGCGCCAAACGGCATCGCCGACATCATCAGCGCTCCGGAACCAAACTTCAGGAAATCCTTTCTGTTCATCTTGCCATTACCTTTCTTGATTGTTTAGAAGAGACCAATCCCTTTGGTGGAAGATTATACCACACTTCCGCCATACGGGGCGGACAACTATGATATAATTCCATCCATGAAACGATTCTCGGTTTCCTTTGATGCCCTGATCCGCAAACTGCAGGACGGACAGCCCTTCGGTCTGCTCTCGCAGCAGACGTCGCCGCTGGGCAAAATGCTGCACGAACGCCTTCCGCGCGCGTTCAAGGCCGTGTTCTCGGCCGAGCATGGCTACTTTGGTCTTGCCGCGCCCGGCGAAAAGACGGACAACACCCGCCACCCGCGCTGGCGGATCCCCGTCTTCTCCCTTTACGGCGCCACGCGCAAACCCACACCGTACATGTTGCAGGGGTTGAAGCGCATCGTTGTGGATCTTCAGGATATCGGCATAAGGTGCTACACCTACCTCGCCACCCTGAAGCTCGTATTGGAGGCCGCCGCCGAACAGGATGTTGAGGTTGTGGTCCTCGACCGCCCCGTGCCGTTCGGCGGCGTTGTGGATGGTCCCCTGCCCGATGCCGACCACATGAGTTTCGTCTGTCCCGCCAACCTTCCGCTCTGCCACGGCATGACCATCGGCGAAGAGGCCGTGTTCCTCGCTGCCGACATCCCCCACGTGCGGCTTTCCGTCGTGAAGATGAAGGGCTGGAACCATGCCCTGCGGGAGCCATGGCCGGACTTCCTGCCGCCCTCCCCCGGCATCAAGAGCTGGGATGCCGCCGTGCTGTATCCCGCAACCGTCTTCACCGAGGCGTTCCCCGCGCTCGACACCGACCGCGCCGGCAATCTCGCGTTCCGCGTGCTCGGCGCCAGCTGGATGGATCCGCAACGGCTCATCCGCGACACCGCCGAAACCGTGCGCCGCTACGGCGTCGCGCTGCGCGAATACCGCTGGGGGACAAACGCGGGCGTGCTGCTCTCCGTTGCGGAGCCGAACCGCTACCGCCCCGTCGCCGCCGGCATGACGCTCCTGAAGGCGATCCGTCGCCGCTGGCCGAAGCCACTCGCCGAAGGCGCGCGTGACGAATGGCTCGTCAAGCTTTTAGGCGGCACCTCGCAGGATCCCGCCGCCTGGACGCGTCCACTCGCGACCTACGCCAAGCGTCGCGTGAATCTTTACGCAAAGGGGCGCTGAATGTAGGCCTCGGCGTCGCCGAAGCGGTCGAACGCACAGTCGAGAGTGTCGGCGGCGTGGGAATCCGAGCTGAGGATGAACTTTACGCCCCGTTCGCGCAGCAGATCACGGAACGGTGCGGCTGGATAGATATCCTCCAGCCAACCGCGCGAGATGGCACCCGTATTGACCTCCACCAACTTGCCGGAGGCGGCAATTGCGTCCGCCGTGCGGACAAGCTCTTCCCGATACCACGATGCGCCCTCGTCGAAATACGGATGCTTCACGTTGAACTTGCGCACGAGGTCGGGATGCCCCACCACATCGAAATCAAAACGCGTCACCATCTCGCGTTCCTGCGCGAAGTAGGCGCGGATATAGCCCTCCACGTCTCCACGGAAATGAGCGTCGATTCCGTCGCGAAGCAACGGCGGCGAATGATCCACCGGCACGCGCGCGCCGTCGGGGGCGATCACATAATGGATGGAGCCGATGATGTAGTCCGGCGCGAACGCCGCGTAGCGCGAACGGTCGGGATCGGTGCTGCCCGGAATGAAGTCCGCCTCCACGCCGCACAGCACTCGGATGCGATCTGCGTATTTCGCCGCCTGCGCACGGATGTCGGCGAAGTAGTCCGCAAGCTTTGCCGCCGGCACCGTGCAGGCGCTGTCGTCGGGATAAGTGGCATGGGAAGAGAAACCGATCTCGTCAAACCCCTTATCGAGGGCCGAAAGGATTACCGTCTCGGGATCGTCCTTCCCGTCGCACCAGATCGTATGCGTATGATAGTTCGTCTTCATGCCAGAGCCTTCCGATCCGCCGGCGTGCGCACACCCACGGTCCCGGTGGAGAGCCCAGACCTCAAAAGCGCATACCGCTTCGCTCCGGTCGGCTCGATGATAATCACGGCGGCATCAAGGAAACGGATCCAGTTCTCGACGGTCCAATCCCGCTTCACGTTCCGCGCATAGAGATAGACGGCATTGTAGAGATCGTGCGTGGCGAAGATGCCGAGCTTCGCCTTGAACACATCGAGGACGAGCCGTTCAAGATCGTCGCTCGCTTCATGCAGATCCCGGAATCCGCGCTGCGTCCCCTTCTCCAGATACTCAAATATCTTCTCGAAGAATGCACCGCCCCTGAAGATCTCGAACACCTCATGCTGGTTCGAGAAATAGAATGAATCGTTGCCAAGCCGCCCTTCGGTTGGGATGTCGGGGTTCTTCAGCCCCATGCCCTCTGCGATGAAGGCCGCGGTCTGCCGGGTGCGAAGCAGCGGACTCGAGAGAAACTGCGTCTCACCCGCGAACATCTTCAGCCGCTCACCGAAAAGCAGACTCGTGCGCCGCCCTTCTTCCGTGAGCGGAAGCGTCTCCCCGAACGTCGGGTCGTCGCCGTCGATCTTCGTGCGTTCCCCATGCCGCACCATCAGCAGCACGCGATTACCGCACCGAAGCTCTGCCTCCACGTCGTCAAACGTGATTTCGCCGCCCGCCGGACGGCAGAACGCATCGACCTCGACGTTCCCTGATGTCAGCTCCGCCAAAAACCGGCGACGAAACGCCAGATGTCCGCGCGCGGCGGTCAGGCGCCGTGTGGTGGCGAACTGGAGACCCGACCGGATCCAGCCCACCTGGATGAACACGAAATCGGCAAGCGTACGAATGTACTGGTAATCGACAGGACGACCGTCCCGGATAGCGGAAACCACTTCGGGACTGGGCTGCGCCAAAATGGGAAGATCCCAGAATGCCTTGTTGTCGTGCCGCCAATCCGTCGTCGCCAACTGATGCTCC
>CACZCD010000197.1 GCA_902779565.1 uncultured bacterium | reverse complement strand
GTCGAGAAGCTCGAGATTGAGGGCCGTCAGATCCGTGAAGTAGCGGTTCTTGCCCGTCTTCGGATCCTGCCACACGCGCCCGTCGATGGCGAAGCGCACCTTCGCGCGCTGCCCCTTCTGGACATTGTTCAGCTTGGCCGTGTTGTCCTTCTTGAAGGTGAAGGCGATGTGGTTCGGATATTTCGTCTGCACGTCGTTGTCGTCCGTGAGCACGAGATCCTGCTTGGTGAAACCGCTCGCAAACGTCTGCAGCTCGCAGACGGCTTCGACGATGCCGGTGTATTCGTAGATTGCTTGCATGTTCTGTTCCTGTCTTTAAAAAAGTGTTGGTGTGTATTCGATCAAAAGGCGCGGCCCCTTAGTGGCGGAAGCTGCGCTGACCGGTGAAGACCATCGCCACGCCCGCGTCGTTGCAGCAGTCGATCACGTCCCAGTCGCGGATGGCGCCGCCGGGCTGGACGATCGAAGTGATGCCCTCGCGGATGCCCACCTCGGCACCATCGCGGAACGGGAAGAACGCGTCGGAAACCATCGCACAGCCGGGGATGCCGCCCTTCTCGGCACGGGTCTGTTCCATGATCTCCGCCTGCTTCTTCGCGCCGTCCTCCTCGCCGAACTTGAGGCGAAGGTCGTTGTACGGCAGCTGATACTTCTCCCAGCTGATCCAGTCGGCATGCTTCGTGTAGGCCTTGTCGCGCGCGATCTCGGCCACGCCCACGCGGTCCTGCTCGCCGGTGCCGATGCCGACGGTCGCGCCGTCCTTCACGTAGAGGACGGAGTTGGAGGTGACGCCCGCCTCGACGAGCCAGCCGAACACCAGATCCTCGTACTCCTTCGCGGTCGGGAGGCGCTTGATCTTGTGCTCCTCGAACGACACCGCGCCCGTGGCCTTGTCGGTGATCTTGCGGTTGCAGTAGGCCGGCATGAAGTCCTCGGGCTTGCGCGCGTTCGCGGAGAACGACGTCTGCGCGACGATGCCGCCGTCAATGAGCGACTTGAAGTCGATCACGTGCTTGGCCACGAAGTCGGTGAGACGCGCCATGTTGCGGATGCGGAAGACGCGCAGGTTCTTCTTGGTCGCGAAAAGATCCATCACGCCCGGCGCGAAGTCGGGGGCCACGACGACCTCGGCGTAGTTCTCCACGATGAGCTTTGCGGTCTCCATGTCGCAGTCGCGGTTCAGGGCGATTGCGCCGCCGAACGCCGCCAGACGGTCCGCCTTGTTCGCGCGGAAGTACGCCTCGGCGAGCGTGGAGCCAGTGGCCACGCCGCACGGGTTGTTGTGCTTCACGATGACCGCCGTCGGCTTGTCCATCAGGTACCGGAGAATGTTGAGCGCATTGTCGGTGTCGGTCACGTTCGTCTTGCCCGGATGCTTGCCGCTCTGGAGAAGCTCGGGGACGCTGGCCAGATACTGGCCCGCCTGGAGCATCTCCACGTCGCCCAGAACGAGGTTGCCGTTCACGAGCCGGTAGAGCGCCGCCTCCTGGCCGGGATTCTCGCCGTAGCGGAGACCCTTCTCCTCGCCGCCGATGTTCCACGTCACCTTCTCGTAGCACAGCGTCTCGCGCGTGTCGCCGTTGATGAACGAAACCTCCATCTTCGGCGCGAAATGGTCCGCCTCGATGGTCTTGTACGCCTCTTTGAGATCTTTCACTTTTGATTGTCCTTCGCTTACCTTTTTCAGGTGCCGTATTATACCACAAACTCGCCCCCGATTCCATGAAGATTCCATCTTGCACGGCGGGAGGGATTGTGGGATAACCGAAGCGTGGCGATTTCGCCAGCCCGCCGCTTCCAAAAGACCAAAATCCAACTTCAAACTCTCAACCCGAATCGTACCAAGTCCGTTTTAAGCCCGTGTTCCGTCCGTATCTTGTCCGTTTGAAGTCCGTATCTTGTCCGTAGCCTGTCCGTTAGGAGTCCGTTTGCCGCCTCGCATTTACCACCGCATTTATATAAATCCGGTGGAAGCCGACGATGTCCATAGTTAAACTGTGAACATGGTTTGCTTCTCTTCAGATCCAATCGCCCGACAGCGCGCTCAGCTCGGCCATCAGTCGGGAGGTCTCCATCAGGGCGATGACGATCGCCTTGTAATGCATGATGTCGTCGGCGTTGAGCGTGCGCCCTTTGCGGTCCTTGAGCCACTTCTGCGCGGGCTGGTAGCCGCCGATGAAGAAGTTCCAGGCCGCTTCCGGCACGTTGTCGAAATACTGCCCGACGTTGATCTTCACCTTGCCGCCCTCGTACTTGAGAAGGTCCACGCGGTTCGAGCCGGCGGCAGGGAACTGCGCGCGCGGATCGAACATGTTGCCGGTCGCGGAGTCCTTCAGCAGATGCACGGACACAATCTGCCGCCCGATCTCGGCAAGCTTCCGGAACACATCGCCGTTCTTCGGATACGGGATTCTCGGGAAATCGACTTTCAGGAACTCCTTGTACCGCTCGCGGTATTCCGGCGTATGAAGGACGGCGTAGATGTAGTTGAACACGTCCTCTGGCATCGTCTCGAATCCAACAGCGGCGTTTATCTTCGCCCATATCTCCTTGTCCAGATTCGCCGACTTCTCCATCTTCCCCATATTGTCGTTGTAGAGGTAGAGGGGAATGGCATACTCGCGCCCATTGGGATCAATACCGAGGACGCCTTCTGAAATCGGGGCGTCACAAACAGAAACATACGTGAACGGCTTGTCTGGCGTGTTTCTTCGCACAATCAAACCGACGTTTTCATGGCCGACAAAATGGCGAAATAGTTTTTCCCGAGGACGCGCCATGAAGCCACTTGATTGCCCTGTATAATACGTCCATCGAAAATCAAATAAGCGATATGTGATTTTGCAATATGTACCGGCATTTTTCAAGACATCTTCCCGTGACTTCTCAATGCTCCATGCCACACCATCATCACCTACATGGAATCGTTGCCTTATCGACTCTATGGGCAGATCCGATTTGAGATCGGCAATCACCTCACGAATGGCGTTTTCGTCAAACTGACAGACATAATCATCCCGCTTCGTCTGTATTCCCGAATTGTAAAGAGGGAGCATCTCTACGATGGAGAACCCCCTGTTGTACTCCTCGTCTGTTGAGAAGTCCTTTGGCACAAAGAAGTAGTATGGTGCGCGGAGTTCGATGGTCTGCCAGTTGATGGAGGAAAGCGAGGCGGCTTCAAGATTCTTGTATTTCGCCTCGCGCATACCATACAGGTCAGAGTAGAAAACTCTACCAAGCGTTTCTTCTTTTTGCTGACCTTTCTTCTTCACGAAGATGTTGATGCTCACGCCCTGCATGATGTCGAAAACGTTTTCGTCCTTCGATCCGTCGGGCGCGGTCTCCTTTTTGCGGGCGTTTCCGTGAAGGTTCAGAATGTATATCTCGTCGAAGCTCTCCATAAGAGACTTCCGCATCTGCCGATGAGTTATTCCATCCAGAAAACTGTTGTTGGAAATGTACGCAAGGATTCCTTCGCCAGTGCGGTCGATATAATGCTGCCCAAGCCGGATGAACTTGATGTAGTCGTCGTCGAGAT
The DNA here is from genome assembly GCA_902779565.1 of uncultured bacterium. Taxonomy (GTDB): domain Bacteria; phylum Verrucomicrobiota; class Kiritimatiellia; order RFP12; family UBA1067; genus UBA1731. The sequence goes on along the minus strand of CACZCD010000197.1, from coordinate 2,645 downwards.
TGATTTTCCGCTCGTTGAGATTCTCCTTGTAGTCCGAAACAAGCTTCTCTATCCATTCGCCCTTGTTACTTGACGAAACCGAATACGGCGGGTTGCCGATGACCACCATTACGGGGCAGTCGCGCTTGATGTAGTTCGCCTCGTTGGCTTCCTTGGAGAGCGCCGCCGCGAAGAGCGTGCCGATCTCCTTGTCGTGCTCTTCGAGCGAGTTCGTGAGGAACACGCGGAGCCGTTCGTTCGACTCGTGTCGGTAGCCGGTCTCGGCGAGCAGCATGTCGAGCTTGAGATGCGCCATCGCGTAGGACGCCATCAGGATCTCGAACCCGTTGAGGCGCGGCAGAAGATGTTCCGACACGTAGTTCTGCCACATGCCCTGCATGCCCGCGAACTTGGAGTGTATGAGCCTGACCACTGCGGCGAGGAACGTGCCCGTGCCGGTGGAGGGGTCGAGGATCTGCACGCGGTGCATCTCGCGCTCGACGAACGCCTTGTCGGACTTCCGGTTCCTGTTGTCGTTCACCACCTTGAACTTCGCCTTTGAATTGTTGGCGAGTCCGCCCTGCAGGCCGAACTCCGTCTCGAGGATCCTGTCCACGCTGCGCACGATGAACCCCACGACAGGCTGGGGCGTGTACCACACGCCGCGCGCCTTGCGGAGATCGGGGTTGTAGGCGGCGAGGAAGTCCTCGTAGAAATGCAGGATCGGATCGGTCTGCTCGGTGGACTTGCCGTAATCCTTCATGATCTCCCGGAGGTCGGTCGCCGCGAAGAGCGTGATGAGGTCGTCCACGATCCACTCGACGGTGTCGTTCGTGTCGGTGGCGATGTAGGTGAACATCTGTCGCAGGAGCGGATTCGTCTTCGGGATCAGGGCGGCCGCCTCGGCCCGCGTGAAATCCTCCGGCGTGTCGTCATGGAGGCGGGCGGCGAACATGCCGTAGGTGATGGTCTGCGCATAGACGTCGGCGAACGACTCATCCGTGATGTCGTGGATGAGCACATTCCGGAACGCCGCCATCTGCTCCGCCAGCATGGACTCCTTCTCGGCATCCTGAAGCAGGAATTCCTTAATCGCCTGTGCGAGCAGGCGCGCCTTGCCGGCCATGAGCTTCGCGAGGCGCGAGGCGGAGGTGATCCTCTGCGCCTTCGCGGAACCGAAGTGCGCGATCATCCCCACGAACATCTCGATGACGGGCTGCGGCGCCGGCACGATCCTGTCGCCGCAGACCTCCGCGATGCGGATCTTCTCCTTGAATTCGCCGCCGTCGTAGAAATGGAAGTCGAGGTAGTCGGTGAAGCAGAGCGAGTCCAGCGAGTTCTTGTAGCGGTTGAACTGCTCCCTGTGTACGCCGTTGCCGTCCAGGTCGCCGTCGCCGATGTCCTTCGCCTCGATGAAACCGAGGTGGAGGGAGGTGCGCCTGTCGCGCAGGATGTAGTCCGGCGCGCCGCACTTGATGTGCTGCGGCTCGTTGATCACGATCACGTTCTTCAGAAGCCCCTCAAGCAGCGTCTTCAACGCCGGACGGTAGCTATGCTCGGTGGCCTGTCCGGTTTTCCACTGCACAGCCACTTCTGCGAGGTACTTGCGCACCAGATCGAGGGATTCCTTGTTCACGGGCATAGGGGCGATTTGCATGCCGCAGATTATACCACACCCCCAAGACAAAATAAAACCCCCGCCGAAAAATCGGCAGGGGCCCTCCATCAATCCACCAACAACCAACTACGGCTGGGGCGCGCCAATCTTGCCCGGATTCGGGCAGAGGTTGGTTTTCATGTCAGAGTAAAGCCATATTCTCGCACGAGCGCTTCTCGGTCTCCGCGCCAGAAATCCATCCAGCTGGGCCAGAACCGCAGATGCACGCCCTGAATCCAATCCGCTGGAAACTGCGCGGGCTCCCAATCCTCATAGAGCGTGAGCTCGAGGCCGTCCAGCCCGTGCCGCGCAAAAAACGCCGGAAGCGCAGACGTATCGCCGCCGAGGACGCGGTCGATTTCATAGCGGACATTTGAAAGATTCACGAGCTCCAGCACTGTCATCACCTCCGGCAGGAATGCCTCCCGCGCACGCCATCACCAATCATCGTCTCCGCCGCGAAGCTCGAAGCGATACGTCGTCCGATAGCGGCCCGAATGGCCGTTCATCTGGAAACGGCAGGCCCAGCCAGCCGCGACGGCAGCCGCATCGAGTGCCGGATAGCCGGAGGAGCTCACGACGGAGACATCCGTCACCGCGCTCGCAGGAGAAACCGTGATCAGCACGGTCACGCTGCCCTGCGCGCCCGCCTGCACCATGCTCTGCGGATAGGCAGGCGTCGCGCGATACGTGCAATAAGCGCCAGCATCAACGGGTTCTGGCGGCGAAGCTGGCGCCGTGCCAGTGCCCGCACCAACACCGGCGCCGACACCACCTCCATCGCCCGCGCCGCTGCCCGTGCCATTCCCCGCACCAGAACCAGCACCGCGCCCCGTCCCATCGCCGGAGCCTGCACCCTTTGCCGTACCAGAATCCCCTGTGCTCTGTCCCGCACCCGCAGCATCATCCGCCGCAGCTGCGGACGATGCCATAGCGGCCGGATGCTCCTGATGCTCCTTCCGGTACGCCTGCTGCTTCTCCGGCTCCTTCGTATACGTCGTCCCGGTGA
>CACZCD010000196.1 GCA_902779565.1 uncultured bacterium | reverse complement strand
CATCTGTCTGAGCACGTTCCAACCCCATAGACGGAATGGATCTGAATTCCTCGTCCACGAGGACGGGGGGGCTCCATCATGTTAAAAATTATTTTTTTTTCATTCCCATTGACAACTACATACATGGTATAATGTTTGGCATTTAAGATAAGAAAGGATTGCTGTAACATGAAATTTGCAGAAACCTTTGAATTGGGCGGGGCGGGTAAATTGCTGCTTCTGCTCGTTGCGTTGGCGTTTGCGTGTTCGTTAAATGTGGCGTTCGCGGATGATCCGTACGCGGACTACGTGAAGCTTACGCGCAAGGATACCAAAAGCAATTATTCCTGGAACGTCGCCGGCGGGTGGTCGGATAAGAAGGTGCCACACTCTGATACGAACTACTATGTCGCGCCCGGCGCGATACTGTGGCGCATAACCAACAATGACGCCGACAACCGCAAATGGAAAGGCGGGAAGCTTGTGCTTGCCGGAACGTTCCACAGCGCCGTAAGCGCCTCTGACGCGAACTCGCCGGTGATCCCCGACCTGGTGCTTCTCGGCGGGTCCGAGGTGCGTGCGGAAACGTACGGGCCGTTCTATTCGGTCGGCGATGTTACGGGCGTGGTGACTGTCGCCGGCACCGCGGAGAATCCCTCGAAGATCACGCAGCATTACTATCAATCCGGCACGCGTAGCCATAGACTGTACGCGAAGTTCGTCGGCACGGCAGACAGCATGCTGGAATACACGCGCCCATTCACGAACTACAGCGGCACCGTCATCGACCATGGTTTTTACGCGCGTGCTCTGAAATGGACGTTTGCGAACTATCCCGGCACGTTCAGGGTGACGGGCGGCAACTCGGTGTTCAAGCCGGATAGCAACTACGATTTCAACTGGCCGCAGACGGCGTTTGTCGTGGATGACGGGGCGGAGCTCTACTTCTATTATGGCAACACGTACAATAACAGCACGAAGAATGCCTACCTGCGGTCGTTCACGGCATCGGGTGCGACGCTGTACTTTACCCATGACGTCGCTTCCAGGAATGCTTTTCCGGTCCTCAACGTCACCGAACGGCTCGCCTTGGAGAACGGGACGACCATAAGGCTCAACAGCGATACCTTGGATACGTTCATCGTTGGCGTGTCCGACACGAATCCAACAGGCCGATCCAAGCGGCTGTTCCACGTTGCCGATACGGCGGCGGCGACGCTGGGCGACCTTTCGGGCATCAAGCTGAAAAGGTTCAACGGCGGCGGAATGCCATTCACCAACGTTTCGTTGGAAGTGGTGTCAAATCTTGATGGCTCGAAGGATGTGTACATCGCCTCGCCGGGCATCGTCGCGATGACGAACGGCAACGTCGAGACGACCGGTTACGGCGGCGGATCGAATCCCGCAGACGCGCCGCAGTATGGCGCGTTCGAGCCGGGGCATCCGAATGACTGGTCGAACGGCGTCACACCGCCCGCCGATTCGGCGCTCCACTACTGCGCCGTCGCGAGGTTCTGCTGCTTCCAGCCGATCGACATGCCGAACGCGACGATGACCCTCGCCATTGGTTCTTCGTGGAAGGGCGGCGAGAGCATCCGGTTCAAGGAATTCAACATACTGGCGGGCTACAGCTTTGGAATCTGGGGTAGTCCTAGGGAGCGCACGCTCACGGCGGAGCGGCTCAACATCGTGGATAGCGGTATCGGAGCGTCGGCTACGATCTACGCCGGACAGCTGCATACGTTGGACGTGGATGCGGAACTGTGCGGCAGCGGGAATCTCATCATCCGCAACATGAACAACCAGGGATCGTACATCAACTTCGGTCACATCAACACGAACTTCCACGGCAGGTTCTCCCTGACGCAGAATCCAACCACAAATTACACGCGATACCTGTTCACGTCCTATCTCGACGATGCGCGGAACTGGGGCGGCCAATACACGGCTTCGGACAGCACGTACAATGCGATTGCGCTCTCGCGGTTCCCGAAGGTGGCGGTCACGAACGACGTGACGTTCGCGGATCCGACGCGCGGAATCTTCGTGTCGGAAGGGGCGAAGTTCGATGTCTCCGACGGGAAGACGCTCCGGCTCGCGAATCAGGTCACGTATGCGGGCATACTAGAGAAGGACGGCGCGGGTACGCTCGACCTTGCCGGCGTCGCGCGGTTCATCAACGGAAAGGAGACCACTGCTCCTGTCGCGGAAACGAACGTGCTGAACGTGCTTGCTGGCGCGCTGAAGGTCTCGGCGCAGACGGCGGCGGACGGGCTTGCGGTCACGTTCTCCGAAGGCACGCGGCTCATCGTTCCGGCCGATTCCGAGGACGGTTACTACAACGTGAGATGGGATGCGCCGCTCACGATCAACACGACGGACGGCAAGTTGCCGGTGGAGGTGGAGATGACCGGCAACGAGGGCGTGGACAACATCACGGTGCCGATCTGCACGTTCAACGCGACGGCGGCGGCGGATATCCCGGAAACGTCGTTTGAAGTGTTGCGCGCGTCCAACAACTTCCGGCAGAAGGGGTCCGTGATGAAGCGCACGAACGGCGACGGCTCGGTGACGTATCTCGCCACGCTTGGCTTGGTCGGCACGCAGTTCATGATCCGCTGAAGCTGGAAGGATTGCAAGAGGGAAAGTTATGGCTCTTCGGCGTAAGCCGAACCCGAAGGGCGCGCAGGCGTCTGCGCGAAGCCCCTTTGATGCCATCGGAGTTTCTTCATCGCTCCCTCGTGTTCAGTGACGCGGACACGCTCGATTTACAGCCGAAGTGTGGTATAATTTGAGGCAAAGAAGGGAATGGTTCTACCGATATGAAAATTGCTGTGATAGGCACGGGCGGCTGGGGAACGGCCAATGCCATCCTCCTTTCGGGGCTTGGCCACGAGGTGTCGCTTTGGGGGCGCAATCCCGCTGCCGTGGAGGAGATGCGCCGCACGCGCAGCAATCCGGTTTATCTGCCGGACGTCGCCATACCGGATTCCGTCCGTCTCACGTCTGACAGGGCGGAGGCCGTCAGGGATGCTGATGTCGTGGCGTTTGCGGTGCCCTCCCGCTTCATCGGCAACGTCTGTGAAGCGTTCGCGGGACTGGTCGGTGGAAGTGCGATTGCCGTATCCCTCACGAAAGGATTCTGTGAAAGGACCTGTCATCGTATGAGCGAACTTATCGCGTCCCGTCTAGGCGTGGGACGCGTGGCGGTGCTTTCCGGTCCGTCCCATGCCGAGGAGGTTGCGCGCGGAATCCCGACAGCGATCGTGGCGGCGGCGCATTCGACGGATGATGCGCGGGTCGTCCAGCGCGCATGGAGCAGCAGTGCGTTCCGCGTGTACACCTCGGACGATCTGATCGGCGTGGAGGTGGGCGGCGCGGTGAAGAACGTGATCGCAATCGCCGTTGGCTGTTCGGACGGTCTCGGCTACGGGGACAACACGCGCGCCGCACTCATTACGCGCGGGCTTGCGGAGATTTCGCGTTTCGCGTGCGCCTGCGGCGCGAATCCGCGTACTGTATCCGGGCTTTCGGGCATGGGCGATCTCATCGTCACATGCACATCGAGACATTCGCGCAACCGCGCCGTCGGGGAACGCCTTGGAAGGGGTGAGGGGATCGACAGCATCCTCTCTTCGATGAAGATGGTCGCCGAGGGCGTGTGGAATTCGCGTGTGGTGAGGGGGATGGCGGCGGATTATGGCGTTGCCATGCCCATCACCGAGGCGGTCTATGGCGTATGCCACGAAGGGCTTTCGGTGCGGGATGCGATCACTTCGCTGATGAACCGCCCGCTTAAGGACGAATGATACCTATGCGCTCTACCTTGACGCCAAGCGGCATCTGCTGTGTGAACCCATGATTGTATCGCGCGGAACTGCAGACAGGACATTCCTCCACCCGCGCGAGATTTTCAAGCATGCAATCCGGCTTGGCGCGGTGTCGGTGATCGTGGTGCATAATCGAGCCGAAGGTTTACGAATATGGCTCCCTGCGATGATCCTGTCGCGGCGATTCCTTCCGCTGCGGGGAAGTTGTGCTATAATACGCAATGTTTTGGAACCCATAGTGGAGATTGGTGATGAAATTGACAAATTTGGCCTTTGGATGGGACACCCTCGTTTCCGCTGGCATGGTTGCGGCCGTGCTGATTTCCGGTCGCGCATTTGCGGATGACGATCCGTACGCGGACTACGTGAAGCTCACGCGGACGGATGGAAGCGCCAATTCTTCCTGGAACGATGTCGGCGGCTGGTCTGACGGCCAGGCACCCACCAACACCAAGAACTACTACGTAAGCGGCACGCTCTACCGCAATGCAAACACGACAGCCACCAACCGTTTCTGGAATGGCGGGCAGCTTGTGATTGCCGGCAGGTTCACCTCAAATGTGTCGCAGGGCGATAAGTACGCACCTTACATCGCCGATCTTGTGCTTCTTCCCGGTTCGCTTATCCAGACGTCATGCTACGGGCCGCTGTACACGTCGCCCTACGATTCGTCGCTATACGGCACGGTCACGGTCAAGGGCACGGCGGAGAATCCGTCGAAGATCACGCAGTACTACAATGGCTCCTACACGAGTGACGGCAGCGCACGCGCACACTCGTTGTTGGCGAAGTTCCAAGGCACTGCGGACAGCTATCTTACGTTTACGCGGCCGATGAAAAACGGCAACACGACGCTTGACCACGGCTTCTACTGCCGTGCGGAGACGACGACGTTTGCGGACTACCCCGGCACCTTCAAGGTGTTTGGAAGCAACACCATCTTCAGGCTTTATTCCGCCAATGCGTTCAACTGGCCGTTGACGGCGTTTGTGGTGGCCGAAGGCGCGGATCTTAGCCTGTACTACAACGGCACCTTCAACGCCAACACGAAGAACACGTACTTCCGTTCGTTCGATGCGACAGGCTCAACCGTTTCCTTCAACTACAATGCGGCAGCGGCGGCGGTGTTCCCGATAGTGAACGCAACAGGCGGCTTCTCGATCGGCGGCGGAACGACGCTGAGGGTCGCGAACTGCCCGGTTGAGAATTTCATCGGCGGAATGACGTCGGACGATCCGTACGGCAAGGCGCTGAAGATAGCCCACCTCACGGGAGAGGCGGCGGCGAACGTGGGCGACCTCTCGGACGTTTCGCTGCTCGGCTCAAGCAGCGTCCCGCCGCCTGTGACGAACGTGACGCTGGTCGCGGTGGATGCGGGCGACGGCGCGAAGGACGTGTACATTGCATCGCCCGGAATCGTGACGATGACGAACGAGAACGTGGAGACGAGCGGCCATCCGGCGGGATCGACGCAGTACAGCGCATTCGCGGCAGGGCACGAAGGGGACTGGTCGAACGGCGTGACGCCGCCGGCGGATTCCTCGCTCCACTACTGGGCGAAGGCGCGGCTTTGCTTCTTCCAGACCACGGAACTGCCGAACGCGACGCTTACCTTGGGCCGCAGCTCGTCGTGGAAGTCCGGCAGCAGAGTCACGTTCAAGGAGATCAACATCGGCTCTGGCGTGTCGTTCGGCCTGTGGGCGGACCACATCAACCGCACGCTTACCGCAGAGCGTCTGAACGTGGTGAGGCTTGACAGCTCCAGTTCGGCAAACATCTATGCGGGGCAGAGGCACGTGCTTAATGTGAACGCCGACCTGTGCGGCAACTTCGGCCTTGGCGTCAACAACATAAACAACCAAGAGGGACAGATCAACTTCACCCACGTCAACACCAACTTCCACGGCCGGTTCATAATCTCGCAGCGGAAGGCGTCCGCCGATACGGTGATAACAAACTATCAGTTCACCACGACGCTCAACGATGCGCGCAACCTCGGCGGCACGTTCACGCAGGACGCAAACACCTACAGCGCAGTGACCTTGTACGATTTCCCGGCGATCAGCGTCACGAACGATGTTGACTTCTGCGAGCCTACGCGCGGGATGATGGTCCGGGGCGGAGCGAAGTTCGACGTCTTCGCCGGGAAGACGATGCGGCTTGCGAACCAGGTGACGTACGCCGGCGTGATCGACAAGGCTGGCACCGGCACGCTCGACCTCGCGGGCACGGCGCGGTTCATCAACGGGGAGGAGACGACGGCGCCCGTGGCGGGGACGAACGTGCTCAACATCCTGGCGGGCGCGCTCAAGGTCTCGTCCAAGACAGCGGCGGACGGGCTTGCCGTCACGTTCGCCGAAGGGACGCGGCTCATCGTGCCGGCGGATTCCGAGGATGGCTACTACAACGTGAAGTGGGATGCGCCGCTCACGATCGACACGACATCCGGCAAGTTGCCGGTGGAGGTGGAGATGACGGGTAACGAGGGCACGGGCGACA
>CACZCD010000195.1 GCA_902779565.1 uncultured bacterium | reverse complement strand
TTTGTTGCGCCATCTGACAATGCCAAGATACAAGTGATTGTTACGAACCCGGAAGAGCCGGATGTGATCAGCGCGAAGACGCCTGTTGTGATAGCCGAAAGGCCGGTTGCCGCAAAGGTTTCTCATCCGGCGGTCGCGACGGTTGATAAACCGGAAGAAAAGGCCGTTGCCGCCGCCGCGCATGTCGTCGTCGCGCCGGCTGCGGTTGAGGCATCCGCGCCGCAAGTCCTACAGGCCGCGCCTGAAGTCGCCGCCGCGTCTGCCGCGTCCGCCCGCACGGAGGCCATCGTTGAGACGGTCAATCAGATTGTCGAGGTGGTCGTCGGGCAAATTCTCGTCACGCCCGGCATCACGCATGGAGAGGGAGAAATCAAGATCATGCTCAAGCCGACCGTCCTCGATGGATCGGAGATTGCCATGTCCGCCAAGGACGGAACGTTGACCGTGAGCATAACGCCCGCGACGCAAGAGGCGTCCGCCGCTGCTGCGGCCGCTTTGCCGCGTCTTGAAATTGCGCTCGCCGAACACGCCCCCGCCTTCCATCATGTTTCGGTCGCGCTTCAGTTGAAGAAAGGAACTCGCAATGAAGCCGTTTGAGATCTTGTCCGCGCTCCCGCAATGGTCTGGCCTTGGGCCAGACGCCATCGTCGATTTGCCTGCGTTCGCCCTGCCGTGCCGGCTGGGCGACGAGAGCGCGACGCTTGTTCTCGGCGCAACGCATCCTGCCGACACGATCAGCCTTTCGATACGGCTTGAGGACGAGCCGCATGTCCTTTCGCTGGCCCGTTCGCCGCGTTTCAAGGAGCTGGACGCGATCTGGGACAGCCGCGCTGACGTGCCGGAGCCGATTCTCCTCGCGCTTGTCGAAAAGGACGCTGGCCCGCTTCTTCAGCTTGTGGAGAACGCGGTGCGTCGGCAGCTCAAGCTCGTTGGGCTTGCGGGTGCCGAAAGCCCTGATGCGCCGGTTTTGTTCGCGCAAGTGGCAGACATCGTTTTCTCCCTGACTCGCTCCGCCACCGTGACGGCTGCGCTCGGCAGCCTGCGCAACCTCGACCTCACGTACGAGTCGATCCGTTCCGTCACACTTCCTGCCCTGACGGAATACGCCGCGTTCTCGCTCACGTCGTTGGAGGCGTCCGGACTGTCGATCGGCGATGCGGTACTCCTGCCGGAAATGGGAACTGTTCCTGCGCGTCTTGTCGTCGATGGGCGTTTCGCGGTTGATGCGAATGGCGTGACTCGCTACAATGCGGGGGATCTTGTTCATGTGTTTGATGCGACAGCGAAGGAGTTTACGCTCGGCGAACTGTTCGATGCTGTCGAAACGCCGCACCCCGTAGCGGCAACGCCTTCGGGTGCGCTGAGACTTGTTGCCGACGGCAAGACTCTTGCCGTCGGCCGCCTCGACCGTCTCGGCGACCAATCCGCTTTCATAGTCGAAGTCCCGGCCTCCAGCCACTAACCACTAGCCACTAACCACTAGCCACTAACCACTAGCCACTATGTTTCAGACAGATCCATTTGCATTGATAATCGTCCTTGTCGGACTGTCGCTCATTCCTTTCATCGCGATGATTGCGACGAGCTACCTGAAGATAGTCGTCGTCATGTCGCTCATCCGCAATGCGCTCGGCATACAGTCCATTCCGCCGAACATGGTGGTCAACGCGCTGGCGATGATTCTCACGTTTTACATCATGGCGCCGGTCGTGAGCGAGTCGTGGAGTGCGATCGTCGAAAGTCAGAAGGCGATGGCCGCAAAGGCCGGGACGTCCGCACCGCAAGCGCAGGGACAGGGAACGGTTGCACATCCGCCTTCAACCATCGATCTCTCGTCTTTGGATCTCAGCAAGGCCGCCGAACCTTTCCGCAGGTTTCTCTCCGAACACACCGCTCCTCGCGAACGGGCGTTTTTCATCAAGACGGCCGAAACGCTGTGGGGCAAGGACGGCGAGCCGGCGGCGGTGGATCCCGAGGGGTACTGGATCCTTCTTCCTTCGTTCTGCGTCTCGGAGTTGACCAAGGCGTTCCAGATCGGATTTCTCGTCTATCTGCCATTCATCGCGATTGACATAATCGTCTCGAACATTCTGCTGGCGATGGGCATGATGATGGTCTCGCCCGTGACGATATCGCTCCCGTTCAAGCTGTTGCTCTTCGTCATGGTCAACGGCTGGACGCTTCTCATCCAAGGACTCGTGAAAGGCTATATCCTATGAGCGAGGCGCAGATACTTGACTATGCGAAAACCTGCCTCCTGATCGTGCTGCGCCTTTCGCTGATTCCGATCATCGTCGCGACTGTGATCGGAATCCTCGTTTCGCTTCTTCAGGCGCTCACGCAGATTCAGGAGCAGACGCTCGGCTTTGCGGTGAAGCTCATCGCGATTTCGCTCACGCTCCTTGCCTGCGCCTCTTGGCTTGGCTCCACGCTCCTCCTCTACACCCAGGACATCTTCTCCCACTTCCCGCTGTTGAGATAGATTATGCCCTACATCGAATTCCATAGATGGATCCTTGCGGCGGTGCTCGCGATGGCGAGGATCGGTGGGGCGTTTGCCATCTGTCCGGCGTTGGCGGAGTCGATGATTCCCGGCGTGGCGAGAAGGGCGGCGGTGCTGGGGTTCTCATGTCTTGCGATTCCGTTCATCAAGGCCGACATGCCGCCCGGCGAGCCGAACGTCTGGATGTTCGGGCTTCTGGCCTTCAAGGAGGCGATCATCGGATTCCTCATCGGGTTCTTCGCGTCGATTCCGTTCTGGGTGGCGGAGAACGTCGGCAATTTCATCGACAACCAGCGTGGCGCGACGATGGGCGAGGTGTATTCGCCGCTTTCCGGCACGCAGGTCTCGACGACGGGCATCTTCTTCACGCAGATCGTTTCGACCGTTTTCTTCGTGAGCGGTGCGATCTTTCTCATGCTCGGTGCGCTCTACAAGAGCTACTCGGTCTGGCCGGTGTTTCCGGCGGACGCGTTCGGAGCGTCTTTCGTCGCCTTCGCCCCGAACGCGCCGGTGCAGGTGCTCGGCGCGCTTGACGGAATGCTGAAGACGACGGTTGTGATATCGGCGCCCGTGATCATCGTGATGTTCCTTGCGACCATCGGCCTCGGCCTCGTCAACCGCACCGCGCCGCAGCTCAACGTGTTCTTCCTTTCGATGCCGGTCAAGTCCGCGCTCGGCATCGCCATGCTGATCGTCTATCTGCCGTTCATCATGGATATGCTCATGTACACCAAGGAAACGCAAATTCTTCTCCCGGTCCAGAAGTTGCTGGGAGGGTAGGTGACGTATGGCTGAGAGTTCAGGCGAAAAGACAGAGATGCCGACCCCGAAGAAGCTGCGCGACGCGCGGCAGAAGGGGCAGGTCTGCACGTCGAAGGACATCGTCTCGACGGCGATCCTGGTCGTGCTCTTCGCGGTTCTCGGCTGGATGGGCGTCGCCCTGGTGGATGATGCCTCCATGCTCCTCGGCTACATCGGGGATCGCATGGCGGGCGATCCGTTTGAAGCCTCGCAGCAAGCTTCGGGATTGGCCGCTTTCGTGATCTGCAAGCACTCGTTCATATTCGTCCTGATCGCGGCGGTGATCGGCATTGCCGCGAACACGGCCCAGATCGGATTTCTCTTCACGTTGGAGCCGATCATCCCGAAGCTGGAGAAACTGAACCCCGTAGAGGGCGCGAAGAAGATCTTCTCGATGAAGAACCTCTTTGAGTTTCTGAAGAATATCGTGAAGGTCTGCTTTCTCGGCTACCTCCTCTACAAGATCATCTGGGCGAGCGTGCCGGAACTCCTCACGATGTGCTACGGCACGGTCGATGACATCTTCCCGTGCCTGAAGCTGATGCTGAAGCGTCTCGCCATCTATACGGCCTTCGGCTATATCGTCATCGCCGTCGTGGATCGTCTGTTTCAGGGTCGGAACTTTACGAAGCAGATGATGATGACGAAGGATGAGGTGAAGCGCGAGTACAAGGAGATGGAGGGTTCGGCCGAGATCAAGCAGGCGCAGCGTCAGTTCCGCGACGAGATCCTGAACGGTCCCGAACCGGCCAAGGCGGCGAAGCAGGCGAATGTGGTCGTCACGAACCCGACGCATCTCGCCGTCGGCATCCGCTTCAAGGCAGAGGAGGCGCCGCTGCCGCGCATCTGCGCCCTCGGCGCCGGGCGCGTGGCGAAGATCATCCGCGAGACGGCGCTCGCGGAGGGCATTCCGGTGATGGAGGACAAGCCCCTTGCCCGTGCCCTCTATGCTGAGGGGAAACTGGAGGATTTTATCCCCGAAACGCTCATCGAACCCGTCGCGGAAGTCCTGAAGTGGGCTAAGCAGATTCAGGACGCGCGCAAGGAGGAAGAGGAGCTGGATAGCGTCACGTTGGAGGAGTTGCCTCCCACAGAGACCGCAGAGAGCACAGGGGAAGATGAAGAGACTGGAGAAAGCGTATGAACATTGAAAAGTTATACAAGTCGGTTGCGCCGAAGCTGACAAACTGGCTTGTCGCTTCGGGCAGCGACTACCATGAGGCGTGCGACCTTGTCCAGAGCACGTTTCTGAAGATCTGGAACATGCGCGACGACCTGCACGATGACGAAGAGTCCGTCTCCGGGCTTGCCTTCACCATTGCGCGCAACCTGCGCAAGAACCTCGCCCGCGACAACGCGCGGTTGACGTTCGTGGACGAGATACGCGAAGAAGACGCTGGGAGCGTCGGTCCCGCCGAACTGCCGGAGGAGGCGGCATCGCGGAGTGCGGAACTGCGCCGCCGCCTTAACGAGGCCTTTGCGAAGCTGCCGCCCATCCTTCGCGAGGCCTATACGCTCTTCCAGATCGGCGAAATGTCGATACGCGAGATCTCAAATCAAACAGGAGTGAGCGAAAATCTCGTAAAAGTGCGAATTTTCCGTGCGAAGGAGAAGCTGCAGGAAATTCTTTCAGATTTGCGTGTAACCTTTTAGGTTGATGTGTGTAATCAAGGCGGAAACAACAAAAGGAGACAACAATGGAAATCAACCTCAACAGCAATGGCTTCGGTAACATCGGAATGGGACGCGAGTCGTTTGACGCGACGCCCGTCGGTGCGGGGAACGAGACGAAAGGGGCATCAGGGATAGACGCTGGACGCGGGACGCACGACAAGGTAACATTTACCCGCGCCCAGCCTTCCGGCATCGCCTCATCGGAACCTGTCGCCGACGTTCCCGACGCAGCGCTTGATCGCGATGATGCGCTTGGCAAGCTCATGAACGCCGCGTTCAACCTGCCGCCGCCGCCCATGCCCACGTTCTCAGCCTAACCCTCCAACCCTCCAAACTTCCAAACATCCAACCCTCCAAACATGACAACCAAAGATAGCTATGCAAAGTTCCTTGCGGAAGTGCGCAAGGAGACTGGAATTGATGCATTTACATCTGATGAGACGGGGCTTGTAAGCGTTCGCGTTGATGACGCCTACAACGTAAACCTTCAGCTTGTCGAAGGGACGGGGAGGTTGCTCTGCTTTGTGGAAGTGGCGGAATTGCCCCATGACGCATCGAAAGCGGTCTATCGCGACCTGCTTGTGGGCGGACTCTTCGGCAAGGAGACGGCGGGAGGCTATTTCGCGATCGAACCCGAGACGGAGACGGTGGTTTACAACTACAGCTTCGATCTGGAGAAGGCCGCCGAGGATGTGGAGGACTTCGTTGCCACGATCGAGAAGATACTCCAGCTCTGCGACATCTGGGCTGAACGCATCAAGGCGGATCTCAACGGCGGCGGCAATGGTGACCGAACGGAAGAAGCAGGGTCATTGTCGCATCTTGCCGGGAATTCTGCGATTTTTGCCTGATGACGGCAAGACCATTTTTGGGGTCTAAATCGTCCATGAAAAAGAAAATCGTTTTATGCAAACCCGTGAAGGGCGGAATGACGGAGCAGGAGAAGGCTGAAGCGGGCTTTCTCTACAATCCGAACACGACCGACGAGATGAAGAGGCATCGCTTCAAGATACAGGATGCGCTCTGCGAATACAACAAGCTCAAGCCGTCGCAGGTTGGGAAGCGGCGTAACTTCCTGGCGAAGATATTCGGCAAGATCGGCAAGCGCTGCAACATACTGCCGCCGTTCCGGTGCGACTACGGATTCCACATTGAGGTCGGCGAGAACTTCTTTGCGAACTACAACTTCGTGGTGCTTGACGGCAACTACGTGCGCATCGGCGACAACGTGTGGATCGCGCCTAACGTGGGCATTTACGCCGCCGGGCGGCGTTCAGATCATCGGCGGCGTCACGATCGGCGACAATGCGGTGGTGGCGGCAGGGTCGGTCGTCATCCGCGACGTGCCCGCCAACACGCTTGTTGCCGGAAATCCCGCGCGCCCGGTGCGCA
Organism: uncultured bacterium; assembly: GCA_902779565.1. Classification (GTDB taxonomy): domain Bacteria; phylum Verrucomicrobiota; class Kiritimatiellia; order RFP12; family UBA1067; genus UBA1731. The sequence goes on along the minus strand of CACZCD010000195.1, from coordinate 1,437 downwards.
GAATCACCGCCAAGGATCGGCAGAAGTACCCATGGGCGCCATGCGACAGGCATTCCTGACGGGCTTTAGGTCTTGGACGTGAAGGCTGAGGAAACGAGAACATGAAATACGCGGTGATCGGAACGGGGGGCATCGGCGGATACTACGGCTCGCGCCTTGCCCAGAACGGACAGGATGTCCATTTCCTGCTTCACAGCGACTATGAATTCGTCAAGGAACATGGCTTGCAGATCGATTCCTGCGCGGGGTCATTCCATCTCGACCGCCCCGCAGTCTATCGCGACGTGCACGACATGCCGAAGTGCGACGTGGTGCTCGTGTGTCTGAAAACCGTCAACAACCATCTGCTGGAAAGCCTGCTCCCGCCAGTGGTAGGAGATGATACGCTTGTGGTCCTCATCCAGAACGGAATCGGTGTTGAACAGGACGTGCAGGAGCGGTTCCCAGGGTTTCAGCTGGCGGCGGGGCTTGCGTTCATCTGCTCGGCGAAAGCGGGTCCGGGCAGGATCGACCATCAATGCTACGGGTACATCAATTTCGGCGACTACTCGTGCCGTGATCCCGAAGCCCTGCAGCGCGTGGCGGATGACTTCAATGCCGCCGGCGTACAGGCGGGCCTTGTGGAATACAACGAAGCGCGCTGGAAGAAGGCTGTGTGGAACATGCCGTTCAACGGCATGACGGTTGCGCTCGGGACGCAGACGGATCGGCTCTTGCGCAACCCGTCCACAAGGAACCTCATACGCGAACAGATGCTTGAAGTCATCGGTGCCGCCCGGCATCTGGGCGTGGAGCGCATCGACGAGGGCTTTGCGGACCACATGATCACGACAACGGACGCGATGACGCCGTATTCGCCTTCCATGAAGCTCGATTTCGACCATCACCGCCCGATGGAAATCGACTACCTGTACACGCGTCCGCTCCGGATTGCGCGCGAAGCCGGCTTTGCAATGCCTCGACTGGAGATGCTTGAGGCCGAGTTGCGCTTTCTGGAGCGGTCAAGAACGGCCTAATCGCCGCCCGTCCAAACAAGGTCGCTTGCTTCGTTGGGGGAAGTGAAACCCCGCGTTGGGGAAGACCGCTCACCCCGTAAGGGAAGACGGCTCGCGCTGTGAGGAGAGTTGGGATGTCGGAACGGCACCCCAACACCAAGAAGTTCTGGGGACAGACCCTGTGATGTGCCGTGTTTTCCAGGGGGACAGACCCTTTGGAAGTAGCGCCGACTAACATTTTACGGGAAAGTTGTAAAAATCCTTTTACAATTCTTTTACAAATTTTTTACAATCTTTTTACAATTCCTTTACAACTCGAAATGGCTATTCTGCTATCTTTTCCCCTGTCGGCGCACAAGCGCCGCGGAAAGGAAAACATGGCAAGATCGGCAAGGGTGAAGGCGGACGGCGTGGCATACTACCACGTCGTGTCGCGCGTGGC
>CACZCD010000194.1 GCA_902779565.1 uncultured bacterium | reverse complement strand
TGCTGTCCCGTATAATACTCCAATGCGTGGCAGTCTTGCAACTCCCCGCAAAGACCTTCCATCCCTTAAATGGAAGACGCAACTATATTACCAGACACAAAGCGCGCGGCAAGAGGCCATACAAACGTGGCGGTCCCGTGCGGTTGCGGGAGGACGGGGTATTTGGTATAATGCGCTTTAATTTTATTGGGTCTTTGTGCGCTTCCCCGGAAGCGCGAAGGGACAAAGGAAAGAGACATGAACAGATATCTCGACAAATTCATGGCGACGTTCCCTTTCGAGGGACTGACGTACGATGATGTCACGCTTGTGACGCAATACGCCGACTTCCTCCCGGACGACGCCTCCCTCGAAACGAAACTGACCTCCCGCCAGAAGATGAAGATACCCTTCATGTCGGCGGCGATGGACACGGTCACCGAGGCGCCGATGGCGATTGCGATGGCGATCGCCGGCGGCATCGGCGTGATCCACAAGAATCTCGAGGAGGACGATCAGGCCAAGGAGGTCGCCAAGGTCAAGAACTACCTGAACGGTCTCATCTCAAAGCCGATCTGCTTCCATGCGAACGATGACATCTCGTTCCTTCGCGAGGAGAAGCGGTCGCACGGCTACAAGTTCAACGGATTCCCGGTCTTGGACGACCAGGACCGGCTCGTCGGCATGATCACGGGCTCCGACATGCGGTTCGCGCCGTTGAACGCCGCGAAGCTGGCCGAGGTGATGCAGAAGGATCCCATCACCGCCAAGCCGGGCACGTCGCTCAAGAAGGCGTATGAGATCATGCGTGCCAACAAGATCGGCAAGCTTCCGCTTGTGGACCGCAACGGTCGTGTGGTGGGACTCTACTCGTTCACGGACGTGCAGCGCCTCGTCGAGAACAAGAACCCCACCTACAACTGCGATGAGCAGTTCCGTCTGCGCGTCTCGGCCTCCGTCTCCGGCGGAAAGGGTGACCTTTCGCGGATGGAGAAGCTCGCGGCGGCGGGCGTGGATGTGGTGGTCGTCGATTCCGCGCATGGCCACTCGAAGGGCATCATCGAGATGACGAAGTACATCGTGAAGCACTTCCCGAAGGTCGATGTGATCGCCGGCAACATCGCGACGGGCGAGGCGGCGGTGGCGCTCGCCAAGGCGGGCGCCCATGCGGTGAAGGTGGGCATCGGTCCCGGCTCCATCTGCACCACGCGCGTGGTGTGCGGTGTGGGCATTCCGCAGCTGACGGCCGTCTATTCGGCGGCGAAGGCGCTGCGCGGATCGGGCGTGGCGGTGATCGCCGACGGCGGCATCAAGCTTTCGGGCGACGTGCCGAAGGCGATTGCGGCGGGCGCGGATAGCGTGATGCTCGGTTCCGTGCTGGCGGGCACCGAGGAGAGTCCTGGCGAGAAGATCTACTCCAACGGGCGGCAGTATGTCGTGTATCGCGGCATGGGTTCGATGGCCGCGCTCAAGAACGGCAAGGGTTCCCGTGCGCGCTACTTCCAGGACAACGAGGCGGAGGACGATCTCGTGCCGCAGGGCATCGAGGGCATGGTGCCGTATTCGGGCCGTGTGAAGTCAATCATGACGCAGTTCTGCGGCGGCCTTCGCGCTTCGCTCGGCTACTGTGGCACCAAGACGATCCGCGAGCTTCAGGAGCGCGGGAAGTTCTACCGCGTGACGGCGGCGGGACAGCGCGAGGCGCGGCCGCATGACATCACGATCACGAAAGAAGCCCCGAATTACAGAACGTAAAGGATTGTAGCTTAGCGATTGGTGAAATCAAACATCCAGCCATTCTTTGCGCGAAGTCACAACTCTAAAATACCCTCTGCGTTCTCTGCATCTCTGCGTGAGATGAAACCAACTACCAACTACCAACTATCAACTACCAACTAGCGATATGGATCGACAGGTGATGGAAACGGATATCGTCGTGACGGGCTTCGGTCCGGCGGCGGCAGGCTTTCTGCTGACGCTCGCGCCGGAGCTTGCGAAGACGAAGGAGGACGGCACGCCGCTCTACGAGTCGAAGGCGATGCCGGGCATGCCGCTTCAGGTGATGTGCTACGAGCGCGCCGACGATACGGGTTTCGGTGTCTCCGGCATCGTCACGAAGGCCGAGGCCATCCGCGCCACGTTCCCGGATCTCGATTTGGCGAAGGAGATTCCGAACGCCGCCAACGTCACGGGCGAGAAGACCACCTACCTCTTTGACCATCTGGGTTGCTCAAAGCGCTCTTTCGGCACGAAGTTCATCGACACCTGCTTCCGTCTGGGCGGCGTCATCATGAAGGGCGGCGCGTTCAAGGCCCGTGAACTTTTCATGACTCCGCCGTTCATGGACAAGCGCGGCGGTCTGGTGCTCAACATGGGTTCGCTCATGGGCTGGGCGGTCGGTAAGGTGATGGAGACGGGCATGGCGCAGATCTGGCCGGGATCTCCCGTGGCCGCGCCGCTCTTCGAGGGCGATCGCGTGGTAGGCGTGCGCATGGCGGATCAAGGCGTGGAGAAGGATGGCACACCGACGGATGCGTACATGCCGGGCATGGACGTGAAGGCACAGCTGACGGTCGTGGCGGATGGTCCGGTCGGTGCGGTTGGCCGGGCTTTGGACGAGAAGTTCGGTCTGCCGAAAGGTCACACGCGCTACGATTGGGGTGTGGGGATGAAGGCCGTGGTGCAGCTCCCCGAAAGCTGCACGCTCGAACCGGGCACGATTCTCCATACGCTCGGTTTCCCGGAACCGGAGATATTCGGTTTCTTCTATGTGCATCCGAACCGGACGGCGTCGATGGGTATCTTCGTGGCGCCGTGGCAGGATACGCCCGTCCGCACAACCTACCGCTACCTCCAGCACTGGATGATGCACCCGTACATCTGGCGACACATTGAAGGTGGTACGCTCGTTTCGTGGGGTGCAAAGTCGATCCAGGAATCGGGCACGGAAGGCGAGCCGTTCCTCTGTGGTAACGGTTATGCGCGCATCGGCGAGGGTTCCGGCACGACGGACTGTTTGGCGAACGCGGGCGTGGACGAGGCCTGGGCCTCCGGCGCGATGCTGGCGCGGAACGTGCTGAAGCTTCTTTCCGAGGGCAAGGATTTCTCGAAGGAGAATCTGGAGGCGACCTATCTCGCCGAGCGTCGATCCTCTCGTCTCGGCAAGCGGCTCCGGAAGGCGACGCATGCACGGGCGGGCTTCAACAAGTCCTTCTTCTGGGGCATGGTGGGTGAAGGTCTCTGCGGCATGACGGGCGGTCTGCTGCATCTCGGCGGCATTTTCAAATCTGTGCCACCGGCGAAGCGCATCCCCGAGCTGTATGATGCCATCCAGGGCCGGAAATGCGACCGCGAGGCCTTGGCCAAGGGCGTCGTCGAGGCGAAGAAGGCGCGCAAGCCCCTGCACGACGCGGTCATGGACGCCTGCGGTTGGCCGGCGATTCCGTTCGATGGCAAGCTGCTGATGACGCATCAGGACGCTCTGCTCATCGGCGGCAAGGTGCAGGCGGCGCCCGGCTTTGCGGACCACGTGCGGTTCGCCGATCCCGAACTCTGCCGGAAGTGCACCAAGCAGACGTGCATCGAGATCTGCAGCGCGCAGGCGCTGATGCCCGCCGACGAAGACGGCCAGCCGCCAAAGTTTGATCGCGAAAAGTGCGTCCATTGCGGCGGCTGCATCTGGAACTGCGCGATGCTCCAGCCCGGCACGGACAAGGGCAACATCGTCTTCTCCGCCGGCTCCGGCGGTTTGCACTCCAACGAAAACTGATTCAAGATACGAAAGGGCAACGAACACATGATCCAGCTTAGCAGACGGAATTTCTTGGGTGGCGCGGCGGCGCTCTTCGGCGCGAGCGGATGCCGTTCGCTCGGTCTCGGCGACGCGAAGCCGAACATCTCATTTGGCGTGATCAGCGACATCCATATCACCACGCCGGAATCGACGGCGGTGTTCCGCCGGGCGCTTGAATACTTCCGCGATCGCAAGGTGGATGCCGTAATCGTCTCGGGCGACTTGAGCGACTGGGGTTTGCGGAGTGGACTAATGTATGTGGCGGACGCCTGGTACAGCGTGTTCCCCAACGACTGCGCGCCAGATGGTCGCAAGGTGGAGAAGCTTTTCTGTACCGGCAACCACGACTACGACGGCTACTGGTACGGCGACATGACGCTCGACATGCACGTGCAAGGCTACTCCGAGGAGGAGGCGCTTGTGAAACTCGGTATGAAGAAGTGCTGGGAGGAGGCGTTTCACGAGCCGTTCGCGCCGATCCGTCGCCGCACGGTGAAGGGCTATGATTTCATCAGCGCCGAATGGAAGGAGGGCGAGGGCTGGCACAAGGAGGCCGAAAAGTGGTTTGCGCAGAACGGGAAGTCACTCGACCCGAAGAAGCCGTTCTTCTTCTTCACGCACTACCCGCTCGGCGGCACGACTTCGAGCAGCGGCCGCAGCGCGAGCGAAACCTATCCGACGGTGTCGGCGTTCAATCAGATGCCGAACGCGGTCGCGTTCTCCGGCCACTGCCACTGGACGCTCAATGACGAGCGTTCGATCTGGCAGGGGGAGTACACGGCGCTCGCGGTGCCGTCGATCCGAAGGCCTCGATGATGAAGATCCCGTCGCGTCCAGAGCTGAGGGAGGCGCAGGGGTATCTGGTCTCCGTGTTCGACGACCGCATGGAGGTGGAGCGGCGCGACTTCACGGAAGGGGTGGAGGCCGCGCCCGCGTGGATCGTGACGCCACCGGCGGCGGCGGCGAGCCGCTATGCGTTTGCGAACACGGAGAAGCGCACGCCCGTGCCGGAGTTTCCGGAAGGTGCGGCGGTCAGCGCCAACGTGTGCAACACGGAAGACCGCGACGGACACTGGGCGATCATGATGCGGCTCGAGTTCCCGTCGGCGCACGCGCGGAAGGGGCGCGTGTTCGACTACGAGGTGCGCATCGAGATGGAGGACGGTTCGGTGCCGACGGTGAAGCGTTTCCTCGCGCCGGCGTTCTATCGGCTTGAGCGCGACGAACCGGCCTCGCAGAGTTTCCTGTTCAACGCGATGGCCCTGCCCGAGACGGGGAAATACAGGTTCCGCGTGTATCCGCGCAACTGCTTCGGCGCGTGCGGGAAACCGATCGAATCGAAAGTGTTCCAAAGTGTACCCGGTAAAGAAAAATCAAAGAGGTTTGCATGATGATGAAACGCATACTCACGATGGCGCTCTGCAGCACGACACTTCTGGTCGGTGCCGCGGAGGAAACGGAAACTGAAAAGAGCGACGGCGGCTTCTACGTGGGCGCGTCGGCGACGCTCGTCCTTCCGCAGGGCGGACACTCGATGCGCCGTCTCGGCGGCGGCACCGCGCGTTTCGGACTCTATCTCTCCGATGCGCTCGCGGTCGAAGCGGACGCCGCTTGGCTCGAGAACTGCGCGGGACTCGGCGTGCAGGGCCTCTGGCACTTCTACGGCTATGAGCGCTTCGATCCCTTCCTCACGTTTGGTGCGCGCGGCTGGATCGAGGGCGATGTGGGGCCGACGGCGGGCTTGGGTGCATTCTACCACCTTACGGACAACTGGTCGCTGCGCGGAGATGCGCAGGCGACGCTGGGGCTTGACGGCGACTGCCAGATGGTCTATTCGCTCGGTCTCGGCGTTCAGTATTCCTTCTGATTGATCACATCGATCCTACAACACGAAACGGGGGGCAGAACAGCCATGAAGCGACTTCTTGCTTTGTTGATCTCCCTGGTTCCGTCGTTTACCCTCCCTTGCTTCGGCGAAGGAGGGAACGTTGCGGTGGAGACCAGCGGCAAATCGTCAGTCATCACCTTGCAGACGGAGAAGGCGACCGTTGAGGTGTCGCCTTGGGGCGCGCGCATCCTGTCGCTCAAGATCCGTGGCGACGAGGTGCTGTGGCGGCCAAGGGAATGGCGTCTTGAAGGGGGAGTGGGCTGGGCGCATGGCGGTATCCCGCTCTGCTGGCCGTGGTTTGGTTCGAGTGGTCCCGACCCGAAGGTCAAGCACGGCTTCGCCCATCTCCGGAAATTCTCCCTGCGCCATAAACACGAAACGAAGGAACGCAGTGAACTCGTGCTCGGTCTTTCCGCTGACGCCGAGACGCGCCGCCTCTGGCCGTATGAATTCGATCTTGAATACAAGATCATCCTTACGGATCGCCTCCGGCTGGAGCTCAAGACAATCAACACGGGCAAGGAGACGTTCCGGTTCACGACGGGGTTCCATCCGTATTTCGCGATCGGGGATCGCGATCAGACGCTGGTGACGGGAACGGACGGGATGAGGTTCTGCGACTCGCGCAAGACGCGGGCGCTTGACAGCGTCTGGAAAGGCGACATGCTTCTTCTCTCGTCGTTCGACCATGTGTTTGTCGAGAAGGGTCCCACGGCGTTCCATGCGATTGAGGATGCCGCACGCGGTCGTCGGATCGAGCTTTCTTCCGTCGGCGCGGCGCGTCTGGTGGTGTGGAATCCGGGCAGCGAGGAGCCGGCCGAGGAGAACCCGGCGCCCGGACGGCTCGCGGTCGGCGATTGGCGGCGGCTTATATGCGTTGAACCGGCCATTCTTTGGAAAGAGGCTGCCGTCACTGTGGGGCCTCAGGCCCACCACACCCTTTCGGCGGAGATTGCGCTTTCGTCTCCAGACGACTTCGTGAAGCTTCCCGGAGAGGACGGCATGACGCCAGCCATCTCGCCTGCACCGTTTCCGGATGTCTTGAGCGCATACGTGTGGCGGAACTGGTTCCTCGTGCCGAAGGATCGTCTCGCTTCGGTGGTTTCTGCCTCGCCGGAAGAGCTGACTGCGCTGGCGGAGGAAATGGGGTTGCCGCCAAATCCTGCGGTACTGGCGGAATGGCGGCGGAAGGGCTATATCACGGTGCTGCGCCGCAACTGGCATCTGCTCCCGTATGGACAGATTCTTTCTCTTCTCGACATGTCGCGCAAGGAGCTTGCGTTCTCGCTGATGGAGGACGATTTCCTTTGGATCAAGCTCGGAAGCGTGAAACCAAGGTGCGCTCCGATAGTCTATTCGGCGGCGCTTGCCGATTCGGGGCGTGCGGGGCGGCGGCGTATCGCGCGCATCCTGCAGGAGGAGGGCATCGATGCCGCCGCGCCCGAGGAGCCGCGCTTCGCTTTCGTGAAGCGTCTTTCTGTCGCCGATCAAGAGTGGCGGCCAGCGGCTGCACAGAAGGATTCCGCCTTTGACTTCCGCCTCATATCCTCCTATTTCGCGGACTACGGCGACCCGCTCGGTGATTCCGAGGTCGGTTCGTTTCCGGAAGGGCTGCTGCAGCGTCTTGCCGAACAGGGTGTGAACGCGGTGTGGATGCACACGGTGCTGCGCACGCTCGCCAAGGATCCGAAGTATCCGGAATTCGGCGATGGCTGCGAGCGGCGGATGGACAACCTCCGGAAGCTTGTCGCCAGGGCGGCGAAGTACGGCATCAAAGTGTACCTCTACATGAACGAGCCGCGTGCGCTCGATCCATCGTTCTTCGGCAAGCCAGGCCGGGAGGAGATTGCGGGCGCCACGCAGAATGGTCTCCAGACGATGTGTTCCAGTAGCTCCGAAACGATCAGGTGGCTCGAGGATTCGCTTGAGAAGGTGTTCGTTGAGGCGAAGGGTTTGGGAGGGATATTCACGATATCGGCGTCCGAGAACCTCTCGAACTGCGCGACGCGGCCAGGGACCAAGGCGACGTGCCCAAGATGCAAGACGAAGACCCGCGCCGAGATCATCGCCGCCGTGAACAGCGCGATGGTAAGGGGAATGCTGCGCGGAAATCCCTCAGCAGAGGCGTTGGTGTGGAACTGGGCCTGGCCGCTTGACGAGCAGCAGGACATAGTTGCGCGGCTGCCGAAGAAGGGCGTGCGGCTGATGGCGGTGAGCGAGAACGGCGTGGAGTACGAGCGCGGTGGCGTGAAGGGGCGTGTGAACGACTACTCCATCTCGGTGGTCGGGCCGGGCGATAACGCAAGGCGGCTTTGGGGACTTGCGAAGGATGCGGGCGTCGGTGCCGTCGCAAAGGTTCAGGCGAACAACACTTGGGAGCTGTCGCCATTCCCGTACATTCCCGTGATGGATCTTGTGGCGGAGCATGCCTGCGGAATCGTGAAGGAAGGCGTTTCGGGCGTGATGCTGTCATGGTCGCTCGGCAGTTGTCCGGCGCCGAATCTGCGCATCTACCGCAACATCAGGCGTGGTGAGACGAATCCGGAAGTCTTGCTTGACCGCATCGCCGCCGAACTGTATGGCGATAGGGCGCAACAGGCCCGCAAGGCATGGAAGGCGTTCTCCGACGGCTTCCGCAGCTATCCGTTCCATATCGGCTGCGCCTACAACGGTCCGCAGCAGTGGGGGCCGGCCAATCCCCTCTACATGCAGCCTACCGGCTACAAGGCCACGATGGTGGGCATACCGTACGACGATCTCGACCGGTGGCGTTCGATATATCCCGCCAAGACGTATGCGGAGCTGATGGACAAGGTCGCGCACGGTTTCGCGGAAGGATGCCGCCTCATGGAGGGCGTGGTAGACGGCAAGGAACTGGACATGTACCGCGCAGAGCAGATGCACTTTGCGTCGTGCGCAGACCAGGTGCTTTTCGTGCTTGCCCGCAATCGTGGTGACAAGGCGGCGATGCGGGAAGTGGCGGGGCGGGAGCTCGCCCGCGCGAAGGTCCTGCTTCCGATCGTGCGCGGCGACAGCAGGATCGGGTATGAATCCTCGAACCACTACTTCTACACGCCTGCCGACATCATCGAAAAGGTGCTGAGTTGCAGGGCCGTGCTTGACAGGGAATAGAGTTATGGCGGATGGAGACTATGAGCGAGAATTCCAGCGAAAGGCCGAGCTCGAGCGAATCGGCCGAATACTTCGAACTGCTAAAGTTCCCCACGATCGGAGCGGATCCGATGCATCTGCGCGACTGCGTCCAGTGCGCGATGTGGTTGAAGAGATGGCTCGAAAAGATCGGGGCTGACGTCGAACTGCTTCTGCCGGAGGGGAGTGGATTGGCTCCCACGCCGCCAGTCCTCTATGCCGAACGCCCTGGCGACGAGGGCGCGCCGACGCTTCTTTTCTACGGGCACTATGATGTGCAGCCGCCGGATCCGTTGGAGGAATGGACCACGCCGCCCTTTGAACCGACGGAGAAGGATGGACGCATCTATTGTCGCGGGGCGCAGGATGATAAGGGTCAATTTTTCTCGTTTTTATGCGGATTACGCGAGTTTCTTTCTGAACAGAAAGGGTCTGTCCCCAATAATGGGGAACGGGGAACGGGGAATGGGGAACGGGGAATGGAGAATGGGGAACGGGGAATGGAGAATGGGGAACGGGGAATTTCAGGGTCTGTCCCCACGATAAAGTTCCTTTTGGAGGGGCAGGAGGAGAGCGGGAGCGACGCCATCGCCAAGGTGGCCGCGAAGATGAAGGATCGGCTGCGGGCGGATGTGCTGCTCGTCTGCGACACGGGGGCGGCGGCGGATCTCCAGCCCGCCATCATCGCGGGGCTCCGCGGCGTAAGCCATTTCACGGTGCGGCTCACGGCGGCGACATGCGATCTGCATTCGGGACGCTATGGCGGCATCGCGCCCAACGCCGCCCAGGGCATGGCCGAGCTGATGGCGTCCTTGCACAATCCCGACGGCTCCATTGCGGTGCGCGGCTTCTGCGACCGCGTGGAGCCGCCAACGGACGAAGAGCTTGCGGCGGCGGAGTCTGCCGCCATGAGCGACGAGGCGTACCGGCAGGAGATGGGGGTGGCGCCGGTCGGCGGCGAAAAGGGGCTTTCCGTGACCGCGCGCAACTCGTTCCGTCCGACGATCGAGGTGAACGGTATCCATTCCGGCTACGGTGGACCGGGTTCAAAGACGGTCATCCCCTGCGCGGCGCTCGCCAAGCTTTCCATGCGTCTCGTCCCGGGGCAGAATCCCGCCGAGTGCATGGCGCTGGTGGAGCGCCATCTCCGGCAGCATACGCCGCCGGGCATGGAACTTTTCATCGAGGATCTCACGGGCGAAGCGCCCGCCATGCGGCTTGCGCTCAACAGCCCGATGTTCCGTCTGGCGGCGGATGTGCTCGGCACGCTCGATCCGCGCGGGGCGGTGTTCCAGTGGGACGGCGCCTCGATCCCGATCGTCTCGACCCTTGCGCGTCTCTCCGGTGCGGCGCCGCTGCTGGTGGGATTCGGCCAGGGCGAGGATCGCATCCATTCGCCGAACGAATCGTTCTCGTGGCGCCAGTTCATGCTCTGCCGCCGTTGGGCGAAGGAGCTCCTGCACGCCTTGAGCGCATAATTGCTCCTGTACCGTGCTCCTTTCTCTTCAACTGCGATTTTAAGGTTAATGGTATGATGACACATTCGAGATTGGCGATGTTCACGATGTTCGTTGCGTTGGCCGGTGTGGTCAACGCCGAAATGCTCACGTTTAAATACGACAAGCCGTCAAAGACCCCGATCGTCTATTCCGCCGAAAGTTGGGCGGAGAAGGCGCGGGCCGGCGACTACTGCCTCTGGCTGGATGTCTATTATTCCGACGGCAGCGCCACATGGGGTAACGGCGATGCCCGCGCGCCATGCCGGTCCGGAACGCACGGTTGGGAGAAGACGACCGGTGTGTTCCGTCCGGACAAGCCCGTCGCGAAGATCGAGTTCCACGCGCTCTTTCGCAATGCGCCGCGAGGACAGGTCAAGTTCCGCAACATGGTGCTGGAACGTCGCGCTCCCTACGAGGATGAGCCGACCAAGATCGTGATGTCAGACTTCCCGCGCACGCGCGCCCCAGACGAGACCGGCAGAGGTCCCGAGACGGTCGCCTCCGATGCGTTCGCGGTGTGGACGGCGGATTCGATGAGCAAGGTCACGCCCTGCACCTATCCGACGAAAGAGGCGCTCGCCGCGCCGGCCGCGATCCGGCTGACGCTCGCGCGAA
>CACZCD010000193.1 GCA_902779565.1 uncultured bacterium | reverse complement strand
CCTTGGCGTTAGCGTACTCGCGCTTCGCCCACGCAAGCACCTCCGCCTTGTTCCCGGCAAGGTGCGCCAGCGCCCCATGCTTCACGTTGATCGCCGTGATGACGGTCCTCTGCATGAAACGCCCAAGCCCTGCCATGCGCCGCGCCTTCTCCGCGCGCCCGCAGGGCAGCGCCGCCGTGATCGCGTCAAAGATGTCCGCGCCACGCCCGAGCTTCTCCTGCATCGACTCAAGCAGCTCCAGCTCCTTCGCCATTCTCTCGCCATCGAGCTTCTTCCGTTCACCCAACTCCGGACGGTAGCCGCTCACGTCAAGATAGTTGAGCCGGGCGATCCGCACGCCAAACGACGCGTAGGGAGGACAGGGAAAATCCTTGTTCTCGATCCGTTTGCCGCCGAAGTTGTAGGGATAGGCGGGACCCAACCGGAACGGTCCGTACTGGTTGTCGTCGCTCGCCACGTAATCACGCGCGGTGTCACTCCAGAGCCGCCACGCCTCCAGCGCGCGGTCGGCGTTCGCCTCCCCGAAGTCACGCACCGCTATCATCCGCAAATGCTTCTCGAACGGGATGCCGCCCTCCGTGAACGCCTCCTTCTCCAGTTCGCTGATGAACGACGGCCACCAACCGTAGTGGTGGCACTCCATCAGCCCGGAAAGCCCCCAGTCGCGCTGAGCCTTGCACAGCCCTTCATACCGCCTGTGCCACTGGTACGGGCACGGTTGGTACGGAATCACGCCGTAGTCCCACGTGAGCCCGCCCGCGTTTGACATCGAATAGAGCTTCAATCCACGCTTGTGCGCGCGCTCCGCCTCGGAGGCGAAGTAGCGGCCCGGCCCCTCAAACGAAAGCGAATAGTCCGCGCTCGGCGCATTCAGTCCGTTACGCTTCACCTGCGGTTCGAACATCTCAAACGTCGCCTGCAGCGTGACATCCTGCGGCAGGGCGTCGATCAGCTCCATGCGCGGCTGAACCGGCTGCCGTCCCCAGTTGTAGCTCCAGAACACGATCTCCATCCCCGGACTCTGCGCATCGATCGAGCGCTTGACCGCCTTCACCCAGTCCGGATAGTCGCGGCACGGCCACCAGCCCGCCGTCGGACGCTTGTCGCCCGGGATCCGGTTGCGGTGCGTCACCGGCTGCGCGCGCTCGTCCTTCGTGGGGAACTGGCAGCTCTCGCCGACGAACACGATGCCCTTCGCCTCCGGATAGGCGGCGGCGACGCGTCCGTAGGTCGCGTCGAACTTCTCCTTCGCGCCCGGATCGTCGGGATGGACGAACGCCACGATGTAGCTGTACAGGTACGTGTCGAGGCCGTGGCGCTTCGCGCGGCGGATGACATCGTTCACGTCCTGATAGTCCGAGCCCTTGGTCTTGTCCACATCCTTGATGAAGATGACGATCGCATCCATGCCGGCATGGGCAATCTGCGCGAGATGCGCATCGGGGAACACATCCACGCCCCAGCCGGAATGCGTCATGCGCGGCGAAAAGAGCGAGCGGCGGTTCTCGGTTCCCTTCTTGAGGAAGGGCGCCGCCCGGAGGTTCATCAGATCCTCGAGGTGATACAGCGCCTGGGCCGCCGCGCGGGAATCCGCCGCCGTCACCTTGACGCCATCTCCCGTCTCGATGCGGTACCCGCGCGCCGCCATCTTCCCATCAAGCAAAATCTCAATGCCACACGCCTCACAAGAACTCCTCCCCTGAGACAGGGGAGGTGCCGCGCAGCGGCAGAGGGGTCTGCCACCCCGCACGAACCGCGCGCTCACGCCCATCGACACGTCAAGGTAGTCGCAGAAGTCCTTGCCCGCGAGCGACAGCACGTCATCCGCATCCTTCGACACAGCCACCACGGCACCATCCTTCACGACAAACTCGTCCGCCGCCGGCTTCGCCGCCGGGTCACGCCGTCCGCTTTCATGGACGACATCAAGCCGCTTGCGGAAGTCATAAGGCTTCTCGCCGCACTCATCACCCATGCCGGCCACCGCAAGGCCGACCACCATCGCACAAGAGACAATCTTTTTCATGCCCACGATTATACCATAAGTTGGTGGTAGGGAGAGGGCGTGATGGAGACTATTTTACAGCTGTGACGATATTCTGGCCGTCAACCGTCAGCGTGTCCGCGAGCGTTTCGTGACCTAGCGGTTAGTGCTAGAAGCCGAAAGGCATTTCGCCAAGTCATCGGTCCACACCGCCATCGCCTTTTCATCCGGATGGAGACCATCCGGGAAGAGCGAAAGCGGAAGCTGGCCGTTGATGTCGCGGAACACCACGGTGCGCCCGTCGGCGATCTTCGCGTAGAGCGCGTCCGACGCCCGGTTGCGCAGATCGCTCCAGGTGCGGCGGCATGGGAACGACGCGTAGATCAAGACCTTGAGATCGGGACGGCGGCGGCGGATCGTCTCGACCAGCACCCGCATCCCTTCCGCCATCTCAGCCGGCGGACAGCCCTGGTTGTTCGTGCCGAGCATGAGCGCAACGGCCTTGGCCTTCACGGCATCGAGTTCGCCGCTCTCCACGCGGCCGAGCGCCTCCTGAATCGTATCTTCGAATCCACTCACGGCCACCGCGCCGGCCGCGGTCTCGAGCACGCGGAAGCCCGGCTTTCCGGCGGCGGGTTTCGCCGCCACACAGGTTTCGGGCCGTTTCTGCGGCGCGCCGCCGCCCAGGCGCTCGATGGCGCGCGCAACCTTCTCGCGGTGTTCGCGCATGAACGACGGATCGGGGGAGAAGCTGCGTTCGTGCTTGAACACGCTCTCCGGCACCTTGAGCAGCGCGTTGGCAGGATCGACCTTCTTGAGAAGCGCGAAGTATTCGTAGTCCTCCACGCCGTCGCGGAGGATCTCGAGACGGTAGGACGAGTTCGGCCCCTCCATCACCGGCTTGCGGCCCTTGGTGTGCGGCGTCGCCACCGTGGCGAGCGGCGGATAGACGAAGCGTCCGTCGCCGTTGCCCCATGTGCCGCCGCTGGAGCTCCAGGACATCGCGTCCTCGTAAGGATTCTGCGGGTTGACGGGGTCGGGATACTTCGACCGGCTCGACCAAAGCGAGGTCTCCCAGATGAGGACGCCCGTGACGTTCCGCGCCCACGTCATCCAGAGCCATGTGCGCAGTTCGCATCCGGCGTGGTCGATGAACTCGGTGGGGTACGGCGCGCGCGGACCGCAGCAGATGTACCACCAGAACTGATCGCCGCGCGCCCGCACGGCTTCGTAGTCCGGCGAGTAGATCGTGTCGAGACGCGGATTCCAGAGGTTCACGCCGTCCCACAGCTCCTTCTCCGGCGACTCGGTGAGCATGCGGCGCAGGCCGGGCGCATGGCGCTTGAGCGTGAGCATGCCCGCGTTCACCTGCGGATACACGCTGCGCTGCGGTTCGTCGAACCAATAGACGTAGGCGCGATCCAGCCATCCCTTCTCGCGCAGATGCCGCTCGATGCCGCCGAGATACTTCGCCATGACGGTATGGTAGAGCTCGTTCGTCTGCACCACGCCGCACATCTTGCCGAGCGTGAAGCCCTTCTGGAACCCGTGGCCAAGTCCGCTCACCGGGATCCGGGAACAATTGAAGTGGAACCGCCCGAACATCTCGGCATGGGCATCGTCGAACGCCTCCCAGTCGAACACCGGCTCCGCATGAGCGGGATCCTTTTCGTTCTCCCATTTCACCTTGATGTCTTCGCCCGGACCCCAATGATAGATGGAGATGTGGTGGTCGGCCATCATCTGCACGTACTTCTCGAGAATCTCGCTGTGCTCGCGCGAGCCCGGCTTCACGGCATGGAAGTCGGCGACGCGTCTCGTCGAGAAGCCAAACGCCGTCTCGCACGACATGCGGTCGGGCAGGTCGAATCCGAACACCTCCACCTCGAACGGCACGGGGACGAGTTCCGTCCGGCCGCCCGCATACGCGAAGCTCACCTGCAGTTCGCCCCGATAGGTGCCCTTCGGCAGACCTTTCGGCGTTTTCACCGTGATCCAGAACGGCTGGTTCACGCCCGCCGCCACCGGAAACGCCGCCGCGTCCTGCGGCAGAAGAGGATCCGGCCATTCGCCGCGCGCGCCGGTCTCGTCCGTCGGAACGGACACCTTCACGTAGCCGAGACGGTCGATCCGCACGCACGCGGAGGGCAGACGCGCCTTCTCGACGAACGCGAACCGCTTCAGGACAAGATCACCGGCCGCGACGCGCACGTTGGCGGCGTCCTCGCGCGGCGTAACCACCAGCTGCACGCTCTCGGCCTCGTTTCCGGCGAGCGCCACCTTGAGCGCCTTCGCGTCCGCGGTCGGCGGCGGCGTCTGCCGGAACACCTTCACGTCCGCGACCGCCCCCCACACCAGAGATCCACCGGAGACGCACAGCCGCTGCGCGTTCGCCGGGCTGATCGGCTCGGCGAACACCGGCGCCTTCACCTCGCCGTAAAACGCCCCCGTCGCCGCATCGCAGTAACGCGTGGAGCCGTAGTGCTGAGCGGCGGGACCGTCCACCTGCGCTTCGAACGAATAATGGCTCACCTGGAGCGACGATTTCGCGCCGCCCCGCAAACGCACGAACAGACGCTTCGCCGGGAACATTCCGGCCGGCAGCGCGAACTCGGGCGAGCACTTGTTCGTGATCGACGCCAGCTCCTTCCAGTCGGTTCCGTCCAACGACGTCTCCACGTACATCGGTCCCTTTCCCGGAAAGTAGGTGCACACAAACGAGACCGTGCCGCGAAGGAACGTGCGGCCCTCCAGCTCATGGCGATACACCACCTCGCTGCCGCTGTTGATGTTCCAGTGGTTCGAGTTGAACGACGCCTTCCGGTACATCAGCAGCGGACGGGAGTGGTTGCGCGAGAACCCCTGCATCGCGGTATCGAAGCGATACAGGTTTCCGAGGATCGATTCGCCATGCCCGAGCGTGATCCCGTTGTATGAGGCGTACTCCGCGCGCAACTCGTGGAACTTCGCGTCCTTGAAGAAGAAGTCTCCCTTTCCGTGGTAGTGCCCAAGGTGAAAGACCTCGTCGAACTCCTTTCCGGCGGCATCCGGAGTCTGGTACGCATGCTTGTACTCGTACCATCCCCCGTCCGGGCCGCGGCGATCCACGTTCACCGCGGCAGAGCCGGCGACGATCAGTCCGCTGCCGACCTCGCGTCCCCTGTACTCGAAGCCATACAGCGCACCGGTCTTCGCCTTGTACGTATCGGACTTCCGGCTGGTCACGTCGCCCGTGCCGTCGCCGGACATTTCAATCACGCCGGCATTTGCGTCCTTGAACGCAATGTCAACCGCCGCCGCCGGCAGCGCCATTGCCGCCGCCAACCCGAAAACGAATCCTGTGCGCATCTCTCTCCTCCTCTTTCTACTAACAACTATCCACTAACAACCAACCACTAACCACTAATCACTAACCACTAACAACTACTTGCTCCTCAGCCATCCATCGAAATCGATCCAGCCCGGCTTGCCCCTGTTCTTGCTGTACCATTCGCCCCAGCCATGCGGCGAACCGATCGCGTTCACAATCGCCTTGTCCTTGGAGGGACACACGTTGTAGGCGGCGTACACGTCGGCGGGCGGACACGTCTGGTCGCTGAACCCAACGATGAAGCGGATCGGCGACTTGATGCGGGCGGCGAAGTTCACGCCATCGAAGTAGGCGGCGTTCCGCTCGGCGACGGCGCGCTTCCCGGGCCGCTGGTTGGAGATCAGCTTCGGCCAACCGGCCTCCCGGCCCTGCTTGTATCCGAAGTGACCGGTGATCGCGCACACGGCCACGAACGACTTCGTGAAGTGGCCGTTGAGGTAGGTGAGGAACAGGCCGAACCCGCCGCCCTGGCTCGATCCGGTGTACGTCACCTGCGCGAGATCCACGTCCGGACGGGCACACACCCAGTCCACGGCCCGGTTGATGCCGAGCATCACGTCATGGTACCAGTAGTCCTCGCGCGATTCGGCGATGCCGGCGTTGGAGCAGTAGGAAGTCTTGTTGGGAAGATCGTACTTCTCGGCGAGGGCGGCGTTCTGGCGCTTCATGTGCTCCTGCTGCGCCGCGCGCGTCGCCTCCGGCTCGAACGTGTGGACGTTCATCACCAGATAGATCTCCTTCGGGTTCGTGGCGGCCGTGATCACGCCCGGCCCCGCGCCCGGCACGCACACGCGAACGCGGAACGGCGCATTCGACGCATCCTTCGGCACGCACATGAAGCCGTACACGCGCTTCCCGTTGAACGTGGCGAAGTTCACGCGATAGCAGCTGTAGACCGGCGTGGAGAGCTTTTCGTCGAGCGTCATCTTCGGGTCAAGCGGCACCTCACGTTCAAGACGCGCCTTCTCCGCCGTCCAGTAGGCGTCGAAGTCGGCAGGGCACGGCTC
>CACZCD010000192.1 GCA_902779565.1 uncultured bacterium | reverse complement strand
GGCGTTCCGCCCGAACACGAAGTGCGTGTTCGGCGAGACGGTGGCTAACCCCTCCGGCGTGGTGCTCGACATTGCCAAGTTCGCGAAGATCGCCCACAAGAACGGCGTGCCGCTCATCGTGGACAACACGTTCCCCACCCCGATCCTGTGCCGTCCGTTCGAGTTCGGCTGCGACATCGTGACGCACGCCACCACCAAGTACATGGATGGCCATTCGTCGCAGGTGGGCGGCTGCATCGTCGATAGCGGCAACTTCGACTGGACGAAGCATGCCGACAAGTTCCCCGGTCTTGTCGAGCCGGACGCCTCCTATCACGGTCTCAGCTACACGAAGACGTTCGGGAAGATGGCGTACATCGTGAAGTGCACGGCGCACCTGATGCGCGACTTCGGTTCCATCCCGTCCCCGTTCAACGCGTTCCTGCTCAACCTCGGGCTTGAGTCCCTGCATGTGCGCATCCGCCGCCACGCCGAGAGCGCGCTCAAGATCGCCAAGTGGCTCAAGACGCAGAAGAAGGTGGCTTGGGTGAACTTCGCGGGTCTTCCCGATTCGCCGTACCGGAAGCTCATCAAGAAGCAGTTCGACGGTCCGTCGCCCTGCGGTGTGATGACCTTCGGCATCAAGGGCGGACGCAAGGCGTCCATCAAGTTTATGGATTCGCTGAAGCTGATCGGCATCGTCACGCATGTCGCCGACGCCTGGAGCTGCGTGCTCCATCCGGCCTCGCATACGCACCGCCAGCTGACCGACGCGCAGCTCAAGGCGGCGGGGATTCCGCCGGACCTGATCCGCTTCTCGGTGGGGCTGGAGGATCCGCAGGATCTGATCGACGATCTCAAGCAGGCGCTCGCGAAGGTTTAAGACGATGAATACGGTTTTGATCGGCTCCCAGTGGGGAGATGAAGGAAAAGGCAAGGTCATCGACGTCCTGACGGACAAGGCGGATCTCGTGGTCCGCTATCAGGGCGGCTCGAACGCGGGCCACACGGTCATCGCGGAGGGCAAGAAGCGCGTGCTGCGTCTTATCCCGAGCGGCATCCTTCACGAAGGCAAGGTGTGCATCATCGGCAACGGCGTGGTGATGAACCCGCTCGACCTCATCGAAGAGATCGAAGCGATGCGTGCGACGGGCGTGGAACCGAAGGGGCGTCTCTTCATCTCCACGCGCACGCAGATGGTGATGCTGTACCACCGCGCGCTTGACAAGGCCGAGGAGGCCGCTCGCGCGCCCGGCAAGAAGATTGGTACCACGGGGCGTGGCATCGGTCCCGCCTACGCCGCCAAGGTTTCGCGCACGGGACTCCGCTGCGGCGATATGCTTACGGAGGGGTTCCTCAATCTCGTCCGCGAACAGGTGGAGGAGACGAACGCAAAACTCCGCATGCTCAAGACGGAGCGCGTGGATGAAGGGGATACCATCGAGGTGCCCGGCTGCACGATCAAGGACTATCAGCTGGATGCCGACGAGCTGGTCGCTACCTACAAGGTGGTGCAGGAGAAGCTTTCGCCGTACATCCGCGATACCGTGCCGATGCTCCACGAAGCGAAGAAGGCGGGCAAGTCCATTCTGCTTGAAGGGGCGCAGGGCACGATGCTCGACATCGACTTCGGCACGTATCCGTTTGTGACGTCGTCCAACCCGACCTCCGGCGGCGCGTGCATCGGCAGCGGTCTCTCCCCACGCGATATCGACTGCGTGGTCGGCGTGATCAAGGCTTACACCACGCGCGTGGGTGAAGGACCGTTCCCGACGGAGCTTTACAACGCCGTCGATCTGCAGGATCCGGACGGAAAGACGATGGCGGAGCGCGGACACGAGTTCGGCGCCGTCACGAAGCGTCCGCGCCGCACCGGCTGGTACGACGCCGTGATCGCGCGCTATGCGCAGCAGGTGAACGGCGTCGATTACTGGGCGCTCACGAAATTGGACGTGATGGACGTGTTCCCCAAGATCAAGATCTGCGTCGCCTACGAGCTGGACGGGAAGCGTATCGACTACGTGCCGTCCTCCGCCGCTGAGCTGGCGCGTGTGAAGCCGATTTACGAGGAGATGGACGGTTGGATGTGCGAGACCTCGAACGTCACGCGCATGGAGGATCTGCCGCCCAAGGCGAAGGCGTACGTGGACCGTCTCGTAGAGCTTTCCGGCGGCAAGCTGGGCATTCTCTCGATCGGTCCCGCCCGTGAATCGACCCTGCGAATCGCTTTATGATGAACCCAATCCTCAAACGCACCCTGTGCGGTCTTGGCGTCGGTGCGCTCGTCATCGGACTGTTTCTCTACTGTCCGCTCCGGGCGCTTATGCCGATCATCCTCGTTCTCTCCACCTTCGCGCAGCTGGAGTTCTACATGATGGCGAAGAAGAAGTACGAGCCTGTGACGTGGTTCGGTCTTCTCGTGGGTGCGTTGTGGATTGCAAGCGTGGGGTATTGGGGGTTCGGAAGGGGAATATTCGTCCTGATCGCATGTTTCTTCCCTGCGTTGCTTCTTATGTTGTTTGCGCTATGTCTCTATGTGCTGTTCAATTCAAGGTTCAAAAATCCTGTCGGTTCGATCTCCGTAACGGCGTTAGGATTCCTCTACGTGCCGTTCCTCCTTGCGTTCTTCATCTTGATCGCCCAGCTCACGGGTGACGGCAGGTGGGGGCGTGACGGTGCGGGCATCGACAAGTGGCTGTCGCGAACCGGTCTTTACACGCTCTTTGCGCTGATTGCTGTTTCGAAGTTCTCCGATACGGGCGGGTTCGCGTTCGGCATGGCGTTCGGTAAGCACAAGATGTGCCCGACGATCTCGCCGAAGAAGTCATGGGAAGGACTGGTTGGCTCGATGCTCTTTTCGGCGGTGACGGCGGCGGTGATGTTGGCGTTCGCACGCCATTTTGAGTGGGGCAAGGATATCAAGTTCTGGAACGCGCTCACCTATCCCGTCGCGATGGGTAGTGGTGCCGTGATGGCGCTCGTGGCGACGGCCTGCGACTTGATCGAGAGCCGCTTCAAGCGCGAGTTTGACGTGAAGGACTCCTCGTGTTTCCTCCCGGCGGGCATGGGCGGTCTGCTCGACATGTTTGATTCCGGCCTTGGTCTATCCGTTCCTGGTGGCGACTTCATGAAAGGTTTGGCAAAGCATTTTAATCCCTGTATGACCTCAGAAAGGAAAAACATGAAAAAAGAAGAAAATGGTATGCGACGTCAGATTGCACAGATCTGCGTTGCGGTGGGGCTTGCATCGCTTTCCGCGGCGCTGGCCGGCTGCGCTTCGGTGACCTACTCGTCGCCTCAGGCGCTTTCCGGCGTCACAATCAAGGGCGCCGCGGGTGCACCCAGTCAGCTCGTGTTCATCGAGACGACGGGTTACTACGTCCTCTGGTCGCTCCCGCTCGTATCCGGTGATCTTCGGTGGAACGCGGAGAAGCAGTCCATCGAGGGCGGCACTTCGTTCTTCCAGGATCAGGTGGGCGTGGACGAGCTTCAGACGGCCTTGCTCAAGATTGCCGAACTCCGCAACTGCGATCTGGTGGACGTGAACTATCACGACTCCGACACGTCTTACGCCGGTGCCAGCTACGGCGGCGCCATTGGGACGCTTTTTGGTTCCTCTCACATGAGCGTCTCGGCCGTGTTGGTTCCCCGCAAAACGAAGTGATTTCAGAAAGGAACGATTGACATGAAACGTATTTTATTCCCGGTTCTGGCGGCACTGGCGTTCGCGGGCTGCAGCTCCTACAGCGAGATCGCACCGTGGAAATCCGATGTGCGCATCAACGACGGTGAGCAGCCGATCGCGTCTTTTGTCACGCAGAACTTCTCGTACCAGCTCCTTTGGTGCATCCCGCTTTGCACCGGGCTGCCCTGGACGGAGGGGACCGACTACATCATGGATGATTTCAATGTGAGACCGTTCTCCAACCAGGCGACCGTTGACAACAATCTCGTCTCGATGAACCATGCGCTGGACATCGTCGGCTCACGCCGCATTTCGCAGCTGAAGACCCAGACGGATGACAGTGCGGCCTGGAGCCTCTTCCTCATCAACAAGCATGAAGTCCGTACCCAGTGCCTAATTCTCAAGCCCGAGGCCAAGCAACCCTGAGGCCGGGTCCGCTCCGATGCGGGTGACACGGCGCCACCGAGATCCAAAACATCCTGTTAGGAGGCCTTATGTCGGTATCAAGACAGATCTGCCTTTCCGTGGTTCTTGCGGTAGGGGTCGCGTGTGCGGATTGCCCGCATTGGATCTCGGTGATGCCGCTGAACGGCGGTCAACTTGACGAGCTTGCGCGCGACTGCGCCGATCTCGGAAACACGACGTTCATTGACGGCATCGCCTGGTCCTGCCCGGTGAACCCGGAAGGGGATCCCGTCGCCGACCGGGCAGGCCTCTTCGCGGACCGGTTTCGCGCGGTGGCGCCGAAGCTGAAGTCGCTCTCGTCCATCCGACACGGCATCCTGTTGCAGGCGACGATGGGGCATGGCGGATTCCCCGGCTCCGTGACACCGTGGCAGCTCGCCGTGAAAACGGACGGGACGAGCGTGTACCGGATGTGCCCGATGGACGAGCGGTTCCTTGATTACATCGCGCGCACCTGCCGGACATTCTCCGATCTGAAGCCGGATTTCTTCATGATCGACGACGATACGCGCATCATCTGGGGCGAGACGCCCGGATGCTTCTGCCCGTTGCACCTCAAGGCGTTTGCGGCGCGCACGGGCCGCAACTGGACGCGTGAAGAGGTCGTCAAGATGCTGAAAGCCAAAAAGGATCCAGCGGCGGCCGCTGCCTGGGAGGATGTCAAGGTGGAGTCGCTGAAGCGGTTCTTCCGCGTCATCCGCGAGAACTTCTCTCCCGAGATCCCCGGTATGCTTTGTGTGGTCGGTTCACCCTACCACCTGAAGCACGCGAAGACGTTTGCGCAGATTCTCGCTGCGCCTGGACAGAAGCCCGTCATCCGCGGCAGCGGCGCGCCGTACCATGGTGCGGGGAAGGATCTCTTCCACATCATCGGCACGCGGTGTTCCTACGCGGCGCAGCTTGCCCGTGTGGGTTCGGATGTGGTGTACATGCAGGAATCCGATACGTGCCCGCATACGCTCTGGGCAACAAGCGCGGCCCGCACGCTCGACCATCTGGTGATGCTGGCGCTTGAAGGGTGCAAAGGGGCGAAGATCTGGATCACCCGCACGGCCAACTATCACGAGAAGCGGTCCGCCGAGGCGTACCGGAAGATCTTCCGCGAAAACCGTGGTTTGATGGAATGGGCGGCGAAGGTCGATTTCCGGCAGAAAGGTGTGGTGGTGCCGGTCTGCGGACCTGTTGGGCAGAACTTCGGCGACCGCTATCTGGCGCTCACGGGCATCCCGTATCGGTTTGGCAAGGCGCGTGCGGGCGAGGTCACGGCGCTTACCGCCGACACGCTCAAGTGCCTGGAGCCGGCGGCGATCCGCGAGATTCTTTCGGGTGCGGTGATTGCGGATGGCTCGGCGGCGCTTTGGCTGGCGCAGAACGGCTATGCGGACGACACGGGCGTAAAGGCGAAAGTCTGGAACCGGAAGACAATCCAGGTGCATGAGTTCGAGGATGGGTTCCGTCAGCTGGGAATGCGCACGGGCGGTCTTATGGATCTCTCCGAGTTCGCCGCCGGCGCGAAAGTGCTCACGAAACTCCTCAACCGTCCGCGGATGGGTGAGAAGCCCGTGTACGAGGCGCCGGGGAGTGTCCTCTACGAGAATCCGCGCGGCGGCAAGGTGCTGACCTTTGCGCAGTCTCTCCCGTCTCAGACGCCGCCGTACTACGAAGCGACGCTCTTCAGCGAATGCTACAAGGCGGAGATCGTGAAATGGCTGGCGCGTCTCGGTGGTGGATTGCCGGGCGGCGTGTACTATCTCGGAGCGGGCCCTGTGACCTGCGAGGCAGGCACGGCGGCGGCGGACGGGAATGTCTTTGTGCTGAACATGTTGGACGTGGATGGTGACGACGCGCCGGAGATGATGTTCGAAACGACGCCGTCCCTCATTGAGCGTCTTCAGGGTGACGGCAGCTGGAAGCCCGTCACGTTCGCGCGTCTTGACGGCGGTGCCGTGCGTCTCGCGTCGCCCGTCCTGCCGCAGCGCCCAGCGATCTTCCGCTGGAAGTGAAACGGAACGGCGGAAGGAAGTCTATGAGACGTCTCGTCACGGTGTCGGTTTTTGCGTGCGTGATGGCGACAGTTGCCGTCGGCGCGGAGGAGCCGCCCGTTGTGGCGGACGAGGAGGAGACGGATTCGCCGTTCGCGTTCGACGCCACGTTGGCGGCCGATGTCACGAGCGGCTATCTGCTCTACGGCGCGCTCATGAATTCCCAGCCCTGCGTCCAGAGCGGCGTGGAGGCGGGTGCCGCCTACGATGCGCTGGGCCGCTTCGGCGTCGGGGCGTGGTCCAACTCCGACCTGACGGGGCGGCGGCGCCAGTTCGGCAAAGCGTTCAACGAGAATGACTTCTACCTTCATTACGGACGGGTGTTCGAGATCACGGAGAACGTTTCGTTCAACCTGCGCGCGATGCACATGTGGTACTGGTACCCGCATTCGACCGGCCGAACCCGGAAGGGATGCCCCTCCAAGCGCGAGCTTTACCTGATCGGTTCTTTGGAGAATCCGGTGATCGTGCCTTATGCGATGTGGACGCACGAGTGGGAGCTGACGGACGGCACCTACTTCGAATGCGGCCTGCGTCGGCGCTTCGAGGTCGTGGAGGGGCTTTCGCTCACGCCGGCCTTTTCGGGAAACTGGCTCTCCCACGGCTACATGACGATCTTTCCGGCGCCGGCCGGCGAAGACGCCTGCGAACGCGGGATCGGCTGCCTGCGTCTGTCGCTCGTCGCCGAGTATCGCCTGACGGACAATTTTTCGATCCATGCCCGCGTGGACGGCGTTTCGCTCGTGAACGACGAACTGCGGGGCGCGGTGCGGGAGGCGCACCATTCACCCTACCGGACTGATTTCTTCTGGGGCTCCATCGGGTGCTCCTATTCGTTCTGAACCAAACTGGAGATAATGCCATGATGATACAAAAGCAACTGTTCGCAACCTTCGCGCTGCTCACGGCGGCGGCCGGCGCCGCCGATGTGGAGATCGATCCGCTCACCACTCGATGGACATTCGGGGCGCATGAACCCTACACCATGTACCGCCGTGTCGGCAAGCACTGCACGGGCGGCATTGACGGCAATGCGCAGTGGGTGAAGCCGTGGCTGGATTGGTTCGACGACAACGCGCCCACCGTGATGGAGGAGCTGGGGCTCAACTTCCTGCATTCGCGCTTCTACAAGGGCATGGGCTGGGAGGTGGAGAAGAAGGATTTCCCGAACGTCCAGAAGTTTGTGCGGAACTGCCATGCGCACGGCGTGCGCGCGCTGGCCTATGTGCAGTTCAACACGCTCTACCCGGAGGTGATGCGGCGGGAGATCCCGAACATCGACGACTGGGCGAGCATCGACTACATGGGCCGCAAGAACCTCTACGGCGGCTACAACGGGCAGTACTTCCGCTGGGCGCCCTGTCTGACCTGTCCGGAGTGGGAGGCGTACATCAAGCGCATGTGCACCATCGCGCTTACGGACGGCGGCTTCGACGGCATCATGTTCGACAACGTGTTTGACTACCCCTGCTACTGCGCGCGCTGCCAGAAGGCGTTTCGCGCCTATCTGTCGAAGATCAAGGATCCTGTGGAGCGCTTCGGATTCGACGATCTCTCGTTTATGGAGCTGCCGCGCTTCGAGATGTCGCGGCTGCATCATCTTGACGTGAAGGAGCCTGTCCTGCAGGCGTGGGCGCTGTGGCGGTGCGACACGATGAACGGGCTGCTGCAGCGGTTCCGTGCGCACATCAAGCGCGTGAAGCCCGACGCGATCGTCTCGGGCAACCCGTCGCCCTACCGCAGCCGCGCGCGTTTCATCGAGCGCGCCCAGAACATGGCGGAGCTTTGCAAGGCGTTCGACTTCATCATCATGCAGAACGCAAACTTCCCCGGTCTCACCGCCAACGGCACGGTAATGAACCGCGTGCGGGATCTCAAGTATGCGCAGGACATGGGACAGCGGATCGTGGCGCTCTGTGACACCGACACGAAGATTATCCCTGAGCGCGAGGCGAAGTTCCTTCTGCCGCTCGTGGAGGATATCGTGTTCGGCGGCATCCCGACCGATCGTACGATCATTTCACCTGCGCCGGAACCGGGTTTCATCAACCGGGAGGCGTTCAATCGCCGCAAGCCGCTGCATGAGACCTTCAACCGGTTTGTCGCCGCGCATCGTGAGGCGCTTGGCGCCCCGACGATCCATTCCGTGCGCATCTTCTATCCCGAACGTGAGATTCTCTTCTCTGAGACGACGCACATGGGCGTGGCCGCCGCCGAAGAGATCTTCCTCCGCAACCGGGTGCCTTATGGCTATCTGGTCGCCTATCCAGATGCGCCGGTCACTGTGCCGGATGGCACGGAGGTGATTGTGGTGCCGGGGCTCGTCTCGCTTTCGGACGCGCAGATCGAGGCGCTTGTCGCGTGGGCGAAGAAGGGGGGACGTCTGGTGGTTACGGGCGATGCCGGGCGTTATGATGACTGGAACGCGCAGCGGTTCGAGAACACGTTCCTGCCGCAGCTCAAGGGTCTTCCCAACGTGGTGGTGCGCGCCTGCGCCGACGAAATCAAGGGCGCGGTCCTGAATTGGCGCTACACGGTGCCGCCGCCGAAGGATGGCGGACGGGCGCTGATGGCTGATCTGGCGAAGGTGGGCTGGCGCGCGCCGGTGCGGTTCGAAGGTCTGCCGCCCCATGTTTTCGCGGAATATCGGCTGATGGCGAATGGTTCGCTCGCGGTTCATCTCGTCAACTACGATCCGGATCATCCTGTCACAACCGCCCGTGTGGTGCAGGGCGGGAAGGTGACGTTCGAGGAGCCGTTTGGCGCGGACACGTCAGTGCGGACGCTGCCGGAAGGCTCGACGATTCCGCCGTTTAAGTTCTATGCGCTCCTGACAGTCACGCCTTGACGGGGGAATGATTCGCCTTTTAGCTACGCGATTTCAGTCCGCATCAAATTCTCGTATCTGCCCGGCGGCGAACTTCCGGTTCCTCATGCCGGCCTCTTCCGCCGCGGGGTTTCCGCCGGCGCACCCTTTGCGCCACCTCCCGCCCCTCCGCTGGATGCGATCGCCGTCGTAATCTCCGGCGCGACCCTTGGCGCGTAGTCCGGATCCACCCGCCGCGCCAGCTGCGCCGCCAACGACGCCACCGAGCATTCGCAGTCCGAGATTAATTCTCGCGACCGCCGGAAGACCTCTCTCGCCTCCCGCAGTGCCGCCGCAAGCCCCGCTTCCGGTCCCGTTCCCGCAACGTCTCCGCCCATTGCCGCGTTTCTGGCGGATGTCTCGGCAGCCCTCGCGTTCCCCTCTGCCGTTCCGCCGCATTTCGCACCCATGGCTTCCGAGCCGGCTCCGCCGCTT
>CACZCD010000191.1 GCA_902779565.1 uncultured bacterium | reverse complement strand
TCTTCGCTCCTTGTCGTACATGTTTCGCCCTCCAGACCATCCGCCACCCCCATCCCTCAATCACAAAACCTCGCACCAGCGAGGTTTTGCAATTGCCTCCTCTTGCTGACATCGAAAACAGCCATCAATATGGAGAAATGATTTCTTATAAGGGAGCGCTATATCGTGTCGGCAACAATAAGGTTTTAACAATCCTTTTTCGATATAAAGATCGAATTGGGGCTTGTGATGACTACTTCTCAAGCTTTGGCGAAAGATGCATTCGTGGGAACTTGTGGAAAGGATTCTCTGCAGACGGAGGAAATCTTGCAAAAGAAGGTTTTGTTTCATTCAAGAACGGTAAGAAACCAAAACGACTCCTATTGCAGCTGATACAAGCAGTATCATCAGAAGAGAACAAGGACTTGATTACAGTCTTGGATTTCTTTGCAGGTTCTGGAACAACGGGACATGCTGTGATGGAACTCAATGAAAAAGATGGCGGTCATCGCTCGTTCATTCTCGTTAATAACAATGACGAAGGCATCTGCGAGAATGTGACATACGAGCGGTTGAAGCGCGTGATGAAGAAGGAGAAGTATGCGGCACGGCTTAAGTACATGAAGGTGGAGTATGTGCCGATTAGCGAGGATGGATACTGGGAGCGTGCGGAAGAACTGCTCAAGTATATCCGAGAACTTGTTGAACTGGAGAACGGTATCGATTTCGGACACGATCCGTCCGTGGAGATTCTGCTTAAGGATGGCGAAGTTGCGGCGTTCGTCGGGAGCAAGAAACGCCTTGCCGCCTGTCGGACACTTTATCGTGGGCACAACGTATTGATTGGCTCAAAGGCGATGTCCGAAATTACGAAGCATGGGATTGAGGTTAAGACGATCCCCGACTACTATTTTCCCGAACTGGAGGATTGAACATGGGATTGAAGACGTTTCAGATTGAGGCCATTGCGCGGCTGAATGCGGCCATGGAGCCGCAAGGGCGGCGAGACATCATACTCAAAAGCCCGACTGGAAGCGGCAAAACGATAATCCTTACGCATTTCATGGCTGAATACATGCGTGGGCACGCCAAAACAGCCTTTGTCTGGCTTACGCCGGGAGAGGGGAATCTTGAGGAGCAGTCCAAGGCGAAGATGGACATCTACTGCCACGGCGCATCGACGAAGCTGCTACAGGATGTGATGACGGGCGGATTCGCCGCCGGCGATGCCGTGTTCATCAACTGGCAGAAGCTGAACCGCGACAGCAACAACGCGCTCAAGGAGGGCGAGCGGACGAATTTCATCGAATGGATCGAGAAGGCACGTAGCGGCGGGCTCGCGTTCAAGGTGGTGATCGACGAAAGCCATCACTCGTTCACGGAGAAGACGGATGCAGTGGTCAAGTGGTTCAAGACGGACAAGATAATCCGCGCATCCGCCACGCCAGACAGCAATCCGTCCGCAATCCTCATCGACATTCCGGAGGAGGACGTGATCGCGGCTGGATTGATCAAGAAGGTGATCCACATCAACCCCGGCTTCCCGATGCAGATAGAGCTGGACGAGGACAGGGACAGGACATGCTATCTTCTCGAAAAGGCGATGCAGAAGCGGTCGGAACTCGTGCAGGCGTTTCGTGAGCTTGGAAGCGGCGTGAATCCGCTCGTACTCGTGCAGCTGCCGAACAATTCGGATGCGCTCCTGGAGACGGTTGAGAAATGGTTCGCAACGGAGAAAATCGATGTCGAGAGAGGCACGTTCGCCGTCTGGCTCGCCAAGCGCAAGGAAAATGTGGAAGGCCTCGCCGACAACGAGGGAAAGCAGATCGCCGTGGTCATCAAGCAGGCCGTTGCGACGGGCTGGGACTGCCCGAGGGCGCATATTCTCGTGAAGCTCCGGGAGAACATGGACGAGCGCTTTGAAATACAGACGATCGGTCGAATACGCCGCATGCCGGAGGCGCGGCACTACGGGAACGATCTCCTGGACGGATGCTATCTCTACACATTCGACGAGCGTTTTACGGCCGGGGTGATCGGCAGCATTTCAGATGTTGATGTGGGCGTGAAGAAGATATTCATCAAGGCGGAGCATAAGGCATTCTCCCTGGTGAAGGAGCAACGCACCAGCGTCGCCGACACGCGCGATTCGGAACAGGCGCTCCATGCGGTCGCCGACTGGTTCAGGAAAAAATACAAGCTTGGCAAATCGCTTGAAGAGAATTGTGTGCGACTGGAGACTGTCGGGTACAAGTTTGACGACAGGATTGTGGGGAATACATTTTCGGGCGATGCGGCAACTCTTGACGAACTGAAGTCGGCGAACAGGAAGATGAACCAGGTGGAGATCGGCGTTCCGGTCAACACGCACCGGCATGGCAGGGAGTTCCATCATTGCATCGGTGAAATAGGCGCGGCGAACGCATTGCCGTATGATGACATGAGAATGATCCTGCATCGCGTGTTCGGCACGAAGCCGCTTGACGGGGCGAAGTGCCTTAGGCTTGAAGCACGAATGATGTACGCATTCGTGATAAACAACATGAAACGTCTCCGTGACGACATCGCCGAGGCGATGTCAGCGGAATTCAAGTTTACCACAGGCGGAAACAAGGTTGTGGAGAAGGAGTTCCACATTCCGCATGAGTATCTGTGCGCCTATTCCGTGACTGCGAGAAATCAGGGGGAAAGCCAGAAGAATGTGTATGAGGGCTATCCGCTTTCCGCAATGACGGCAAAAACGCGATCTTCGGGAGAGGCGAAGTTCGAGAAATGGTGCGAACGAATGGATGGCGTTGAATGGGTGTACCGCAATGGCGACAAGGGAGATGAATACTTCTCCATCGTTTATGAGGACAATTCAGGACATCAGAGGCTTTTCTATCCCGATTACATTTTACGAATGAATGGCGAGATATGGATTGTTGAGGTAAAAGGCGGGTGGACTGCTTCCGGATCGAGCGAGAATATCGACGAGTTCGCCGCCAAGAAGGCCGCTGCACTGGCGGCATATTGCAAAAGACATGGGTTGCACGGCGGCTTTGTTTGCTATGATGAGAGCGGTGATGAGTTGCTTATTTCGGAGAACGGCTACTCTGACGACATAAAGGCTGATTGTTGGCATGAGCTTACGGTGACCTGACCTTTGAGCGTAGATCGCCTCTCGCCTGTCAGCCCGCCGCCTTGGTTCTTCATTCGCGTGAAGGTGAAGTGAGATATTTGGTTACCACCGCATTTATATAAATGCGGTGGTAGTTGTCGTTAGCCGACTGCACGGATTTTGCGGCTGATGCGGACGACGCGGTAGTTGGTGCCGTGTCCGCATCGCGTATGGTTCATGAGTTGGATAATCCGTCATGTTTGTTTTGCCGGATGTGCATCATTGTCCGCTTGCGGGCGGGAATGTGTTTTTGATATATTACGCGCCAAGGAAGGGATGATTAAAGGCATGGCAAATAGGATTCGGGTTGTGACGGGGGCCCGCTTTGGTTTCTTTGCGGCCGTTCTGGCGATGGGGGTGTCGTTGTCCGTTGCGGCGGGCGAGATCGTATTGGGTGATTTTACGAAGGGCGGCAACGGGTGGCGGGCGGCTCACCACATCAAGGACGTCGCAGTCTCGGCGGCCGGGACGGCCTTCACGGTGACGGACAACGATCCGTGGTTTGTCGGCCCGAAGATCTCCATCCCCGCCGCGCCGGCGGGTGCGACGAAGGTGCGCTTCACCATCACCTGCGAGCCGACGACTTGCGGCGGCGCTTGGGAGGTTTACCACGACCTTGACGGGAAGGGCTACGCCGAACGGAAGAAGTTCGCGCTCCGCGCCTGCGGACCTGAACCCTACACGCGGTTTTCGGTGGACATGCCGGTGAAGGGCTTTTCGTCCGTCAGCGGCCACTTGCGCATCGACCCACCCGGCTTGTCTGGTGAACGGTTTACGATCAAGTCATTCACCGCCGAGATCATCAAGCCGGATTGGTCCTACCGTCCGGCGCCGCCGCCGACATTGACGCTGCCCGCGGATGCCCTTCTCCTTGCGGGCGACGGATGGCGGCTGCGCCACGATCCGTCGCGCATGGGCGCGTTCCGGTACGAGTCGCACGGCAAGACGGTGGAGGGTTGCGTGGGCGAGGCGTGCGTCGTCGCGGCTTCGCGTCGCGTTAAGGATAACACGCCCTGCCAAATTGATTGGGGGACGGTCAAGCCGACCGTCACGCGCACAAAGGACGGCTTCACGATGAGGGCCGAAACGCGTGATGCGGAAGGGCGCAAGTGGCGTCTGTCGCGTTCCTTCACGAAGGTGGAGAAGGGGCGTGCCCTGGCCATCAAGACGGAGTATTCCTGCGACAAGACACAGGCGTTCCATGTGCCGTACCTCACGCTCTTTGCCGAGCGTTCCTCGAACGGACACAAGCATCAGGCCATGCTCGCCGGCCTTGAATATCTCGATGACGAGCCGTCCTCCAACACGAAGGAGATCCGTATGCCGGAGACGAACCGGCTCATTCCCGCCCTCCACCGCATCTGCGCTCCGTTCGCTGCGCTTACCGACGAGAAGGCCTGGCTGGCGGCGGAATGGGAGATGCCGCGCCAGCGGGAATACGCCGTTGTGTTCGATACGCCCGACCGTCAATTCAAGTCTGGCGGACACCTTCTGGCGTTCTGGTTCCCCGCCGTCGGCGATGCGCGTTCCGAATCGGAACTCGACCTGTACGGTTCTGAACCCTATTCCGGCGGTTCGCAGACCGTAATCCTCCGCGCGGGCGAAGGTGCGACCGTGGCCGATGCGCTGGCGGCGCTCGTTCGACCTGAAAAACTGCCGCCCCGCGATAAGATCGAAGAGGTGGCGACGCTGACGCTGCTTTCCCATGGCTGGCTTGACTCCAACCTGCGCGACGGTACGAAGGTTCGCCATGCCATCGGCTTTGCCCTCAATCAGGCGTCCGACGCGCCTGCGCTCATGCGCTGGCTCGCCGCCCAGCTCGAACGCCGTCCCCAACCTGATGCCGCCCTCGTGAAGCGGTTGCGCGAAACGGCGTCCGCCATGTTCGCCGCCGTCCCGCCGCAGGTTATCGGCCAGACGTGCGTTTCGCACATCCAGCGTCCCGTCTCGCCGCTTCTGGCCGGGGACATTCAGGCGTGGCTCCGTGTGCGGGCGGATCATTTGGCGAAGGGAAACAAGGAGCTGTCGAACGGTTTCCGTGAATGGCACAAACCCGCCAAGGGCGCAGACCTCGGCGAGACGCTGGGCGCGACGGACTGCAACGGCTACACGGCGATGGCGCTGGAGAAACTGCTCATCGACGCCACCTGGAGCGGTGACGAAGCGGAGATCGCCCGCGCCCTCTCCGCGCTCGACAAGGCGCTCGCCCGCTACGAAGGGACCGTGCCGCGCGGGGCGCAGCCGTGGGAGATGCCGCTCCACACGCCGGACATCATCGCGTCCGGATTGATGGTGCGCTGCTGTGCGCTTGGGTATCTGCTGAAATCGGACGTCCAATACCTCAAGGCGGCGCGGTACTGGGCATACACCGGCCTTTCGATGGTCTATCTCGTTCCGCCGCCGTTCACGTATCCCGATGGCGTGGATCCGTTCGGCTGCTACGCCACCTGCGGCGTGATGGGGGCGACGCATTGGGATCTCGTGAGCTGGATGGGGCGTCCCGTGCAGTGGTGCGGACTCGTCTATTCCGCCGCGCTCTACGATTATGTTCATCTCTGCAAGCCCGAAGAGGCGGCGTTCTGGCGCACGATCGCTGACGGCATCGTCGCGTCCGGGGCCCGGCAATCGCATCCGGCGAGCGAACCGGATCGGCAGGGCTTGCTGCCGGATTCCATCTTCATAGAGGGTCAGGCCCGCAATCCGCCGGGGATCAATCCGGGCGACGTACAAGAGAACCTTGCGGAGATGCTGAAGTCGCCGTACTACGCGCTCCGGGCGTTTCCCGGAAAGGTACCCGTGTTGCTGCATGCGGCGGGCGATGCCACGGACTTCACGCGGAAAGGGAATTCGCTCACATGCCGCATTGCCGCGTGGCCCGAGACGGAGTCGCGCCTTGTCTTGACGCGCATTGATCCTATCGCCTCGATCACGCTCGACGGCAAGCCGCTTGCCTTCTCGCACGACGCCGCCCGTCGCATTGCCATCGTGACGTTGCCTCCGCGCGCGGAAGGACGGCTCGCGATAAAATAAACGGAGAGGATACGAAATGAAAAGGAGGGGATTCCTGAGGCTCTCCGTTTGCGCCGAATTGAGCTGGTCTGGCGTGCGAAGGTGTGTGAAGGGGAACGCGTCCCCGCTAGGCGGCAACGCATGCCGCCGCTTTGTGGTATAATACGGGGAAATTTCAAGAAGGAGTAGAGAGATGACGCTTGAAGAACAGGTGAAGGCGATGCTGGATGCGCTTCGGCCGATGCTGCAGCAGGACGGCGGCGATCTGGAGTTCGTGAAGATGGAGGGCAAG
>CACZCD010000190.1 GCA_902779565.1 uncultured bacterium | reverse complement strand
TGTCGTTCCAGAAGTCCCACACCGCACACCCGTCCGCACGGAACGCCACGCGCTTCGCGGCGTTCGTATCGAAGTTGCTCCACGACTTCACCTGCCATTCGCCCCACGGACGCGAGAACGCCGCCTCGCACGGCAGGAGCCCGCCCGCCTTCACGGACGCCGCCTGCGCAAGCGACGCCGGGCGCACCGGCACCACCGGCATCACGCGCTTCAGCAGGTCGATGCGCGGCCGGTCGAGCGCGGAGAACGCATCGCCCATCGTGATCGGCACGCCGGAGATTCCGTACACCGATACGCGCGTGCGGGCTTGCGCGAAGTTCGAGAATTCGGGGCGGAGCACGAGGTTGTCGGCGTCGGAGAGGACGAGGATCCCGTGCAGCGGCTGGTAGCGGATGATGCGGTTCGCGCCCTCCTCCACGAAGCTGTCCCAGGAGAAGATGTCCCCGCCCACGCGCATCGCGTCGAACACGCCCGCCGACGGCAGGTTGCAGCGGTCGCCCACGCCGGCGCAATAGAGCATGAAGGTGTCGTCGCCCAACGCCTTCCTTCCGGCGCGCACCATCCTGAGGTACACCTCCTCGGGCGTCAGCGAGGGATCATGGAGCCTGTTCCGGAAGTCCGTGAATATCCAGGTGGCGAGCGGGAGCGTATCCCACTTGAACGCCTCGTAGCCCCAGCTCCTGTACAGATTGAAGAGCGCCGGCACGTACTCCTCGCAGAACCCCGGCGCGGACGGATCGCCCCAGACCGGACCGCACCAGCGTAGGCACTCGCCAAGCACCCATTCCGGATGCGCGCGCCAGTAGGCGTTCGTGCGGCAGTCGTTGACGACCGAGACCCACAGCGCGGGCGTGAACCCGAGCGACTTGAGGTCCGCGGCCACCGGTGCCATCCCGCGCGGATACGCCGCCGCGCGCGGACGCGTCACGTCCTCGTCCTCGAGTCCACAGCTCTTCATCTTCCCGTGGC
Organism: uncultured bacterium; assembly: GCA_902779565.1. Classification (GTDB taxonomy): domain Bacteria; phylum Verrucomicrobiota; class Kiritimatiellia; order RFP12; family UBA1067; genus UBA1731. The sequence continues at coordinate 5,511 of CACZCD010000190.1, read as the reverse complement.
CCCACTCCCAATCGACCCACAGCACGGGGCGCTCATCGTTGTAGCCGGCGAAGTTCCGCATGAACGCGAGGGCGTTCTCCATCACCACGCTGTCGCTCGCGTCGAACTTCACCGCGTACCACGTCATCCAGCCGACCGGCGGCGCCTTGATGTTCAGGTACGGCGACGGCAGCCGCCACTCCACGCCATAGCGCTGCGCGAGGAAGTCGCGCCGCACCGAAATCTTGAAGGTGTTCCCGGCCGCGAACTTGAAGCGGCGCGAGCCCGGAACGTACGCGAGCTTCGCGCCCTCCAGCGCCAGCAGCCTATCGCTCGCGACGTCGAAGAGCGCATCCGCGCCCGCCGGGACGTACGGACCCGAAACGACCGACGAACCTTCCGCCGCCGCATCGGCACGCACCGCGAACACCTTGCCCGGATTGGCCGGCCCCCAAAGCAAGGTGCCGCTGATGCGCCCGCCTTCCGGCATCTGGATGGAGACGCCGTCGCGCATCGCCCGGAAGTGCACGGTCTTCCCCTTCCCGTCGCGCGCCACCTTCACCTCCAGATGACTGCAGTCCAACTCGGTGCGGGAGAACGTCTTGCCGGTCACCGTGTAGCCCTCGGGCAGCTCAACGCGTCCATCCTGCACCACCGCGCTATTGCCGGGCGCGTCGATGCACGTCACGGAGAACGCCAGCGTGCGCACGTCCACCTCGGCGGACCAATGGCGGAAGTCGACGCGCGCTCGGCCGTCCGGTCGCAGCGCGGCGATGGAGAGCACGCCCGGATAGTCCGTCCCCTTCTTGCCGACCGTCACGGTCCACACGCCATCCTTCCAGCTCTTATCGATGCGGCACGTCTGCGCACCGTCCGGATCGAGCGCGACGACGATGCGCGCGTCCTCGGGTGCGACGAGCTTCACGGCGATGGTGCCGTTGGGGAACACGGGGTTGCCGGCAAAACGCACCACGCGGTCGTCCTTCGTCTGGGAATACGCGCCATGCATCGTGCGGATCACGCGGTTGTCGTCGTAGATGCCGCCGGGGATCACGAAGTCGTAAGCGCCCATGCGCTCAAGCTTCCGGCGCATCGCGCGCTCAATGCGGTACTCACGCACCAGCTCGCGGCAGAAGAAGCGGAGCCCCACGAAATAGACGCGGTCGATGTTGCCGCCCACCACGTTGAAGTGCGAACCCTTACCGGTGAAGCTGTCGTTCACGTCCGTCATCATCGACTCGATCTCGCGGACGGCGGCCTCGCTCGCGGCGGCGAGGCGGTCCGGCTCCTCCTTGGCGGCGGCCATGTCATCGAAGTACGCGACGGCGCAGCGCGTGTAGGCGCGGAGCGCGCGGCCGCCCTTCACCGCGTTCGAGAACGCGCGGTGCTGCCGCACATACTCGTCCGGCGGCAGCAGCGGTTTGAGGGATTCGATCTCCTTGAGTCCGCGTTCGGCGGCGGCGAACCCCTTCTCCTTCTCGGCGAGGATCTGCGCGTGGGAAGGCGTGCGCATTCCGTCGAGAATGCTCCAGATGTCCTTGGCCGCCACGAGGTCTGCGCCTTCGCGATAGACGGAGAAGATGCCGCCCGCCTTGAGCGTCTTGAAGTTCGGCTTGATGGGGAACGAGTGGAAGGTGAGGTTCGAGGCGATGTAGTGGAGGTTGCGCACCATCTCAAGCTCGCCCTTCAGGAGGGGCGCCATGCGCTCCGCCGCCGCCCCGAAGCGCTTCGCCGCGTATTCGGCGATCACGCCGTCAACGGTGGCGGCAGGATCACGGATGAAGCGCATGTAGGCGTAGAGGTTCACCTCGTGGGCGGAATCGAAGATCGAGTTGCCCACGCGGTCGATGCGGAGCGTGAAGCGGTCCACATCCTCCTCCCGCGCGCTCGCCACATACTCCCGGATGCGCGCCACCTGCGCGGCGGGCAGATAGCCCGCGCCGAGGTACTCGCCGAGCGCATCGCACTCCGCGCCGAGCGTGAGCGGCGGGTTCTTCTTCAGGAACGGATTCTTCGGGAGCCACGGCACGAAGTCGGCCTCGGTGACCTTCGTCTCGATCTCGAAGCCGTGGTCGCGCGCGGCGCGCGCCGCGCCGCCGATGATGTCCTGGTAATCCTTGGAGTTGGAGCCGAAGGAACGCAGGATGAAGCGCTTGCCGCGCTTCTCGTGCTCCTCGGCGAAGATGCGCACAAGGTGCTCCACCACCTTCTGGGGCGGATAGCGCTCCGGGTTGGAGTTGTGGATCACCGAGAAGTCCGCCTCCGTGAGCGTGAGCACCACGCCGTCCAGCTCCGGACAGTGCTTGAACGTCTCGTCGAGCTTAAAGCGGAGGTAGTCACGGTACGTATCGCCGAGCAGGTCGAACTCGCCGTCCTCGTCCTTGAGGGACGGCAGATCCTCCAACAGGCCCTTCGGGATGAAGATCTCGCGGTGCCAGTAGTAGAGCGGCTTGCCGATGCCGTGGGCGAGGCGGCAGATCTCCCGCATCTCGCGGCGCGCCTTCTCGACCGACGCCGGATCGACGAGCGCATGCGCGCGCGGATACGGCTCCAGCATCGAAAGCCCGTTGATGCCGCCGTAGGGCGAATGGCAGTCGCCGCACACCTCGAAGGAATCCACGCCGCCGTACGCGGCGGCCTTCTCCACCACACGCTTCATGTAGGCGATGTCGATCGCCGTCGGGTGCATGATGGACCATGAGATCTCGGGCTTCGCCCATGCCGAAACGGCGCACGCAACCACCGCCGCAGAAAACATTATCTTTCTCATGTGGCAAATTATACCACAAAACCGAAGCGTGGCGATTTCGCCCGTCCGCCGCTTCCAAAAGACCAAAATCCAACTTCCAACTCTCAACCAGAATCGTGGTCCGTCCGTGTCCCGTCCGTGGCCCGTCCGTCAGGGGTAGGGCGCGCTCGCCGAGCGCGCCGCCATCCGTCCGTGTCCCGTCCGTTTCTTGTCCGTTAGAAGCCCGTGGTCCGTCCGTTTTAAGTCCGTGGTAAGACCGTAACTTGTCCGTGTGCCGTCCGTTTTGTGTCCGTGTTCCGTCCGTATCCTGTCCGTGTCCCGTCCGTATCTTGTCCGTGAGGAGAAATGAAAAGCGGCGGGCGGCACGAATGCCGCCCGCCTGTGCAGGAGGAGGATCGCGACTCTCAACTCGCAACCCTCAACTCTCGACCCGCAATGTGGCGTTTGCCGCCGCTTACGGCACCAGGACCGACGTACTCGCCGTCACGCTCTGAGGCTCGCTGGAGGGGACGCCGCCGTGCGACACGAGCTTCAGCGTCATGCTGCTGTGCTCGGAGTCGAACGCGATGTTGTCGCCGATCCACTCCCACAGATGCTCGTCCTCCCCGTCGCCGTTGTTGATGATGAACCGCGTACCCTCGTCGTTCTCGCCGATGGCCCACGCGGGGACCTGATGGTACCCCTCGTCGTCCAGGTCGGAGCGCTTCATGTAGAGCGCGTCGCCCTCGCCCATGTTGAGTCCTGTGCCGAACACGAGGATGGGGCTGCCGTCCTGCACGTACGTCTCGTCCTCGTCGCAGCCGATGCCCGTGATCGTCACCGTCACCGGCTCAGGCCCGGGCGGATCCTCCACGCGCAGGTACTTGACCTTGCGGAAGGAGGTCTGGAGCGGCCCCGCCGCGTCGCCCGCGCGGGACTTCACCACGAGCTTGTAGTCGCCCGGCGGCAGCAGCTCCGCCGTGTGCGCCTCGAAGAGCTGGTGCGTCACCACCCGGTCGATCACGAGCGCGAACGTCGTCCCGAGCGCGTTCTGCAAAAACGCCGCCGCGCCCTCGTCCGAGAGCACCATGTTGAACCCCGCCACGCGGAACGTATGCTTTCCGTGGATGAGGTTCATCGGCTTCTGCTCCGCGAGGTCCATCACGTTGTCCACGCGGAGCTTCGTGAGGTCCTCGTCCGTGATGATCGTCGGCACCGTGTCCGCGAGGTCGAGGCGGATGGCCTCGTCCAGACGGAGCGCCAGCTCCAGCGCGTTGCGCGCCGGGTCGAACGCGGCGTCCGCCGTGGGGAACGATCCCGTGATCACGCCGCAGACGACGCCGATGTCCGTGCGCACGCGCACCAGCGCGTCGCTCTCCAGCGCGGCGATCGCCTCGAACGCGCCGCCGATGATGGCGATCACCTGGATCGGCGGCAGCCCGCACTTCGCGCCGACCGCCTCGGCGAACCCCGCCAGGACGACCTGCTCCTTGCTGATGTAGCTGCCGACGTAGGGGGCCGCTTCGCGCAGCGCCCCGGTGTTCTCGTGTATCACAACTTCATGTCTTGCCATTGTCGTTTTCCTTTCTCATGTTGTCGGAAGTTTGGAGGTTTAGAGGTTTAGAAGTTTAGAGGTTTTGCCTCCTCCACTTCCAAACATCCAGACTTCTACACTTCCAAACTTCTCATTCAACCACCACTTTCCGCGAGGCGACGCACACGCCGAACTGGTCGCCCAGGCCGGAGCGCGTGTACACCTTGAGCGTGTACTCGCCCGGCTCGAGCGCCGTGGCGAGGTGCGCCTTCACGTTCTGGAGGTCGGAGAACGTGATCTCCGCCTTCGTCTCCACGCCGCGCGCGTTGGCGAGCGCCACGTACTCGTCCTCCTTCGTCGGGTCCGGCGCGAGGTCCGCGCCCGCGATGGAGAAGCCGTCCGTGCCCGTGATCACGTCATAGACGAGCGTCGTCTCGTCGAGGACCGTGTTGATGACGGGCTTCGCGCCCTCCGTCTTGTTCGTCGGGACGATGGCCCCGAGCAGCGTCTTGAACGGATCCATCTCCACGGCCTTCACCGAGAGGTAGTTCACGCCCTTGACCCACGGGCCGGCGAGCCCGGCGAACGCGCCGCGCACGTAGTTGCGGATGGACGCCACCCCGTCGATGTACGTGATGTTGCCCCTGCGCTGGTTCTCGCGGATGTACTCCGCCAGCGCCATGAACACCGCCTTGACCGCCGTCGGCCTGTAGCCGGTGCGCCCGGCGACGAGGTCGTAGAACTCGCGCCGCGAAAGCGTGCGCTCGTGCTGGGGGACGCCCATGTAGAACGGTTCGCGGGCCAGACGGTCCGGCCCCTTCACCGTGATGTACTTCACTGTCATTTCGTTTGTTTCCTTTCTGTTGTTTGTTTGGAGGTTTAGAAGTCTGGAAGTTTCGAGGTTTGGAAGCATTCAACCTTTCAACCTTTCAACTTTTCAACCTTTCAACCATCCCCGCGCACCCGCGCAAGGGAAGATGCCTTTACTCCGTTGGGGGAAGTGAAACCCCTCGTTGGGGAAGGTTAAACCCCTCGTTGGGGAACACCCGCACCCCCGTAAGGGAAATCGCCCGCCCCCGTAGGGGCGGACGCTCCACGCCGTCACCTGATCGGCACGTCCACGCTGACGGGATTCGCCTGCGTAGGCCTGTTCTCGTCATCGCCCTTGTTATCCGCATCCTGCGTGGAGTGCGTGACAACCGCGATGCCCGGTATGCCGATGGCGTAGAGGCTCATCGTCTGCGTCTTGGCGCTCGGCGTGAGCGCGGAG
>CACZCD010000189.1 GCA_902779565.1 uncultured bacterium | reverse complement strand
CAGAACGGCTCGTTCCAGATCTCCCATTCGTCCACCACATCCTTGTACCGATCCACGCACGCCTTGCAGTAGCGGATCCAGGCCTCGAACGCCTCCGGCTTGTCCGTCACCTGCTTCACGCGCATCCCGAGACGGAAGTCGCTGCCCCATACGGGGTTGCCGTACGAAAGGCAGATCCACGGCTTCACGCCCATCGCCGCCATCTCGCGCACCTGCGGGTCGAGCCACGTGAAATCGTACCGCCCCTTCTCCTGCTCGGTCTTCGCCCAGCCGGAGAAAAGCCGCCCGCGCTTGGCGCCGATCATTCCGACGTAGGCCTTGAACTGGTCCCAGTCCGCGTAGTCGCGATCCATCGTCTCGCAGCCGATTGACCACTGCGAGCCGGCGATGTCCTTCGCGGGGCGCGTCTCAAGAACGCCGAACGGCTCGAGTCCGCAATCGAGCTTGCACAGCTTCTCCCAGGTGACGCAGCGTTTCTCCTTCTTCGCGACAGGCTTCTTGTGGTCGTTCCAGGCATCCCAGCTCTTGATCTTCGCCGCATCCTTGAACGAAACGACCTCCGACCGGGCGGGAAGCACCCACGCACCCGCCACCGCGACGGCACAGCAGGACAAAACAGAGATTCTGGGGCTGATCTGCATCATGATTTTCCTCGCTTAAGACAACTGGCCTCAATATACCATTATTCCTCCGCCTTTTCAAGCGAAATCAGCGACACATGTGGTCAGTGACGGCAGCCGGAGACCAAGCAGCAAAAAGTTGCCGTCCCTTTCAAGGCTAAGCCAAAAAGCCGAGGACGAGAACGACGATGACGCAATACACGAGACACGGCAGGAGGTTGATGCGGATGATGCGCCCCTCATTGCCGGCGACGCCCGTGGTCGCGCAGACCGAAACGACGTTGTTGACGCAGATCATGTTGCCCGCCGCGCCGCCGATGTTCTGCAAGGCGAGAACGACGATCGGCGAGAGCTTGACGAGCGCCGCCGTCTCGTACTGAAGCGGCGCGAAAAGCATGTTGGAGACGGTGTTGGAACCGGACATGAAGGCGCCGAGCACGCCGATGAAAGGCGCCACGGCCAGATAGGTTGTCGAAAACAGGTCCGCCAAGGACTCGGCCATCACATAGACCATCGACTTCGCGGTGAGCGCGGCATTGACGCCCGTGTTGCGGTAGAGATAGACCATCGATACGCCGAAAGCGATGGCGATGGCCGCACCACGGACCTGCCGCACGGTATCCACGCAGACCTCGCCGACCTTCGTCCACGGCATGCGGTGCAGGGCGAACGTCAGCATGCAGACGAAGGCGAACGGCAGCACGCCCGGATTCCATCCCCAGTTCCATTTCCAGCCGACCGCCTCGCAGCCGAAGATGTGGTCGATGCGGAACGTGCAGGCGGAAGAGGTCAACAGCCCTTTCAGCCCGAACCAGTTGAGCCGTGCGGCCACAAGAATCAGAGCGATCAGCAGATAGGGCAGCCAGGCCAGCAACTGATTCATGCGAACCTGCGCGTCAGCCTTCACAGGAACGGACGACAGCCACGACTTCTCCCACGCCTCACGCCGCTCGAAGTCCCAGGGTTCCTTCGGACAAAGCCAGCCCTTTCGGGCGAAGACGATGGCGAGCACCATCGTTGGGATCGCCCCGACGAGAGAAGGAAACTCCGGGCCGAAAAAGAAGGCCAGGATCAGGTAGAAGACGTCGAACGTCGCCGCGACGAACAGCGCATACGGAAGCGCCGCGACGGCATCGCGTCCACGGCGGTTCGGCCCGAACATCCGGCAGAGGAGGAAGAGCATCGCCGCGACGACCATAAACGACGCGGCCGAGTTTCCGATCGCCGTGTAGCGAGACAGCACCGACACGTCCGCCCCGGTAAGAGACGCCGCCATCAGGGTTGGCGTACCGACGGCACCGAAGCAGACAGGAACCGAATTGCAGAGAAGCGCCACGATCGCCGCGCAAAGCGGGGGGAAGCCTAACGAGATGAGGAGCGGCGCCGCCAGTGCGGCCGGCGAACCGAACCCCGCGGCACCCTCGATGAACGCGCCGAAGGCATAGCTCACGATGACCGCCTGCACGCGACGGTCTGGATTGATCCCGTTGAATCCACGCTGAATGGCCGCGACCGCACCCGAATGCTTCAGCGTGTTCATGACGAGAATCGCCCCGAAGACGATTGCCAGCGTGCTCAGCGACTCGAGGAAGCCGCCTGCCGCCCACGCAGCGGCCGTGAGCGTATCCTGTCCCCAGTATCCGAGCGCAACAATCAACGTCGCCAACCACCCGATCGGCAAGGCGATCTTGGCCGGCAACCCGAACACCAGCATGGCGACAACCACCATCAGAATCGGCAACGAAGCAATCAGCGCATCCATAAAAAACAACCCCCTTTTCTCTTACTCATATTCCCCGACAATCTCCCAATGCCCACCGCGATCCGGTCCGATGCGGCGGATGATTCCTGAAGCCTTTAATTTGTCCAGATTCCACTTGACGCCCTCTAGAGACAATCCTATTGCGTCAGAAATCTGCATGCGTGTCATACTTGGATTTTGTCGTAATAAGTTCAGTATTTTCTGGGTAGTTTTCAGGGTAGTCTTCTGGGTAGTTTTCAGGGTAGTCTTCTGGGGGGATTTCTGGGTGGTTTTTGTGCTATCTTTTTGCGCTGGCCGCATGAAAACGGTCTTCGTATATCCCCCCTCGGCGACAATTTGCGGTTCGGGCAAGTTGACTTTTGCACACTCATCCAACATCAACTTGATGCCGCGTCCCCATGTTTCAACCGTCTTGCGCGAATACATCACCCTTGCGATTGTGGGATTCCTTGGCTCGCTCTTGTTCCCGGCACGGAGTTCCGCCATCGTTATGTTGGACGGGAACGTGCCGGGATTGATGATTTCAACTCTGTCGTCATAGATTGCGAGGGAGACGGAACTGCCGCGCTTGACGTACAGCCGATGCACCAAGGCATTGACGAGCGCCTCGCGTAGGGCTTTGGCAGGCACTTCAAGATGTTCCTCCCGATATGTCCCGTTTATCACTCCCGACAACGACAAGTGGTTGAAGCAGAACGCCATGCCTGCATCAATGAGTCTGAAGATGTTGCCTGTAATCTGTTTGTTGTCAATGAATATCTGATTATCCTTGCCCTTAAACCTCGCAAGGCGCAACAGACATTGCATGTAATCCGTATCTTCTTTGCAGAACAACACGGCGGCGGCGTTTCGCAACGCACCGTCCTTCCGTACTTTGAAACCATCCAAAAGGCCAATGACATTATTGATGTCCGTGGATTCTGGTAACCGCCCCTCTGCTACGCCCATACGAGCCGTCTTGCGAATCTCGTTCTCGTCAAGGTCGGACAGTTTCAAATCAGAATTGATCTCAAGTTCCCAATCGCTTTGGAACCCCTTGCGTTCGGCCAGCATCCGTTCATACTCCTCCTGCGGCATTACGGTCGTGGAGGACTGAACTCGCTTGTATGGCCTGCCGTCATAGACATACGGACGCATATTGCCGCGCTCGACTTTGCAGACAATGGCCTTATGCGTCTCGTCCACATCAACCCATTCAACAACTATATCAGCCGCCGGTTCGAACTTGGCAAAGACCTCAAAGAGTTCTCGTTTCGTCTTGTCGGAAACGAGTTGTCCTATGATCTTGCCTTTCTTGCCGACACCAAAGACAACCGTGCCGCCGTCCTTGTTTAGGAACGCACACAACGTCTCGCAAGCGTCAACTCGCTGCCCTGTCGTTTCCTTCACCTCCAGCGTCTCGCCTTCGCCAGAAGAGATTAAGGCTTTCAGTTCCTCAAGGTTCATAGAAATCTCCTTTGGTGTTGCATGAGTTAGTCTCCCAGCCATCTTGAAAGAAATGATTTCCTTTTGAAATCAATCTCAAAAAAGTCTCTGGCGGCGTCTAAATCCATGATTACACTATCGCGGGATCGTCTTGCGCAAAGGTTCTCGGGTAGCTCCTTCATCAGCCTGTCTGCGTCCCAGTTCTCCCCTGCGATGTACCGAAGTGTGTTTGTACGCCCATTGACTTCAAACGCTTTGGGATTTGCCTGCCATGCCGTTCGTATCGTCTGTATGGCGTATTTTCCAGTTACCTTTTCGCTAAAATAGTCCTCCAACGATAATTCGCGTATAAAATCGGGGCGTTCCTCCATGCTCCTGCTGAAAATCGAGCAAAGTGTCGTAGATGATATCTTGAGTATGTCCGGAGATTCGGATTCGGGATCGTCGTCTTTCAGTGCTTCCATCATGTCGGGAACAGCGTCGAGCATTCCCCTAAGATATTCGCGGTAGAAAGCCGTCCCGATTTTTTGCTGAACCGAGCGAACGATGTTGCTCTTCATCACCTCCGTATTCGTCAAGCCCGCCTGAACACGGCATATCACCGTACGCCTTATAACTTCAGGTGCGACAGCCTTGACATCCTCGTTCGCGCTTATCACAACCGCGGGGTAGTTTAGCAGATGATCGAGAGACCCGAAATCGTCATTCTTTATCGTTTCTATGGCGTGCTGGTTAAATCGCGTATTGGTAAGGTCGTCCACAATGATGGGTGCACCCTGTACTGTACGACGAAGTCCGTCAATCGTAGTACGAGTGAACTCAGGGGCGCTTATCTTCACCTTCTGCCCAATCATCATTTTCAGAAGTGTTTCAAGAAACGACGTTTTCCCCGCCTTGGACTGCCCGTAAATAAGGCCGAACACAGGATACGGAAGCGTTTTCTGATCATAACGCAACGCGGTGTCGCGCATGACGGCCATAAATGGCGAACAAAAAAACCAATTTGCGAACTCGTAGTATCTGTGCTGCATGCCGGAGCAGTCGCCGTGGAATCGCTCGAAACCTCTCATGTAGCGGACAAACAATTCGGCATCGCGCTTCACTTCCTCTTGCGGCGGGCTCAAATCAAGCACTGTTCCGTTCAAACGGACTTCACACTTCTCTGCATCAACGGCGAGTTGCGGATATTCGCTGCGCAACTCTTTTTCGTGTTCACTTTCTTTGACGAGCTGACGTCGCACCTTCTGTATTACTTCCGGCGTGACAAGCACCTTCCCGGTCTTCTTCTCCTCTTTTGATACAGGAATCGATGGCGCAAGCTTCTTCGCGAGCCCCCGTGTGTCGAGCACGAAATTAACCTCTTCGTCGGCGGACTTGACCGGCTCGATGTAGATAGCCTTTTTCGCCGCAACCGTTTCGGAAATAGGAAGTGCGCCAACATTTTCCACTACATCCGAAACTTCCACTGCTTTCTTCGTAATTGTATCAACGCTATCCTGTTTCAAATGCTCGTATGTTTCAGCAAACCGCTCATATGCGTCATTTGAGTCAATGTAACAGATTATCTCGCGCTGTCGTCCCCCAAATGCGTTGAAAGACATATTGGCGGAGCCGAAAATCACGCGACACCGACCATCATCTGCCTCAAGCAGATAAAGTTTTTCGTGTGAGAGACGCTGGCGCGCCACATAAAGATGCACAGAGCCATCCTCCACCCTCGCAATCATCTTTTCCTTTGTTTCGGAATCCGTTTTGCGAATGCGCTCCATCAACTTTGCCAGATACGCCATAATCTCCTGAAGAGAATAGGACATGACCTCTTCGCAACCGAATATGATTTCTGCGTCCTTGAACAAGTCAAGCAATTGATAGACAAAACCAATCCCCGAAGAAAAGGTAATTGCTCGCATTCGATCAAATCCAGAAAACAACTCTCGCCATGTCAGAGAATCAGATTCCACATAGTCAAGTTTCACGACATCAAGGCGAGGCGACGCATCCTCGCCATTTCCGCCAAAGAGCTCCAAGCCGTCAATGTTATCTTTCAAGTCTTACCTCCTCATGCTCCTTACCGCCCATGCTCCTGTTGGCAATAGGGCGCATCCATTTCAATCAGTCCTCCGGCTTGAGGTAACGGAGCAACTCGTCGAAACGGTTGATCTTGATGGTGTAGCGGCTCTCCCGCAGACGGCCGAAGCCAAACGTGCAAAACGCCGTCTTGAGACCGGCCGCCGTGCCGCTCTCCATGTCCGTCCAGTTGTCGCCCACCATCCAGTCGTGCGATGAGAGACGATGCCCGCGCATCCGCGCGGCGCATTCGCGGAGCGGTAGACCCGAGGGTTTCATCTCCACGCAATCGCCTCCCGCGATGATCGCATCGCCGAAGTAGCGGAGGATTCCGTAGTGGGCCAGCATCTCCCGCGCCGCAAAGTTCGGCTTGTTCGTGTTGATGCCCATGAGCCAGCCGCGATCGGCGAGCGCGGCGAGCGTGGTGCGCACGCCGGGGTACAGCACGGTCTCGTCCAGCATGTGCGCACGGTAGTTCTCGCTGAACCGCGGCCACAGCTCGTCGAACATCCCCGCCCGCTCGGGAATGGAGTTCTCGAGCAGATGACGCGCGCCGCAGCCGACGAAACCGACAACCGTCTCCTGCGGCAAGGGCTGCAACCCAAGATCCTGACGCGTGAAGTTCACCGCCCGCGCAAGATCGGCGCGCGAGTCGAAAAGCGTCCCATCCATGTCAAAGAATACTGCATTCATTTTGTTAGTCCTTTAAATTGGTATTGGATGTTTGGAAGTTTGGATGTTTGGATGTGTGGATGTTTGGTGGTTGTATGTTTGGAGGTGTAGAGGTTTGGATGACACATCAAACTCTCCCCCTGAGACAGGGGGAGTGCCCCGAAGGGGAGAGGGGCTGGGGAACTCTCCTCCTGATACAGGGGGAGTGCCCCGAAGGGGCGAGGGGGTATAATTCTC
>CACZCD010000188.1 GCA_902779565.1 uncultured bacterium | reverse complement strand
CGAATCTCACAGCAAGGTGATATTGCGACATATCCATTTGGCGGGTTCGGGCGCTGCCGGACGGAAAGGCGCGATTGAGATGCCGAAGGCCGACTATACGACCTCGGATCGCTATTTCTTTGACCTTGATGACGACGCGACGATGTATGGTTCCAGCGGAAAGTACATCTTCATCGGCGGTGAACTGAACCTCAATGGCCGGCGTCTGACGATCACAGGCAGTTGGTATCCCACGATTATGACGAATTGCAAAGTGTCCAAGACGGGTGAGGTGTATCTCTCGGCGGCGGAGGGCGCGCCGACCCTCTATCTGCGTTCGTGGACCCATGAAAATCCAGCCTACAAGATTGCGGACGGCGAAGGGCCGTTTGTTCTTACGGGCGGAACTCACTTGACGATATGGGATGGCGTGAAGCCGATCAACCGTCCGCTTTGGCTTTCTGGCACGAATACGCTGGGGCATTCGTCAAACAACGGTGTCTCGCATAGTTTTGCCACCAACCATGCAAACTGGGTGGGGAGTGTCATCTTCACGAACGAGACCGGCCTCTCTGTGTTGAAGGTGAGCAATGTCGTCCCGGAAGCGAAAGGACGGTGCATGCTGGTGGTGTCTGGACCCATCTCCGGCAGAGGCAAGGTGGAGACGGCCCTCAACAATTCCAGCAACCGTGTCGCACTTTTGAACCCCGCCAACTCCTACACGGGCGGCACCTACATAAACAACGCCGCAGCGGGAAGGTCGACGCTGCTCGGCTATCCGGGGACGATCCCGAACGAAGCGTATTCTTCCGTGACGTGCAACTATGGTTATGTGGACCTTGCGGTGGGCGAGAACGGTTCCCGCTGGACGTACGATGCCGCGGTGCGATTCCTTGGTGCCGCGACGTTCAGCAATTCCAGCCGACTGCGCTTTTCGAATGAGCTGACGGATTCCGATCAGATGTCGATGAGATTCAGGCTCGAGGAGGGGACGTTGCCCGCCACGGGTTATCTCGGGACGAAGGAATCGGTACGGTTCGTTGGTGACGGCAATGTCACGCCGATACCGTTCAACTGGTATGGTGGCTCGGCGGTCTTTACCGGCCCCGATCCGATCCTGTTCGGCGATCTTTGTCTCTACTTCGACAATCTTAGTGTCGCAACAAACTCCACTGTCGTGTTCGATGGCGCGGATGCGACCTTGCACATCACGAACACGTTTTACATTGGGCAAAACGGGGCGAAGCAGGCGAAGGTCATCGTCAAAGATGCCGTCTTCAAGAATTCGAACGTAACGAAAACAGGTTTTGGATCTGGTTACGACGGACTTGTAGGCGGATCCATCTTCGTGGGCTATTATTCACCCGGCATCCTCGAGGTGCTTGACGGCGCGGTGATTTCGAACCGTCTGATCGTCTGCGGCTATGAAGGAATTGGCCCTTGGAAGAGCGGTGGACAGGGGGCCGTGATCCAACGTGGGGGGCATGTGGTCGCGCTGGGCGCAACGTCGGCTCACCTTTCATCGGGCGTGGGTATGGCCCAGGCGGCCAGCACAAGTGGGTACTACGAGCTGCTGGATGGCGTCTTAGAGGCGCGCGGGAGATTCTCAATTGGCGGGTATGGCTATGGTTGCTTTGCGCAGTATGGCGGAAAGGTGTCCGTCACAAACCGGTTCGGAGCCACATCGAAGGAGGAGAACTTTGGGATGGCATCGTGCAATCAGGGCTACGGGGCGCTCTACATCAAGAAGGGTTCATGGGATCTTTACACCAAGGACATCCAGTTTGGTGTGGGCGGCACGACCCGCCCCACGGTTGACTTCACGCTTGATGGTGACGAGGCGTCGTTTGATGCTCACGACACACCGATCTATGTCGGCATCAGATCCAGTTGCGCCACCTACAATTTCAACTTCAACGGCGGCGTGATGCGCTGCGGCGGCATCCGTCGCATTTCGAGATATTATAATAAAACTGAGTTCCTCACGAACATGGTGTTGTGCGTGAACTTCAACGGCGGCACCTTCAAGGCGGGCGACAACAGCCGAAACCTGTTCGGATACGGCGCGGCGACGGACTACTCGGATCTTTGGGCGACGAACGTGGCGGTCTATGCCGGCGGTGCGACGATTGATACCGATGGCAAGACGGGCAGCCGGCTCGACACGCCGATCCTCGGCGCGTGGGGCAAGGGCGTAAAATCTATCGCGCTCGCCGAGCCGATCAAGGGTGTGAACTACATCAGTTCCCCGCGCGTGATCATCACGGGCGATGGCTTTGGCGCGTCGGCGTTTGCGCACTTCGATTCCACGAACATGGTGGTGGACCGCATCATCGTGACGGCGCCCGGCTGCGGCTACACCTCGGCGACCGGCACGATCTACTACGGACAGAACGTGTACAAGACGCTCACCTCCGATGCCGGGGAGATTGTGCTGGATGACAACGCGAACACGGGTTCATTCACGAAGGCGGGCGAGGGCGACCTCACCCTTTACGCCACGAATACGTGGGGCGGCGCGACGGTGCTGAAGGGCGGCACGCTGAAGGCGGGCTGCGACTGGGCGGTGCCTACGAACAGCGCGGTGATCCTTGGCGGGGGCGGCGTCCTCGACCTGAACGGAAAGGCGGCGCGCATTTCGTCCATCGAGTACACGGCGGGTGGCGGATCGATCGTGAACGCCTCGGCGGCGGAGCTGCCGGCGTCGTTCTCGCTGCGCACGACGCTGGAGGACGTTCTGGCGGATCGCGCCATCGTGTTTTCGGGCGATCAGGACCTTTCGGGCGTGACGCTTACAGTGGAGGGCGATGACTATTCTGCGCTCGACAAGAACGCGCCCCGCCATCGTGTGCTGACCGTGACGGGCGGACGGCTCGTCGCCGCGCCGAACATCGTGGCGGCACCGCCGCCGGCTCCGTGGGCCTACACCGTCCGTCCCGACGGCATAATCCTGAATTACGTGAAGGGCAGCATTTTCATCATGCGGTGAGAGTGTTTAGTGCCTGGTGCTTAGTGCCTGGTGCTTAGTGGTTAGTGGTGGAAGGATAACTCACATGGAAGCCGGGAGAAGGGAATTCATTGCGCTTTCTTCGCTGGCGGCGGCGGGGGTGATGGGGGGCTGTGCGGCGCGCTCGGCGATCGCGCCCTACCGGCCGGATGAGAAGGCGTTCATCAAAGCGGCGCTGATCCATCTCGGCAGCAATATGTGGACTGACGTGCGTACGCCGCAGAAGAATGACAAGCCGAATCCCGAAGACAGTTGGGACTTCAAGGATCGGGTGGACTACCTGCGCGCGAAGGACGACGTGTGGTGCGACTGCATCGATGCCATGAAGCGCAACGGCTTCAACATGGTGGTGATTGATCTCGGCGAGGCGCTTGCGTACCCGAGCCATCCGGAGCTGGCTGTGAAGGGCACGTGGAGCGTGGAGAAGATGCGGCGCGAACTGGACCGTCTGCGCGGGATGGGGCTCGAGCCGATTCCGAAGCTGAACTTCTCCACCACGCACAACGCCTGGATGAAGGACTGGCGGCATAAGGTGTCCTCGCCTGAATACCTTGATACCGTCGATGAACTGATCCGTGATGTCGCAGAGATCTTCGATCGTCCGCGCTTCTTCCACATCGGCTACGATGAGGAGACGATGGGTCATCAGGGTGGCTGGGGGCGCTACGAGTACATCGTGGTGCGGCGCGGCGCGCTCTACTGGCGCGACTTCCTGCGGTGCGTCGATACGGTGCGCGCGACGGGTTGCCGTCCGTGGTGCTTCTCGGATAAGATCTGGCACGACCACGACCGGTTCGTGAAGTACATGCCGCGGGACGTGATCATGTGCCCGTGGAACTGCGTCGAGTCCAAGGAGAAGATGTACACGAAGTCGATCGACGAAATGGCTGCGCTCGGCTTCGACTTCATACCCGACGGCTCCACCTATTCGAGGAATCCGGGAAGCATCACGCGCGGCGAGCTGAAGCATCTGATGAAGTATGCCCGTGCGCATATCCCCGCGAAGAATCTCAAGGGATTTGTGATTTGCCCTTGGGTGACCTGCACGCCGGGGATGCCGCGTCAGAAGTTCATCGATTCGATGGATTTTGCCGGCGAGATGTTCGCGAAGTGGGAGGCGGAGGATAAGGGGTGAGAGATAAGAGGTGAGGGGTGAGTAGGTGAGAGTGTATCTCCAAATGAGAAGGATTTGCATCGGAATTGCGATGGCCGGGCTTGCCGCGAATGCGGTGGGCGGCAGCTTGTCGAACCGATGGGTGTACGTCACGGACGGACTTCTGAAAGAGTCGTCCGTGGCAAGGGTGTCGAACATCGTCTGGATGGCGAAGTCGAACGGCATGAATGGAATGATGGCCGGATTTGGGTTCGACTATCTCAAGTACTGGCCGAAAGAGCGTCGCGACCGTCTTGCGCGCATCAAGGAGATCTGCGAAGAAGCCGGCATCGAGATCATTCCGACGATGTGGTCGCTGGGCTACGGCCAGATGCAGAATTACGACCGGAACGTGGTGGAGGGAATGCCGGTGGAAGGCGTGCCGTTCCGGGTGGAGGGCACGAACGCTGTGTTTGACGTCGCTGCTGCGCCTGTCCGGCCGATCAGCGCAAAGACGGGCCTTCATCGCGAGAAGCAATACTACCGGCTTATCAAGAAGGTGTCCGTAAAGCCGCATCGCCGTTACCGTTACGCGTTTGAGGTCCGCACACAGGAACTGGTCGGTGACAGACCGTTCATGGTCATTGCCGTGGACGCTACGCGAAAGAAATACAATGAGAGGGCAGCCCGCAAGGTGGATCTCCGGTCTACTCAGGATTGGACGCGTTGCGAGCTTGATTTCTGTTCGGCGGAATCCGACGCCTTTTACCTCTATATCGGTTTCATGGGTGGTTGGAAGTCTGGGAGCTTTGAATTGCGCCAGGTGACGCTCACCGAGATTGCGCCGGAGCGAGTGTTGCGGCGTCCGGGTGCACCGTTCGCCCTGCGCAATGCTTCTACGGGTGAGACGTACGAGGAGGGGCGCGACTACGTCATTCCGGATCTGCTCACGCAGAAGCGCCGGAAAGAGGCGTACATCACGCTTGCGTTGCCGCCTGGCAGCAAGGTGAAAGCGGGAGACCGGCTCCTGTTCGACAGCCACACGCCGGCCGTTACGCAGGGCAGCCAGGTTTCGACTTGCCTCAGCGAACCGTCTCTCTACGACTATATCGAGGATTCGGCTATCCGGACAGAAGCGGCGTTGCATCCGAAGAAGTGGCACATTTCGATGGACGAGTTCCGCAACGGCGGCACCTGCGCCGCCTGCCGCGCGAGGGGAATGACGATGGGGGAGATCTATGCGGATGCCGTGACAAAGGTGTTCAACATCGTCCAGAAGGTTCACCCCGGCGCGGAGGTGTACATCTGGAGCGACATGCTCGATCCGAATCATAACGGCGTGTCGGTGTACTACAACTGCGCCACCTCGTTTGAGGATGCCTGGAAGGGTGTGCCGAAGGATCTGATCATCTGCTGCTGGTACGGCCGCAAGAGCGACATCTCGATGCCGTTCTTCGCGTCGCATGGGTTCCGAACGATGGCGGCGGCCTATTACGATGAGAAACCGCCCCTGAAGGGATCCCGGAAGTGGCGGGACGTGGTGCTGCGGACGGACGGGGCCGTCGGCATCATGTACACGACCTGGCGCGGCGCCTACGCTGACCTGCCGGCGTTCTGCGAGATACTGAAGAATCCGTCGGAGAAATGAGAGGAGAAAAGTCATGAAACACGAGACGATTATTGCTGTGGCGTTCGCGCTGGCGGGCGCGACGTTGTGGGCCGAAGACGCGAAGGACGCGGTGCCGATCGACGGGTCGTACTGCATCGTCGTGCCGAGCGAGGGCCAGGGCGGCGTGGTGAAGGCGCTGAAGCAGGCGGGCAAGGAGCTTGCGGACGCGTTCAACGAGGGCGCTGGCCTGAAGCTGAAGGTGGTCGGCGACAAGTCCTTCAAGGGCGGGCGCGCAATCTTCCTCGGCGCGGAGGCGGCGGAGAAGGCGGGGCTGATGCCGGCAGATCTCAAGGACTTCGCTAACGCGATCGCCGAGAAGGACGGCAGCATCTACCTGTTCGGGCGCGATGCCCAGCGGCGAGTGGATGCGAAGAGCGCGGCATGGCAGCAGTGCCTTCTGCCCACCGTGAAGGCCGTCACGCGGTTCATGGAGCGGTTCATGGACGTGCGGTTCCTCGCGCCGGGCGAGGTCGGCAAGGACATCCCCGCGATCAGCTGCGTGAAGGTGTCGAAGGGTCTCTTCGACCGCCATCTGCCGCCGCTCGACTACGCGCCGGGCCGCTATGACACGATGCTCTACGACTACGTGGCGAACTCCTACGGGTCCGGCCGCTACCATTCCTACGGCGGCCATACATATCCGTCGGCCTGCCGCCCGGAGCTGTACTTCAAGGACCATCCGGAATACTACGGGCTCGTGGGCGGCAAGCGCACGTGCAAGCCCGATCGCAACCCCACGCTCTGCATCTCGAACCCCGCCGTGGAGGACCTGCTCGTGAAGGAGCTGCTCGCGCGCATGGACGAAGGAAGCGAGACGGTGCAGCTGGCGCAGCAGGACGGCGGGCAGTGGTGCGAGTGCGAAGAGTGCGCGAAATACGGCGGCCCTGAGGCGACGACCATCGGAGAGAAGCTCTGGATCCTCCACCGGCGCGTCGCCGAGCGCATCGAGAAGCTGCGCCCCGGCAAGCGGGTCAACATCATCTGCTACGGCCCCACGATCGATCCGCCGAAGACGTTCCGGAAGTTTCCCGGGAACGTGATGATCGAGGTG
>CACZCD010000187.1 GCA_902779565.1 uncultured bacterium | reverse complement strand
GAAGTTTTCCGCCACCTCAATAGCCGAGGCATACGTCAGGTCGAACATGCGAGACTTCAGCCCTTCCGTATTCTCCGCCGCAGCGGAAAAACAGAACAGGCCCGAAAGAAGCAGCACCAACAGGACAACTATCTTTATTTTCATCGCATGACATCCCTTTAAGTGCCGCGAATTATACCATAAATCGATAGTTGGTAGTTGATAGTTGGTAGTTGGTAAACCTCCAAACTTCCAAACCTCTAAACTTCCAAACCTCTAAACTTCCAAACCTACCTTATGACCATCCGCAGAGTCGAGAAAAGGCCGGAACGCCGCACATGCAGCACGCCCGTGCCGGTGAAGTGGTTATCGTTCGCGTTCGCGGCGCCGGATTCCGTGGAGCCGTAGTCACCCGCCGGCAGGAACGTGTCGCCGATCCTGAACGTATGCACCGAGACGTTGCCTCCGAGATCGAGCTTGCCGTAAGTTCCGTCTTCCGATTCGAGCTTCAGATCGACGATGCTCGGCCCGCCGTCCGCACGCGCAAACGCCGTCGCCGCGCCGGTCGCCGTCACGCGGAGCGTCGCACCCGCCGCCACCGTCACGTTCGAGCTGCCGCCCCACCCCGCGCCGTACGCGAACACGAGCGTGCCGCTCTTCACCAGCAGGTCGCCCGTCGTGTCGGAAACGACGTTCGTGAGCGTGAAGGTCTTCCCGGATGACGCACCGCAGTCGAGCGAAAGGCTCACCGCACCGGAGAACTTGTTGATTTGCGCATTGCCGGAACCCCTCTTCAGGGTCAGTGTGGCCGGCACGGCGCTCGTGATCACGGCATGCGCCCCAGCGATCAGGTCCATGCTCGCGTACGAAGGCACCGCCATGCAGTTCACCTGCTGGTCGTAACCGTTCAGGTCCACCTTCGCGTACACCTCCTCCAAAGCGTAATCGGACTGGATTCCCAAGCTGACAGACGGCGAGCTGTCGCTTCCGTTTCCGTAAGGCAGCACGTTCTCCGCCTCACAGATGAACGTGACCCGACCTATGTACATCGCACGCATCGCGCTTGTCGTCTTGGCGGTCGAACGGATCTCGTTCATCTTGCCAGAAGCCCTTCCACGGAACTCGAGATCCGATCCGCAGTCCTTGAGCGTACCAGCGAGACGCAGTTTCCCGTCGCCGTAAAGCCAAAACCCCTGACGCGCCCCATCGCACTCAAGTCCTCCGAGAAGCTGCACCTCACCACCGGTTATGTTGATCTGCGCGCGATGCGACCTCGACCGCAGAATGAGCGGACCCGTCTGCCGGAACACCCCGTTGCTCCAGAACACCTCGCTTTCGCTGGAGAAGGTGTGCGCGATGTCGCGGATCTCCACGGGCGCACCGTTTGAGGTCACGGAAGTGAAATCGGGAATCTTGTCGTACGTCACAAGCCCCTGAGCCGGTAGCGCCGTCTCGCTCGCCACCACGACGCGCGCCACATTCGAGACGGCCACCGCCATCGCGCTTTGGGAGGAATCCCCCGCGAACGTCACCGCATTCCCTCTCGCCGTCGTCTCGCCGCCGGAGATCATGAGCGTCGTCCCGCTCAACGCAGACGAGATTCCGCCCGCAAGAGTCAGCGCCGAATTGCCGCCCACGGTCCACGGCGTCAACTCGGTGACATTCAATCTCGGCGCGATGGTGACCGCGTGAGCCGCCTCGCCGTCGGTGTTCGCGACCGTGACGCCGCCAAGCCCCACCGATACCGTGTTCCCCGCGCCGCCAAAGGCGAAGTCGGTTCCGCGCGTGAAGTCGAGACCGTACACCGTGATGTCGCCTGCCGCTTCTGCGGCGGGCGTGCCGGCGCTGAAGTGCAAGTACGCCGCACCGTTCGCGAGGTCAGGCGATTGATTTTCCTCCCAGTTCGCCGCCGGCGAAAGTGATGTGTCGCTCGCGCTCGTCCAGTGATAGTTGATCCCAGTCACGGGCGGACTTGTCTGCACAGAGAGTGTGCCTTCGCCGTCAAGGTAGGCCGACACACCTTCCGCTCCAGCCGTGTAGTCACCCGCGTTCGCCTGTACAAACTCATCATTCACCTTGTAGAACACGCGGTTCACTGAAAGCGTCACGTCGTTCGAGAGGATCAGCTTGCCCGAGCCGGAAAGATAGACATCGCACGTTGTCGGAAAGCTTCCCGTCGCAAGCGCGATCGAGCCGCTGTTCGTGACGACGAGTGCCGAGAGCGCCGTGAACTGCATGTTGTCACCGAGATGGATCGTGCCGTTGAGCGCCGTGATGGAGCCATCGGTGGTGTTCTTGTTCGATCCGTACGTATTGAGGATGCAGAAGGCTCCGCTTGCGCCGTCCGAATCATACGCGAACGAGAGATGGTCGGCGAACCGGACATAGGCGGGGGCGACGCTGCTATTGCTATCCGAATGCATGATCCGATGTGTCACCGTCATTGTCGCCGGCTCGGAGGATGTGTAGATCTGCGCCGTGTTGCCCGGTGTGCTCCCTATCGGCGATTGCACCGTCTTGAAGTGCTGGTCGTATCCGTCAAGCTGGATGGTCTGCGTCGGCGAAGAGGTCGTGCCCACCGCCAGAGTTTTGCTCGTGAAGCAGTCCTCTGCGGCAAAGCGGAGTGTTCCCTTCGCGCATTGCATGGCCGAAGAGAAGAACGACGAGAAGTCCTTCTCGAGGATCGCATCGCAATTCTGGTTGATGAAGAAGTTGCCGCCAGTCCCCAATCCCGTGGTGGACGCCAGCGACTTCGCCAGCGTTACAGGACCGTAAAGATACATGTAGCCGTTCTTGTTGAGCGTCCCTGCGAAGACGAGACGACCGGCCCGTGCATTGCCCGACGTTCCGATCTCTAGCCGTGGCGTGGAGCTGCTGCCATTCAGGACGAACGTGACCGTACCGGAGTTCGTGACGGTATGCTCGGTCGCCACACTGTAGCGGAAGGCGGTTGTCCCAACCTTAATGGATTTCTGGTCGATCGTTATGTCGTTCGGAAAATCGCCGGTCGCGGCGAACAGGAACTCCCTCGTCACCGAATCGTCCGTGAGGACATTCACCGTCGCCGAGCCGAGCGCGTGGACGTGCCCGACGGTGACGTTCGCGTTCGTGACGAGAAGCGCGCCCGAGAAGGACGAGTTGTCGCCCGCGAGCGTGGCGACCTTCGCGCTATCCGTGATCAGCAGCGTGCCGCCGCCCGAGATCGGCGCGGAGAGCGTGTACTCCGACGTGATGCCGCTGAACTGCAGCGTGTCGCCGGCGGGAATGGAGATCGAGGATGCACCCGTGTAGTCCGCGAGATTGGCGTCCGTCACCAGCGTAGTCGCAGCGGGAAGCGAACTCGCAGTGGCAAGCGCCGCAAATAAGGACAAGAAATGGTTCGTTTTCATTTTCGCTACACCTTTCCTTTTTTATGCGCAAATTTTAGCAAAAGTTGTCGTTTTGTTCAAGCCCCCATGCCAGCCCCTATGCCACCCTTTGGGAGCGTGTGGAGACAGGTGCGGTAGAGACCGTTTGGACCGATGACTCCAAACGACTTGCCTGCCGAACACGGCGTACGGTTCCTGTCTTCCCATTTGTCGAGCAGCAGTTTGGGCGTGTCAGCGCGGCAGGAGCAGATGAACTCGTCGCAGAACGTGTAGGGCACGTGCGCATCCGGCAATGCGCGTATGCGGCGTTTGACCCCTTCCCACGCGGCGCGTGAGAGCATCAAAGACGGATTCGCCACCACGCGTCCGCCCAGAATCACCGGTCCGACCTGAATCGCGCTCGCCCCGGAAAGCGCCGCCGCCGCGAACATGTCCGCCGCCTCTCCGGCATTCGCTTTCGTGATCGTCATGGAAACCGCCATCGGCCATTTAAGCTCGGCAGCCTTCGCGAGGACGGCGAGCAGCCGCTTGTAGCTCCGGCGCGTCCCCGTCATCGCGCCGTATGTGGCAAGCCCCTGCAGCGATGTCGCGAGCGAGATCTTCCGCCGCTTGAACTTCCTGATCAGCGCTTCGTCAAGACGGCTGGCGTTCGTGAAGAGCGAGAGCCGCGCTTTCGGCAGAACGCGCCGGGCATGGTCGAGAATCTCAAAAAGGTCGCGCCGCAGCAACGCCTCGCCACCCGTGAAGAGAACGTCGTCCACGCCGTCCGCCGCGCACTTCTCGAGGATTGTCCTCCAGCCCGCCGCATCCAGCTCGGGTTTCGCGAGCGCGGGGTATTCATGCCACACACAATAGCAGTACGGACAGCGGAAGTTGCACTTCGCCGTCAACTCCAAGGTCATGTGCTGCGGATAGCGCATTACTTGGACGTGTCGTCGTCAGGCGATGCAGGCGCCTTCCCAGGCGATGCAGGCACCTTCCCCATGAAGCGGTTCGCCTTGCGTTTCTTGCGCTCGTTCACGACATTCGTTTTGGCCGGCTGCGGCTCCGGCGGTTCGCCGGGAATCGCACGGCAATTCCGTTGGGTGTTTTCCTGCTGCAGCGGCTGCGTCGCGGGATAGTCGCCCATCGTATTCGCGGGCGAGTGGTGGTCACGACAGCCCGCAACCGTGGCGGCAAGGCCGACGATCAGTCCGCCCAACGCCTTGCCGGACGCAAGCGCCTTGTGGATGGCCCTCTGAATGGCCGCACGCTTCTTTGACAGCTTCATCTTTCACTCCCCTTTCATTTGACGACCTCAATCTGAAACTACTGCTTCGTGGAAGACGACCCAACCCTTGAGGCGATGGCCCTTGCGAGCTTTTCCCTGTGCCGTTCCATGTGGACGGGATCAATTGCGAACTCCGTTGGCGAGGCACTGACCTCCGGCGGCACCTTGAGAAGCGGATTGGTTGGGTCGAGTNNNATGCCGTCGCGGATGTATTCCAGACGGATGGTTTCCACGGGCCGCTCCAAAACAGGCCCAATCTCTCGTCCCTCGTCAAACGCGGCGCAGGCATCCGCCGGCGGATAGAAGAATCGTCCATCGCCGTTCGACGCCCCAACGCCCGGATAGCGCGGACTCCACGCCGTCGCGTCCAAATATGGATTCTGCGGACGCTTCGGATCCGGATACGCAAGGTTGCTCGTCCACCAAGTGGTGTTCCAGATGAGGATACCCTCCATCTCTTCGCGCCAGCTCTGCCACAGCCACACACGCAGGTCCACGCCCGGATGGTCAATGAAAAGCGACGGGTACGGCGGCTTCGGGAACATGCACACGTACCACCAGAAACGGTCGCCCGCCGCCCGCCGCTCCGCCGCTCCGGGCAGATGGAGATCGCGCGCAATCGGGCACCAAATGTTCGGCCCACCCACAAGCGAATCGCGCACGGGCGCCGTCAGCAGCCGGTCGAGTCCGGGTGCATGCTTCGCGACGAGCGACAACCCCGCCTTCACGAGCTTATCCGCCCCGCGCCGCGGCTCGTCGTAGCAATATACGTAGGCATCCTTGAGCCACCCCTTCGCCTTCAGATGCGCCTCTATCGCCTTCAGGTACTTCGCCTCGTACTTCTCGTAGTCTGGATTGTCGCTCTTGATGCCGAGCCCGGGCACGATGCCGGGGAAGCTCTCGGCCTCGTTGCCGCCGCCAAGGCCGAGCGGACCGGGAAGACGGAAGTCCGTGAACCCATAGCGTCGGCGCGCATCCTCCATCGCGGCGTCCCAGTCGGCCCAGTCAATCACCGGCTCGCCATTGCGCCAGACCGTCTTCCATTTTACGCCGGGTGTGTAATCGTAAGGCGATACGTGGTGCGCCGCCAGCGATTCAAAATACAGTCCATAGACGCGCCGTTTGTCTTCTAGCTTCTTGAGCCGGTGGTAGCGATCGATGTATGAGGTTCCGAGACCGAACCCGGTGCGGATGGTCATCCGGTCGGGAAGCGTGAATCCATACACCTCCACCTCAAACGGCACACGGCACATCGCACCGTCACCCGCCTTACGCCGACACGCCACCTTGAGTTCGCCGCGATACACGCCCGGCGGCGTGCCTTTGGGTACCTTCACGCGCACCCAGTAGGGCGCGCTCTCGTCCTTCTTCAGTTCCGCAGGCGTAAAGGCCGTGGGCTTGGCCTCCTGCGGCAGAAGCGTATCGGGCCAGTCGTCCGCGCAACCCACGCGGTCCTTCACGCGCACAATGGGCACATAGCCCACGCGGAACACCTCCACCGCCGAGGCGGGAATCGTCGCCATGGTCTTGAACCCAAACCACGCACCAAGCCGCAGATCGCCGTCGCAGGAAACCTGCGCACCGGCCAGGTCCTCCGTGGGACGAAGCACAAGCTGCACCGCCTCGGCCTCGTTCGCAGCGGCGGCCACGCGCACGGCCTTTGTCTGCGCCTCCGGCAGCGGATGAGCCTTCGGCACCTTCCAGCCGGCGAGCGCCGTCCACGCGGCGAACGGCATGTCCTTCACGTCAAGCCGCGCGCCGTATCCCGTGGTGTAGAAGCAGGGCGCATCCACATGCGTGAATTCCTCACCGTTTACGGCATCCACATAGCGCGACGAGCCCGCCAGATAGACGGACGCGCCATCCACCTCGCCGGAGAACGAGTAGCCGAGCAGGCGCATCCAGCCTTTCGGCGCCACCGTCAGCCGCACAAAGAGCTGCGCGGCCGGCAGGAGCGCGGCGGGGATCTCCACCCGCAATCCCTCCGTCGGAAAATTCGTGGGCGCGGCGACCCGGGTCCAGCGTTCGCCATCCGCACTCGCTTCGATGACCGCGCCATTCTTGACCGATGCCGCGGAGAACGTCACGGCGGCGGACCGGAACGAGCGCCCGGCGAGTCCGTGCCGATAGACGATGTACGAGCCGCCGCCGGCATCACAGTGGTCCGTGTTGAACATCAGCCCCTTCAGCGCATGGAGCGGGCGCGCATGGATGCGGGCGATGTTCACCCATTGTGAATTGAAGACGTATCGGTTGCCCGCCATCCGCTCCCCATGCCCAAGCTCCAGCCCGTCCTTCTGCGCATAGACGACCTTCAGCGGCACAACGCGCGCGCCGTCGAAAAGCACCTTCCCGTTGACGTGGTACTCGCCCAGACGGAACGTCTCGGGATAGACCTTCGAATAGTCGGAGGAGAACACCACCGTGCGCCGCTCCTCCCATTTACCACCCGTGTCGCCGCCATGATCCGTCACGTTCACGGTTGGCGTACCGATGGTCAGCCCACCACCGCCAGAAATCTTCACCTGCGCAGAAAAGCCATACACACGCGACGGCTCAAGCATGACCGACGGCGAAAGCCATTTACAGTTGTTCGTACCGGCATCCTCCACGCCGATTGCGGCCGACCCATTCAGCCCCTCGCCAGGCGCCAACAACCAGCCAGCCTGCGACGAGGTCCGCCATCCGGCCTTCTCGCCCTTCGCCGCCCACTCGAAGTCTCCGCTGGGCAACAGTTCAGCCGCGACCGCCAACAGCGGCAACAATCCGGCCAAGACAAATGTCGTTCTCATGTTCCACCCTTACCTGAACTGCATCACAAGGCCCTTCGGCCGCTTGTACCGGCAAAGGAACCGGCTCGGCGGCAGAACGCCACGCATGATCCGCACCTCGTCAATATATCCGGTAGGCGCACCGGCTGCATGCTGCGAGGCCGAACCAATGGCCACGCTGTTGCCGGCGGCGCTATAGACCGGGCCGGACATCTTCCCCTCATACTCCTGCTCACCATCGATGTAAACGGTCACCTGCGTGTTCGCCCCATCATCCACCGACTGCACCGTGATCCCGAGATGGTGCCACGTGTCGTCGCAGAGACGAGAGATCGGTATGGTCGTGTTCAGATACCTTTCCGTGTTCAGGTAGCCGTTGGTCACCGTTGAAAAGCGGAAGGTGAACTTGGTGAGATCGCCCGCGTAGAAGGCCCACACGGGGTAACTGTAGTCAATCCCGCCCGAATTGGCGTTCACGCGCACGACACCGGCAAGTTTGGGAAGCGACGACAACTTGCAGAAGAGCTCGGCCGTGTGATCGACCTTGCCGATGGCGGTCACGTACGGGAAGAATACCGTGGAGCCATGGCAATGAATCGAACCTTTGTTGGTGTACACGTTGCTTCCACCCGCCCCGTCGGAGAGGAGCTCGGCGTATTTCACATTGTCCGAGAACGTCGGTGCCGTATCGCCTGCGCCTTCATCGTGTGCATAGCCCTTGCCGGAGATCACAACCTCACCGGTGAACGCCTCATAATCTTCGTCAAACTGGGCATGAAACAGCAAACCCTCCTGCACAGAATAAACCCGCTCAGACGAGAACAGGAACGAACTTGGATCAAGGGCGCGCTTCGTGAAACGCACGGAGTCTATCCAGCCATGGAAAAGCTGGGTTCCTTGAGGCGTGCCGCCCACACCGACAGAATCCGATGCGGTCGAGAGTCTCACGTTCGTGACTGAGTTCATCAGCACATAGTCCACGTAAAACTTCAGCGTGCCGCGTCCGGCGTCGTACACCACCGCCATCTGGTGCCATTTGCCGTCATCGAGATCGGATCCTACGACACCGGCATGAGTCCACGGGGACTCCTTGTTCAGATCGGAGTACACCATGAAGATCTGACCAGGATGCAAATTGTCGAGCGTCACCTGTAAAGTCGGCACGTTGGATAGCTTGAACAGCGTCTGGGATTCACCGCTCTTCATTTTTCCGGCGGTCTTGAAGAACATCTCCACGGTAAGGTCCGTTGCTGCATACGCATAGGATTTGAGCGAAAGATACGAACCGTTTCCGGCGGTTCCGTTCGTCTGGAGAAAGAGGGAGGTGGCATTATCCCAGGACGGCGGCTGGCTGCAGTCGTCGCGCAGCGTGGCCGAGACCACCTCGTTTGAATAGATGGAGTCCGGGGCATCCCCCTTCTGCTTCAGCGTGGCGGTCACAGGGCTGAACGCATAGTTTCGGCAAGCCGTGCCGGGCGTGCCGTTGGTGCCGTCGAACGGAAGCCACACAAGCGTCTCGTCGGATATGAACGGGGGCAAGACCCTGCGCAGGAACTGATTCGGGAGCAAAGCGGTGTCCGTGAGGCGAAGTTCGTCGATCTGTCCGTTGAACTTACGCCCGGCATTCTTATAGCCGCCAACGTAGATGTTATTATCGTTGCTCGTGAAGTATGTAATTGGCGCGTTCAAGGTATGCTGGAAATCCTGCTCGTAATCGACATACATCGTGTACGTGGACTGGTTGGCGTCTTGATTGTAGGAACACGTAATGGCGACGTGGTGCCAGTCGCCGTTCGTGATCACATGCGTCCCCTCGCCGCCCGTGGCGGAGTTCTGCCGGTCGAAGCGCATGAACATCTTGCCGTTCTGGAGGACCCCAATCTGCCACGCTTCACTCGTGAATCCGCCATTGTTGATCTTGCCGACGATCGGGGCGATGAGATTGAACGCACCGCCCGTCGTGCACACGAAGCATTCCACAGTGAAGTTCGTGAGCCGCAGCGCCGGATCGTCCTGAATGATGACGGCCCCGCCCGCCAGCGCGCTTGACGTCCCTTCCGTGCGGAAGCTGATCGAGGCGGTATTGGTGTACACCTCTCCGCTAATCGGATCGTAGATGGCCTCCCGATAGCAAGGCGGAGCGAAGGTCGGCATGAAGTCAGGGTCAGAACCCAGCGTGGTACCCGTGTTGATGGAGTACGCCGCACCGCTGCTGTAGTCGGACGAGGCGGAATTGACGAACACATCCGTCGTCTGCGCCGTCTCGCCGGGCGAACGTTCGTCAAAGTGGTGCCACAGGATGGTTTCCGCATTCACGGCCATGGTGACTGGCATCCAGGCGAACAACACAAGACGAGGAGTATTCATCACTTTCCCTTTCATTCTTTCCAAACGTCAAGCATTATAGCATATCCCCAACAACGCAAACAAGCCCCTCTGTCCGGCTACTTCACTTCGCGGACGAAGTCGCGGCCTTCATACTCGGGTGGCACGTAGCCGTGCTCGGACCCCTGCACCCATCTGATCTCCTTGTTGCCGGGGATGTTGTTCCAAAGCTTCGCGAGACCCATCGGCGGGCAGCAATAGTCGCCGAGACCCGCACGCGTGATGAAGGTGTGGCAGGTCTGCGCCGGAATGCGCTTCGCGAAGTTCGCGGCGTCGTAGTAGCCCATCGACTCCGTCCACGGGATGTACCAGCCGTCGCTCGAGATCTTGCGCTCGCGGCGAATGTTGTTGTTGTACATGTCGCAGCACCAGGTGATGCTGCTCTCGGCGCGCGTCACGCCCTCGCCGCAGCCGGCCGCCCAGATCGTCTGGAGTCCGCCCTGGCTGCCGCCGGCGGCGATGAGATCCTTGCCGTTCCAGCCCTTGACCGTCTTGAGGTACTGGAGACCGCGCTTGACGCGCAGCACCATGCCGTTGAAGTACGCAACCTCGGGATCCTCGTTCTGCTTCGCGTCGAACGCATAGGCCTGATCGTGCGAACGGACCTCCCAGCGGAGGGCCTTCGTGTCGGCCTCCGTCGCGCCGAATTCCACAAGCTTCAGACCGTGTGCGTTCATGTTGAGCACGATCTCGTTGTCGCGGCACCAACCCGGCTTGAAGTGCGTGCACCGGTCGCCGCTGTAGCCGTGCGTCTCCAGACGGCACGGGAACGTCGCGCCGTCATCGACGGCCTTCGGGACCGTCAGATAGCCGGTCACGGGCCGCAGACCCGCACAGTCGATGCGCACGGCGTACAGACGCGCCTTCGGGTTCGGGCTTGCGAGCTCGATCTTCGCATCCTGGATCGGCACGAGGTCGAGGCGCGCGTACTGCTTCGCCCAGAACGCGTCGAAATCCTTCGGCTCTTCGTGCGTGGTGAGCGCCTCGATGGAGACGCCCGCGCCGCCGTCGAAGAACACGGCCTTCTTCCGGCGCTCGAACTCGTTCATCGCGCGGCGCCCTTCCGGCGTGGTGGCGTCACCCAGGAACTTCTTGGTGTAGCGCTTCCCGTTCTTGTCCACGACATACGCCTCAAGGCGCACGAACCCCGGCTTGTCGAGTTTCGTCCGGTACACGAACGGCGCACCGGTGAACGGCTCGCGTCCCGTCTCCGTCGCGCCATAATCGTCCGAACGCTTCCAGTCCAAGAAGTATTCCCCGGCCGGCACCGCGCCGTCAAGCCCCTGCGGCGTGAGGGTGAACGTCATCGTCTCGCCGGGGCGATAAGTCAGCGGATCCTTGTCCGTGGTGCCCTTCAGCCACGCGCCATCCAAAAGCCCGGCCAGCGAAGTCGCGGCGACGAGCGAGAGTCCCATTCCTACTATGAGTTTTTTCATTTTCGTAACCTTTCCTGTTTTGAATTGTATGATTCTGAAAACTAACGCTTGCCTATAAGTTGGCAGCTGATGGTTGATAAGGATTAGAAAACTCCCCCTCTAAGCTAATGGCTGGTAAAGATTAGTAAACAACTCCCCCTCTAAGATAGAGGGGGTGGCCGAAGGCCGGGGGAGTATGACGGGCGGCAGAATCATACCCCCTCGCCCCTCCGGGGCACTCCCCCTGTCTCAGGGGGAGAGTTCTTGTGGCAGCGCTTCTCATTTCTTTGGCAAGCATCTCATCCTTTTAGCAGTGCTTCTCATTCTTGCGAAAGTTTGAGCGGACGCAACCGCGCGCTCCAGCGCTGGTGCTTCTTGTCCTCCGGCGGCGAAAGGCGGATGCCGCTCGCCACCATCAGCTGGCCGTTCAGCACGAGCATCCCTTCAGCGGTGCTGGAATCCACCCGCTTCTCGCACGCCA